>JAUNTY010000023.1 GCA_030538415.1 Neisseria sp. | reverse complement strand
GATAGTACGGCTAGGCGCAGCAACGCTGTATCAAACTAAATTGAAACGACTATAAAAGCAAGCAGCCGTCTGAAAGGGGCATGCGGGTGGCTGAGGCGTTTTCAGACGGCTTCTGAGTCATCATCTTTTTCATCGGCGCCGTCGGGCAGGGCGGTGAGGCTTTCCTGCGCTTGTTCGGCCAGGGCTTTGTCGATTTGTTTGCTGGCTTTGATGCCGAGTTTGCGCAGTTTTTCGGCGCGGTTGACGAGGTTGCCGCGGCCTTCGGAAAGCTGTTTGTAGGCGGCCTGATATTGGCTTTGCGCTTGGTCGATATTCTTGCCGACGCCTTCCAGCGTGGTGATAAAGCCGACGAATTTGTCGTATAGCCTGCCGCCTTCTTCGGCAATCGCCAGCGCGTTTTGGTTTTGCTGCTCGTTGCGCCAGATGTTGGCGACGGTGCGCAGGGTGGCGAGCAGGGTGCTGGGGCCGACGAGCATGATGCGTTTGTCGAAGCACTCTTGAAACAGGCTGTGGTCGTGTTGCAGCGCCAATAAATAGGCGGGCTCGACGGGGATGAACATAAACACGAAATCGAGGGTGTTGACGCCTTCGATGTCGCTGTATTGCTTGAGCGAGAGGCTTTTGATGTGGGCGCGGATGCTGGCGACGTGGGCGGTGAGCGCCTGCGCGGCATCATCGCTGTTTTGCGCTTGGGTGTAGCGCACGTAGGCGGTGAGCGAGACTTTGCTGTCGATGATGATTTGTTTGTGGTCGGGCAGGTTCACCAATACGTCGGGCTGCAGGCGGCGGATGCTGCCGTCTTCTTCGGTGCGGGTGCCACCGGCCTGCACGATGTATTCGCGCCCTTTTTGCAGGCCGGAATTTTCGAGCACGGTTTCGAGAA
Organism: Neisseria sp.; assembly: GCA_030538415.1. GTDB lineage: Bacteria > Pseudomonadota > Gammaproteobacteria > Burkholderiales > Neisseriaceae > Neisseria. Next base: position 39,956 of record JAUNTY010000023.1, on the reverse strand, counting down.
TCATCTCGCCCCAATTGCCCTGGGTTTTGTTTTGACTGCCGGTGAGCGCCTGGGTGAGGGCTTGGGCGTCGGTGTGGAGCTGGCTGTTGAGCGTTTGCAGGCGCTTGAGCTCGTTTTCGAGGGTGTTGCGCTCTTTGGCTTCTTTTTCGTAGGTGTTTTGCACCAGTTCGCTGAATTTGCCCATGCGTTCGTTGAGCGGGGTGAGCAGGCGGTTGATGCTTTCGTGGTTGTGCTCGCTGAATTTTTTGCTTTTTTCTTCGAGGATGTTGTTGGCGAGGTTTTGGAATTGGTCGGTCAGGCTTTGGCGCGCTTCGGTGAGCAGGGCGAGTTTTTCTTCGTGGGCGAGGCGCTCCTGTTCGATCTGGGTGGCGAGGCGCTCATTGCGGATTTGGGTGTCGGCAAGATTTTGCTGCAATTGCGCATAATCGGCTTTCAGACGGCCTGATTCCTGCTCCTGCGCCTGATGGTTGTGTTGCAGGCTGTCGATGTGCTGGCGGGCGGCGGCGAAGCGGCTGTGCAGCTCCTGCACCTGGCTCTGCAAATCTTGCGCCTGCGCGCGGCTTTGCTGCAATTCGTGTTGCAGCGGCGGCAGTTGGCGGTTGACGGCTTCGGCGGTGGCCAGCGCGTGTTGGGTGTGTTGGTATTGCTGTTGCAGCGATGCCAGCGCGCTTTCAGCTTCGGCCTGCTCCTGCGCGGCAAACTGGTGTTGTTGGCTGATTTCGGTGAGGCTGTTTTGCAGCGCGGCGGTTTCTTCGCGGTGGTCGGCGCGCAGGTTTTGCAGCGCGGCCTGATGCCTGCTGCGGAGCAGGAGCCAGGTGAGGACGGCGGCGGCGAGTGCTGCGATGACGGCGGCCAGCAGCAGGTAGAGTTGGGTTTCGGTCATGGTGTGGCGGATCGGGCCGTCTGGAACGGCGTGGGAAAATGCAACAAAGGTGCACTATATCATGTTTCAGACGGCCTGTTTGCGGTATGATGCAGGTCGATAATACGTAAACAGGATAAAGCGGGTGGGCGGATTTTGGGATGCGGTGCTGTTTGCCGTCGGTGTGACGGTGCCGAGCATTTTACTGCTGTTTTTCGGTGTGGTGTTGCGCCGCAGCGGCCAGATTAACAATGATTTTTGCGCGCAGGCGTCGAAGCTGGTGTTTAATTACGGCCTGCCGACGCTGCTGTTTGTGAACTTGTTGAAAGGCGAAATCCATTACGGCGAGCAGGCGCTGCTGTTGCTGGCTGGCATTGTCTCCACGCTGCTGCTTTATGTCGGGGCGGAGCTGTATGCCTGGAAATTCGTGCCGCAAAAGCGCGACAAGGGCGTGTTTGTGCAGGGGGTATTCCGCAGCAATCTGGGGGTGATGGGATTGGCGTTTGTGCAGAATGCCTATGGCGGCAGCGGTCTGGCGGCAGGCGCGGTATATACCGGCGTGGTAACGATATTGTTCAATATTCTGGCGGTGATTACGCTGAGCCGCTCCGATGAGGGCTCGTGGGGGGGGAAACTGCGGCTGATATCGTTTAAAATCATCACCAATCCGCTGATTGTGGCGATTGTGGCGGCGCTGGTATTGCAGGCGCTGCATGTGAAAGTGCCGCAGCCGATTTTGCAGACGGCGCAATATGTGGGCAATATTTCGCTGCCACTGGCGCTGATTTGCGCAGGGGCGATATTTGATATGAAGTCGATGTTTAAAATGTCGGATATTTCGTTGCAGGCCAGCATCGGGCGCTTGGTGGTGGCGCCGTTGGTGGCTGTGGGCGTGGGTTTGGTTTTCGGTTTGAGCGGAGTGGCGATGGGTGTGCTGTATCTGATGACGGCCACGCCGGTGGCAGCCACCAGTTATGTGATGGCCAAGGTGATGGGCGGCAATGATGTGGCGGCGGCCAATATCACCGGCATCACCACGTTTGGTGCGATGTTTTCGGCAGCCGTCGGGATTGTGGTGTTGCGCAGCATGGGTTTGATGTAGCAGAAAATCAGGCCGTCTGAAAGGTTTCAGACGGCCTGATTGTGTTTTCAGACAAAGGCTTTTGGCGCATTTCAGACGGCTTCGTTGTCCGGATTTCTGGCTTCGGCTTCGGCGGCACTTGGTATCGCTGCCGCAAACCATCCGCCCACCACTTTGTTCACCTCTTCCTTGCCCTGCTTTTTCAGGCTGGAGAAAAGCTGCACGCTGACTTGCTGTCGTTCGGCATAGGGCTTGAGGGCTTTTTCGACGGCGGCCAGCGTTTTGATTTGCTCGTTTTTGGAAAGTTTGTCGGCTTTCGACAACAAAATGTGCACCGGCCGGCCGGTGATGTGGAAAAAATCCAGCATCTGCACATCCAATTCCTTGAGCGGGTGGCGGGCGTCCATAATCAGCACCAGGCCGATAAGCTGCGCGCGTTGCTGCAGGTAGTCGCCCAGCAGTTTCACCCAGTGGGCGCGGATGGCTTCGGGCACCTGCGCATAGCCGTAGCCGGGCAGGTCGACCATAAAGCCGCCGTTTGCCAACTCGAAGAAATTGATGTGTTGGGTGCGGCCGGGGGTTTTCGATACGTAGGCCAAACGCACATGGTTGGTGAGCGTGTTGATGGCGCTCGATTTGCCCGCATTGCTGCGCCCGACAAAGGCGATTTCGGCACTTGTGTCGGGCAAGTCTTTCAAATGATTGACCGTGGTAAAGAATTTTGCGTTTTGAAAAAGGTTCATATGTAGTAAAATTGTGTGAATTTGGTATAGAATACCATGTTTATAGCGTTATCGGTTTGGCCGGCTGCAAATTCGGGTCCGGCGTTGAGTATGAGGAAAAGGGTATTGTGCGGGCTGCGGGCCTGCCGATGCTGTAATCAGGAGCACTTCCATGAAACGTTTTACTTTGTTGGCCCTGGCCGCCGCTGCGGCGGCAACGGCAGTTGCTGCCGAGCCCAAAGGTGATGTTGCCAGAGGCAAGGAAATCGCCACCAATGTCTGCGCAGCCTGCCATGCGGTTGACGGCAACAGCGGCATCGCCATGTATCCTAAGCTGTCGGCGCAATTTCCGAACTATATTTTCCACCAGACCAAAGACATCAAGGAAGGCAAGCGCACCACCGGCGCGTCTGCCAGCATGACGCCGATGGTGATGGGCTTGTCGGATCAGGACATCGCCGACGTATCAGCCTATTACGCCAAACAGTTTCCAAAAGCGGGCGAAACCAATCCGAAAGAAAACCCCGAGCTTGGCGCGAAAATCTTCCGCGGCGGCCTGGCTGACAAGAAAGTGCCGGCCTGCATGTCGTGCCACGGTCCCAACGGCGCGGGCATTCCCGGCGGCGGCACCGACATCGTGGCCTATCCGCGCCTGGGCGGCCAGCATGCGGCTTATGTGACCGAGCAGATGAACGCCTACAAATCCGGCCAGCGCACCAACGCCATCATGAACGACATCGCCCAGCGCATGTCGGATGACGAAGTGAAGGCGGTGGCCAACTTTGTCCAGGGGCTGCATTAATTCCCAAGCTGCCCGATGTTGAAGCATGGTGAATACAAAGGCCGTCTGAAAGCAGATATTCTTTCAGACGGCCTTGCCTACAAGTGGCAGGTGGCGAACCAACTTATCTGAACTGTCAGGAAGCCCTGCCGCAGATATCAAGTCAAACCACTTGTATCTTTATAGTCGTTTCGTTAGATTGAGACAAGGCAGCAAGCTGCAGACAGTACAGATATAGTCAGAGAGTAAGTTTTACTACGGCGTTGGCTCGCCTTGCCGTACTACCTGTACTGTCTGCGGCTCGCCGCCTTGTATTAAAACTTACTCTCCGACTATAGTACGGCAAGGCGCAGCAACGCTGTATCAAACTAACGAAACGACTATATATCGGATATCAGCCGCCTTGACTGCCCGCCGATACAGGCAGGTTTTACGTATCCACACCGATATCCGGGCGGCTGTTCTGCTATGATACGGCTGGCCGCCGATTGTTTTGTTGTATAGATTTTATAGTTTTATGACCGATTCCAAACCCCCCGTTCCCTTAATCCGCCGCCCGTGGTTTGCTTTTTTGAGTTCCATGCGCTTTGCCGTGGCGCTGTTGTGCCTGCTCGGCATTGCCTCGATTATCGGCACGGTGTTGCAGCAAAGCCAGCCGCAGGCCAGTTATCTGGTGAAGTTCGGCCCGTTTTGGACGCAGATTTTCGGCTTCCTCGGCCTGTTTGACGTTTACGCTTCCGGCTGGTTTGTGGTCATCATGCTGTTTCTGGTGCTCTCCACCGGTTTGTGTTTGTGGCGCAACATTCCGCCGTTTATGCGCGAAATGAAATCATACCGCGTAAAAGCTACCCGTCAGTCGCTCGCCTCGATGAAACACACCGCGGTGCTGGAAGGCAGCCTGTCGCCCGAAGTGGCGGCGCGCTATCTCGAGGTGCAGGGCTTCAGCAGCAAAACCGTTGCGCGGGAAGACGGCTCGGTGCTGGTGGCGGCGAAAAAAGGCGCGATGAACAAGTGGGGCTATATCAGCGCCCACGCCGCGATTATCATGATTTGCCTGGGCGGCCTGATCGACAGCAATCTGCTGCTGAAAATCGGCATGCTGACCGGTAAAATCGTGCCCGACAACGAATCGATGTATGCCAGGGATTTCAAGCCTGAAAGCACGTTGGGCAGCGGCAATATTTCCTTTCGCGGCAATGTCAACATCACCGAAGGGCAGGGTGCCGACGTGATATTCCTGAATGCCGACAAAGGCATGCTGGTGCAGGATTTGCCGTTTACAGTGGATTTGAAAAAATTCCACATTGATTTTTACAACACCGGCATGCCTAAAGACTTTGCCAGCGACCTGGTGGTGACCGACAAGGCGACCGGCGAGAAGATCGAGCAAACCATCCGCGTCAACCATCCGCTGACGGTACACGGCATCACTATTTACCAGGCCAGCTTTGCCGACGGCGGCTCCGATTTGAAATTCAAAGCCTGGAATCTGGCCGGCAAGAGCCGCACCCCCAATGAGATGGATGCGGTGTCGATGCGCCAGTTTCCCATGAATCTGGGCCAGCAGACCTACCAGCTCGAATTCGATCAGTTTACCTCTATGAACGTAGAGGACATGGAAACGCCCGAAAAGAAAGCGCAAAGCCTGCAAAACACAGTCAACGATGTGCGTGCCGTGCGCCAGGACAAAAAATTCACCAACATCGGCCCTTCGGTGATTTACCGCCTGCGTGATGCGGCCGGTCAGGCGGTGGAATACAAAAACTACATGCTGCCGATTTTGCAGGAAAACGATTATTTTTTCATCACCGGCACCCGCGAAGGGCTGGAGCAGCAATACCGCTGGCTGCGCCTGCCGGCTGACGGCGAAGGCAGGATAGACACCTTTATGGCGTTGCGTGAGCGCATCAGCGATGCCGATGCCCGCAAGGCGATTGTAGAAGCCGCCACACGCGGCACGCCCGACAACATCCGCAGCCAGTTCGCCCAGGCCGCCGAAAACACCCTGCGCATTTTCGCCGACGGCGGCTATCTGGCGCTGAATGATTTTATCGCTCAAAACATTCCGCCGGCCGAACAGGAAAAAATGCAGGAATATTTTTACCAGATTCTGTATGGTGCCATGAATGCGGCGCTGGAAGACACGCTGCGCCATTACAAGCTGCCTGAGTGGCCGCAGAGCGATGCGCGCAACCGTTTTTTGCTCAACAGCATGGATGCCTATACCGGGTTGACGGTTTATCCGGCACCGATGCTGCTGCAGCTTGCCGGTTACAAGGAAGTGCGCTCCTCCGGCCTGCAGATGAACCGCTCGCCCGGCGCCTCGCTGGTGTATCTGGGCTCGGTTTTGCTGGTGTTGGGCACGATTTTCATGTTTTATATCCGCGAAAAACGCGCCTGGCTGTTGTTTGACGGCGGCAAAATCCGCTTTGCCATGTCGTCCAGCCGCGACGAGCGCGATTTGCAAAAAGAATATCCCGAGCATCTGCAACGCTTGGAACAATTGGCGAAGGACCTGAACCATGACTAACCTGACCAATACCGGCAAGCTGCCCGAACACGCCCTGCTGACGCACAAATCGTTTCTGCGCCGACTCAATGGCGCAGACTGGCTGTTTGCCGTATTGATGGTGCTGATTGCCGTGTTTGCGCAAAACCGCATCAGCCACCATATGGACGGCTACGAAACGGTGATTCTGTGGGGCAGCGCGGCTGCCACCATCCTGCTCGGCTGGTTTTTCAAGCCGCTGCGCTGGTTTGTGCCGCTGAGCCTGGCATTGGCCTATTCGGCGGTGCAGCTTTACGGCGGCCATATCGACAACGGCGAAGGCTTTTTGCTGAAGTATTTCCTCAGCAGCCAGTCGGCGATTATGTGGCAGTGTGCGTTTGTGTTTTTCGCCTGGTTTTGCTACATCGTCGGTGCCCTTGCCGCCAGACGCAGCCATGCCGAAACCAATACCCTGCTCGGCATGGCGACGTCGTTTGCCTGGGTGTCGGCGCTGGCGGGCTTCACCGGCCTGTTGGTGCGCTGGCATGAAAGTTATCTGCTGCGCCCCGATGCGGGGCATATGCCGGTTTCCACGCTGTATGAAGTGTTTATCCTGTTTATGGTGGTGACTGCGCTGATGTATCTCTATTATGAGAAAAAATTCGCCATTCAGAAATTGGGTGGTTTTGTGTTTGCCTTTATGGCGGTGTTGGTGGTGTTTGTGCTGTGGTACAGCGTATCGCGCGAGGCGCACACCATCCAGCCGCTGATTCCGGCGTTGCAGTCGTGGTGGATGAAAATCCATGTGCCCGCCAACTTTATCGGCTACGGCGCGTTCTGCATCGCCGCCATGCTGGGCGTGGCCGAGCTGGGCGCATTGCGCGCCGAAGCGCGCGGTCGCAAAACATGGCTGCCCGAGTCGCAGGTGATTGAAGAGGTGATGTATAAAGCCATCGCGGTCGGTTTTCTGTTTTTCACCATTGCCACTATTTTGGGTGCCTTGTGGGCGGCCGATGCCTGGGGGCGCTACTGGAGCTGGGATCCGAAAGAGACCTGGGCGTTTATCGTGTGGCTGAATTACGCGGTGTGGCTGCATTTGCGCCTGGTGGCGGGCTGGCGCGGCAAGGTGTTGGCCTGGTGGGCGATTATCGGCCTCTTTATCACCGCTTTTGCCTTTATCGGCGTGAACATGTTTTTGAGCGGCCTGCATTCCTACGGCACGCTCTGAACTTGCATTTTTCATCCAAGCTGTTACACTTTCTCCATTACTTATCTGAGGCATGCACACATCATTATGAAAGACGCAGAGCAGAGCAGCTTATCTGAAGAAGCTCATTCGTACGGCGTAGTGTATGCACAAGAATCAGGCAGCCTGAGGTTATCGGGCTGCCTGTTGTTGTTTTCAGACGGCCTTCTATAGCCGAAGAAATGAGTTTCTGCTACGGCGTTGGCTCGCCTTGCCGTACTATAGTCATTTCAATTTAGATTGAGACAAAGCAGCAAGCCGCAGACAGTACAGATAGTACGGCAAGGTGCAGCAACGCTGTATCAAACTAACGAAACGACTATATCTGTATTGTCTGCGGCTCGCCGCCTTGTATCAGAATCTAATTTCTCCGACTATATATCAGGCCGTCTGAAAAGGTTATTCAAGGACATCAAACATTATGGATTTCAGTTGGCTTGCCGAGCCTACAACCTGGATAGGCTTTGCTACCTTGCTGGTGCTCGAAGTGGTGCTGGGCATCGACAATCTGGTTTTTGTGGCGATTCTCGCCAACAAGGTCAAACCCGCCTACCGTGACCGCGCCCGCATTACCGGCCTGGGGCTGGCGGTGCTGATGCGCGTCATCATGCTGGGCTTCATGGCCAAAATCATGACGCTCACTCATCCGTGGTTTCATGTCGGCGATTTTGCCGTGGCGGGCAAAGACCTGATTATGTTGTTAGGCGGCCTGTTCCTGCTCTACAAGGCCACCACCGAGCTGCACGAGCGGCTGGAGGGGCACAACCAGTTTCATGTCGCCGAAAGCAGCAAAAAGCATTCGCCTTTTTGGGGTGTGGTGGTGCAAATCCTGATTCTGGATGCGGTGTTTTCCATTGATTCGGTGATTACCGCCGTGGCGATGGTCGACCACATCGTGGTGGCGATGGCCGCCGTGGTGGTGGCCATGAGCGTGATGATTTGGGCGAGCAAACCCTTGACCGAATTCGTCAATAACCACCCGACCGTGGTGATGCTGTGTTTGGGCTTTTTGCTGATGATCGGTTTCAGCCTGATTGCCGAAGCCTTCCATTTCCATATTCCCAAAGGTTATCTGTATGCCGCCATCGGTTTCTCGATTCTGATTGAAGTGTTCAATCAGGTGTCGATGAAAAACAGCAAGCGCAACGACTACATCAGCAGCACCTGGCGCCAGCGCACTGCCGACAACGTGCTCGGGATGATGGGCATCCGCGAAGCGGTCATCGCCAAGGCAGGCGACGGCGGGCTGGGCGACAGCAGCCATTTTGAAGAAAACGAAAAATCCATGATACGCAGCGTGCTCACGCTGGCCGAACGGCCGATTCTCGGCGTGATGATTCCGCGCCGCGACATCGAACGGCTGGACATTTCGCAAAGCCGCGACGAGCAGAAAGCGCAACTGCAAAACACCCCCTACAGCCGCCTCTTGGTGGTCGGCAAAGCCGGTGTCGACGAGCCTTTAGGCTACATCAACAAAAAAGACCTGCTCGGCCAGCTGCTCGACGGCGGCGAAATGAACATTCAGACGGCCTTGCGCCAGCCGCTGGTGCTGCCCGACAGCACCACCGCCCTGAGCGCGATTGAGCTGTTCCGCAAAAACAGCGCCGATTATGCGCTGGTGGTGGACGAATTCGGCGCGATTTTGGGCATGGTGACCATGAAAGATCTGCTGGAAACCATTGCCGGCGAATTCCCCGAGGAATTCGAGCGTGAAGATGCGCCGCTGATTGAGAGCGGCGGTGGCGACCAAAGCCTGATTGTGGACGGCAGCCTCGAATACATGGAGTTGGCGCGTCAAATCAGCCTGCCGCCGCACGATGACGAAGCCGAATACCATACCGTGGCCGGGCTGATTATGGAAGAGCTGCAGACCATTCCCGATGTGGGCGACAAGGTGGATTTCCACGGCTGGCGTTTTGAAGTGCTGGAGAAAGAAGGGCAGCGCATCGAGCGCGTGCGCGTGTCGCCGGTCGACGAAGCAGAAGACGGCGCATAAATCTGATGGAACTAAATGCCGACTGCAAGGTTCGAAAAACAAACACGGACCGGCAGCCCCGATTTCCCGAAGCCGCCCGCATGGACGGCAGCGGCTGTTGGTTCGGTTGTTTCACGCCATACGGCGTCAGGATTTTCCTGCAACCCGTCAACCAGCCTGAAAAGGAGCAAACATGCGATTCTCAACAACACTTTCATTTGCCGTAGTGGCCGCCGCATTGGGTTTAAGCGCCTGCAGTGGTGAAAAACAGGCAGCAGAAACCAACACCACCCCCGCAGCAGGCGTGGTTTCCGCTTCCGAACCGGCGGCACAGGAACCGATGTTGCAGGATACCGCTTCCGGCACCGCATCAGAAGCAGCGCAATAAACACGCCGTAAATATCAGGCCGTCTGAACGCAAATCGTTCAGATGGCCTTGTCTTGTTTGCTTAATGTGGCGGGGGCTTGGCGGGCGGTTTTGCATCAGTTTTATAGTCGGAGAAATGAGATTCTGATACAAGGCGGCAAGCCAACGCCGTAGCAGAATCTCATTTCTTCGGCTATATCTGGTTGGGAAACACAATTCACACCAGGCCGAGGCCTTTGCAAAAAAATAACCGCCGCACCCGCGCAGGCGGGTGCCCGGTCTGAAGCGTAGCTTCAGCTGAAACTTGTCAGCCTTGGTGATGCATAACTCAATGATTAAAATTGGGTTTTTGGAGTCGGAAAGATGGGCGGGCAAGCAAAGCCGTGCTTTACACCGTGCACCTGTCTGCGCGGGTGCGACGAGTGGGAGATTTTGCACAGATATCAGGCCGTCTGAAAGTCTGTTTTTCCTTTACAATAAAGCGTTTTCTTTAATCTGAACCTGCGTGATGAAGCTGCCCGAAGCGTGTGCCACTTTACTGATAGCCCTTGTGCCCGTCGGCTTTCTTGCCGCGATGGTGGCGGCGCCTTTGCTGGCGCTGGCGGCCTACGACCAGGGCGGGTTGATGTGGCAGATTCTGGGCGACGATTATTTCCGCCGGCGTATCGTGTGGACGGTGTTGCAGGCGGCGATTACCGGCGCGCTCACCCTGCTTTTGGGCGTGCCCGTGGCCTGGGCGCTGGCGCGTTTTGAATTTCGCGGCAGGCGGCTGGTGTTGCGCTTGTTGATGCTGCCGTTTGTGATGCCCACGCTGGTGGCGGGCATGGGCGTATTGGCCTTGTTTGGCGCGCGCGGCCTGTTGTGGCCGGGCTGGCAGGATACGCCCTGGCTGTTGCTTTACGGCAATGTGTTTTTTAATCTGCCGGTGTTGGTGCGGGCAGCTTACCAGGGCTTTTTGCAGGTGCCCGCGCGGCGCTTGCAGGCGGCGCAAACCCTCGGCGCGGGTGTGTGGCAGCGCTTTTGGCAGGTGGAATGGCCGGTGTTGCGGCCTTGGCTGGCTGGCGGGGTGTGCCTGGTGTTTCTTTACTGCTTTTCGGGCTTCGGGCTGGCGCTGCTGTTGGGCGGCAGCCGCTTTGCCACCATAGAAGTGGAAATCTACCAGCTGATTGCCTATGAATTGGATATGGCGCAGGCCTCGGTATTGGTGTGGCTCTCACTCGGCATTACCGCGCTGGCAGGCGGGTTGTATGCATTCATCAGCCGCCGCACGGACAGCGGCAAACAGCGCCGCCCTTTGCAGCCCGTGCCGCCGCAAGGCGCAGCCCAGCAGGCTTTTCTCGCCGCTGTGCTGGTGTTGCTGGCGTTTTGCTGCCTGCTGCCGCTGACGGCGATTGCGATACAGGCGGCGCATGCGGGCGCTTCGTGGCGGGTATTGCTGGAAGCCGATACCCTGAAAGCTGCGTGGAATACCTTGCGCTTCACCTTTTTCGCCATGCTGCTGGCCATCTTGCTCGGCATTCTGCATGCGGCGCTGGCGCGGCGGCTGGCGTGGATACGCGGCATCACTTTTTTGCCGTTTATGGTGTCGCCCGTGTGTGTGGCTTTCGGCGTGTTGTTGCTGTATCCGCAATGGACGGCTTCGCTGCCGCTGCTGATTGCCACCTATGCGCTGTTGGCCTATCCCTTTATCACCAAAGACCTGCTCGCCGCGTGGGACGGCCTGCCGCCGCACTACACCGCCGCAGCCCGCAGCATGGGCGCTGCGCCGTGGCAAGCCGCCGTATACGTTACCGCGCCGCTGCTGCTGCCCTCGTTGCGGCGCGGTCTGACGCTGGCGGCGGCCACCTGCATCGGCGAATTTGCCGCCACGCTGTTTCTTTCCCGCCCCGAATGGCAAACCCTCACCACGCTGGTATACCGCTATCTCGGCACCGCCGGAGCCGACAATCACGACCGCGCCATGGTGATTACGCTGCTGCTGACGGCTCTGGCTTTGCTGGTGTTTTTGCTGCTGGATGCGGGGGAGAAAAAGGAAGAGGCCGTCTGAAAGCGGGGCAGCCGCAATTGTTTCATTGTTATAGCCGGAGAACTGAGTTTCTGCTACGGCGTTGGCTCGCCTTGTCGTACTATCTGTACTGTCTGCGGCTCGCCGCCTTGTATCAGAATCTACATCTCCGACTATATTTAAACATTGTCGTTTCAGACGGCCTGCCAACCTTTCAGGCCGTCTGAAACAGGAAAAACCATGCTAACGCTCAAATACATCCGCAAACGCTTCGACAGCAAAACCGTGGCAGACGACATCAGCCTCACCGTGGCCGACGGCGCGCTGCTGGCCATTCTCGGCCCTTCCGGCTGCGGCAAATCCACGCTGCTGAACATCGCCGCCGGGCTGGTGCGGGCGGATGAGGGCGAAGTGTGGATAGGCGGCGACAACCGCACCGATACACCGCCCGAGCGGCGGCGGGTGGCGCTGATGTTTCAGGATTACGCGCTCCTGCCGCATCTGAATGCCTGGCAAAACGTTGCCTTCGGCCTCAGGATGCAGGGCGTGGGCAAGGGCGAAGCCAAAAGCCGCGCCGAAGCCGAATTGGAAAAAATGGGGCTGGCGGCGGAAACGCAGCGCAAAGTCGGCGCATTGTCGGGCGGCGAGCAGCAGCGCGTGGCTTTGGCGCGCGCGTTGGTGGTGAAACCGCAGCTGCTGTTGCTCGACGAGCCTTTTTCCAGCCTCGATACCGGCCTGCGCCGCCAATTGCGGCAGCAAACGCTGGCGCAGGTGCGGGCAGAGCGGATTCCCGCCGTGTTGGTCACCCACGATCCGGAAGAAGCTTTTGCCATGGCCGACCATCTGGCGCTGATGCAGGGCGGGCGGATTGTGCAATACGGCACGCCCGACGAAGTGTTACAACGCCCCGCCAACGCTTGGGCGGCGCGGCTGCTTGGTGCCGAGAATGCCAACGACAGCCGCTATATCCCACAACAAGCATTGCAGTTTAACCACCCCGCCGGCACACCCTGCCGCATCACCGCCATCCTGCGCCAACCCGAATACTGCCGCCTGATATTGGCGCATCCGCAACATGGCGAACTGGTGCTGAACCTGGGCTGGAGCGCGGCGGCGGGGCTGGATTTGCAACCGGACGGCGCATGGCCGCTCAAGGTGGATGAAGCGCAGGTGGTGCGTTTTTGAAACCAAGGTAAAAAATGCTTCAAGGCCGCCTGAAACATGATTCCGTTTCAGACGGCCTTGATAAAGTTTTACATTGCCTTGGTGATAAAATAAATCTATAATCCCGATTCGCTCTTAAGGGAGTAGCCATTCGGGCGTTTCAGGCGCCCGAAACCGCCGTCAACATAATTGCCTGCAATCGGGCATGGCTGCGGTATCTTCGCTCAAACGGAAGACAGGCAAGACTTAAGGCATGCCGAAGCGCCATGTGGGCAGCGTTCGGTGTGCTTTACGTTTGCCCGCATTGTGTATTGAGTATCTTGATGGAAGCCTTTCTTTCTTCTACCCTGGCCGTGGCCATTGCCGAAATCGGCGACAAAACCCAATTGCTGGCGCTGTTTCTGGCCGCCCGTTTCGCCCAGAAAAACGCCATTATCGCCGGTATTTTCGTATCTACCCTGTTGAACCACATGGTTTCCGCCTGGCTCGGCGTGTGGCTGGCGCAGTTTGTGTCGCCCGAGATGATGAAGTGGATCGTCGGTCTCAGCTTTATCGCCGTCGGCCTGTGGCTGCTGCTGCCCGACAAAGACGAAGAAGCCGACAGTCGCTGGCTCAAATATGGCGCGTTCGGCGCCACCGTGGTGTTGTTTTTTCTGGCCGAAATCGGCGACAAAACCCAAATCGCCACCGTGTTGCTGGCGGCCAAATACCAGGCGATGTTTGCAGTGGTGGCGGGCAGCGTGCTCGGCCTGATGCTGGCCAACGTGCCGGTGGTGTATCTGGGTGAGATGCTGATGAAAAAAATTCCCGCCAAAGCCGTGCGCATCGCGGCATGCGTATTGTTTGTGGTGCTGGGCGCGGTGACATTGGCGGGGCAGGGCATCGCATTGAAATAAGGCCGTCTGAACCATGTTTGATATTTTGCTGCGCCACACTGATTTCGTGGTTATCAACAAACCCGCCGGATTATCGGTGCACCGTGAAAACGATGCTTCAGACGGCCTCGTCACCCAGCTTGCCGCTGTGCTCGGCGTGGCGCGCGTGTGGCTGGTGCACAGGCTCGACAAGCCCACCAGCGGCGTGTTGCTGCTGGCCTTGAACGAGCAGGCTGCCTCGACATTGGCGCAGCAGTTTGCCGCCAAAACCATGCACAAAACCTATTGGGCGCTGAGCGATGCCAAGCCGGTCAAAAAACAAGGCTGGGTGAAAGGCGACATGCAAAAAGCCCGTCGCGGCGCTTGGAAGCTGGCTCGCAGCATGGAAAACCCCGCCGTCACCCGTTTTCACAGCCACAGCATCGCGCCCGGCCTGCGCCTGTTTGCGCTCGAGCCGCATACCGGCAAAACCCACCAATTGCGCGTGGCCATGAAAAGCCTCGGCAGCCCGATTCTGGGCGACACGCTCTACGGCGGCCGCTCGGCCGCGCGTATGTTTCTGCATGCCCGGCGTCTGCAATTCGATTACGGCGCAGAAAGGTTTGACGTCAGCGCGCCGCCGGACGAACATTGGCCGCCGACGGTTTCAGACGGCCTGAGCGACGGTTCGGCGCTTCCTTAAACTTTCAAACCCAACTTTACATCCGGCATGGCTATAATCATGGCCTGTATTCCATCCGCGAAACACAAACGCATGAACAGCATCTACCAGGGCTTCGGCCTCGCCGTTTTGCTGGCGGCCGCCGCGCTGCCCGCCGAGGCTGCCACCTATATCTGCCAGATAGACGGTAAAGCCGTGTTTACCACCGAAAAAAGCGGTAAAAACTGCCAGCTTTCCTCCATGAACGGCATCAGCGACGACGCCCCTGCCGATGCGCACGAACAAAGCGCTTCTGGCGCCACCGGCAGCGACAACATCGCCAAAATCTGGGAAAAACAGCAGTTCGGCAGCTATGACGACATCAAAATCCTGCCCGCCACCCGCCCCAGCGGCGTGACCAACACGGCAGAAGCCGCCGCGCCCGCCTTGAATGTGAAGCTGCGCAACCAGACCAAAAATACCGGCAAGGCGGCCACACGCAGCAAAGGCAGCGCCGCCCGCGCGCCCGCGCCAATCATCGCGCCGCCTGCCGCCAAGCCGCAGCTCACGCGCAAACAGATTCTGCAAAACGAAGTGCGCAACGAGCAAACCGCGCTGGTGCGTGCCAAGGCGCAGCTGAACGTGGCGCGCAAAAAAGGCGACAAGAGCAAAGTCACCCGCCTCGAGCAAACCGTGCGCGACCGGGAAGCCAATATTCGCGCCATTCAGAGCGAAATGGGGCGCTGAGAGTATTACAGCCGGACAACGTGAATCCGTTCGCTTGCAGGCTTGTTGTGTGAGTGCATGCAACTGCCTGAACTGCAGTCCAAATGGCAGCGGGTGCCGATTAATATGTATTTAAAAACAACCTGACGGCGTTGGTTTGCGGACACGGACACGGCAGCCTGATTCCTGCCAAAGCCTGCGGCAATACTTTTTGCTTGGGGCAAGCTTTACGGTTATAAACGCAAAGGCCGTCTGAAAGCAGCAAAGCTTTCAGACGGCCTTTAATCGGCGCTCAGGCGGTTTATTTCACGCTTTCTTTGGCCTTGTCGGCAGCTTCCTTGGCCGCAGCCACGGCATCGGCTGCCGCGTCTTTGGTGGCGTCAGCCGCATTGGTGGCCGCTTCTTTGGTGACTGCTGCTGCATCGCTGCCCGCTTCCTTGGCCGCTGCTGCCGCTGCGCCGACGGCAGAAGCTGCCTGATCTTTCACTTCTTTCGCATCAGAAGCCACGGCTTGGGCGGCTTCTTTGGATTCTTGTTTGGCCTCTTGCGAGCAGGCGGCCAGTGATGCAACCAACATGGCGGCAATCAGAAATTTTTTCATTGTTTGGAGTCCTTGTAACAATAGGGGCGCGACCGTCATTGGCCGCTTGTAAAATCATAGCACAGTCAGTCACTTGCGGCAGATTTTTGTGGGCGTGCGTGCGATTTTACCCACAACAGCCCCAAGTCGGAAAAAATGCTTGACTTTCATTTGAAGAAAAATTTATAATACAAAGCTTATCGGGTCGTTAGCTCAGCTGGTAGAGCAGCGGACTTTTAATCCGTTGGTCGAAGGTTCGAATCCTTCACGACCCACCAAATCCGAAAAACCTGCTTGCAAAAGCAGGTTTTTTCATATCCGCCCGCCGCGTTCAGACGGCCTGACACATGGCGCAAACTGCGGAAAGCGCGTAAAATAGCGGCAAAATATCAAGCACATCAGGCTGCAACCCTCTGCAGCCTGAACTTTTGGAAAAAACATGAGCGAACAACATCCCCAAACCGAGCCGCAACTCGACGAAAACCAAATCATCGCCCTGCGCCGCGAAAAACTGAACGAAATCCGCAGCAAAGGCATCGCCTTCCCCAACCAATACCAACGCGATGCCTTTGCCGGCGACTTGCACAGCGCCTACGATGCGCTCGAAAAAGCCGAACTCGACCCGCAGGAAATCCCGGTGAAAGTGGCCGGCCGCATGATGCTCAAACGCGCCATGGGCAAAGCCAGCTTCGCCACCCTGCAAGACATGAGCGGCCAAATCCAGCTCTACATCAACAATCAGGGCGTGGGAGAAGAAGCGCACGAAGCCTTCAAACATTGGGACATGGGCGACATCCTCGGCGCGGAAGGCACGCTGTTCAAAACCAACCACGGCGAGCTGACCGTGCGCGTGAGCAAGCTGCATCTGCTCTCCAAATCATTGCGCCCGCTGCCCGACAAATTCCACGGCCTTGCCGACCAAGAGCAGAAATACCGCCAACGCTACGTCGATTTGATTACCAATCAGGAATCGCGCGACACCTTCATCAAGCGCAGCCAGATTATCCAGGCCGTGCGCAACTATATGGTGAACGAGCGTTACCTCGAAGTTGAAACGCCGATGATGCACCCGATTCCCGGCGGCGCGACGGCCAAACCTTTCGTTACCCACCACAACGCGCTGGATATGCCGCTTTATCTGCGCATCGCCCCCGAGCTTTACCTCAAACGCCTGGTGGTCGGCGGCCTCGAGCGCGTGTTTGAAATCAACCGCAGCTTCCGCAATGAAGGCATGAGCACCCGCCACAACCCCGAATTCACCATGATGGAATTCTACGAAGCCTTCTGCAACTACGAACGCATGATGGAAATGACTGAAGGCGTCATCCGCGCCGCCGCCATCACCGCCTGCGGCACGGCCAAAATCAGCTACAACGGCCAAGAAGTCGATTTGGAAAGCCCGTTCGAGCGCCTCACCATCTTGGATGCGATTAAAAAATACAACCCGCACTACACCGATGAGCAACTGCACGACGAAGCATGGCTGAAACAGGAAATCGTCAAACACGGCGAAAAAATCCCGCCCGCGCCCGGCATCGGCAGCCTGCAACTGGCCTTGTTTGAAGGCTGTGCCGAGGGCAAACTGTGGAACCCGACCTTCATCATTGATTACCCGATCGAAGTCTCCCCGCTCGCCCGCGCCTCCGACAGCAAGCCCGGCCTCACCGACCGCTTCGAATTGTTCGTCGTCGGCCGCGAGCTGGCCAACGGCTATTCCGAGTTGAACGACCCCGAAGACCAGGCCGCCCGCTTCAAAGCGCAAGTGGCACAAAAAGACGCCGGCGACGACGAAGCCATGCACTACGACGCCGACTACATCCGCGCCATGGAATACGGCCTCGCCCCCACCGGCGGCAGCGGCATCGGCCTCGACCGCCTGGTGATGCTGCTCACCGACGCATCGAGCATCCGCGACGTGATTTTGTTTCCGCAGATGCGTCCGGAGTAAGTGCCAACACAGAAAAGGCCGTCTGAAACCTTGGGTTTCAGACGGCCTTTTCTGTGTTTCATTATTCGGGATAAGCCGATTGCTGATATATATAGTGGTTAAACTTAATATCTGCTACAGCTGCTACGCCTTGCCGTACTATTTGTACTGTCCGCGACTCGCCGCCTTGTCTTCTTCTTATTTTAACTGACTATAAATTGAAACGACTAGGCCTTATTGGTGGCCGGATTCGGCTCCCACCACCACGATATTCATGTCCTGCGGCTTTACGCGGCGCTGCCAGGCGGATTTCACCTGTTCGGTGGTCAGCCCGGCAATGGCTTTCGGATAGGCTTCGAGATAATCGTCGGGCAGGCTGTAAACGCCAATCAGATTGAGATAGGGCAATAATTTGGCGTTGCTGTCAAACCGCAGCGGAAATGCGCCGATGATGTTGTCTTTCGCCTGTTGCAGCTCGGCTTCGGTGGGGCCTTCGGCGATAAAGCCTGCCAACACGTTTTGCGCGGCGGCCAATGCTTCGGCGGCGCTGGCTTTTTTGGTGGAAAATCCGAGGGTGAACGGGCCTGCTTCGGTCAGCGGCGCGAGGCTGCTGGAAGCGCCGTAGGTATAGCCGTGCTCATCACGCAGGGTTTTCATCAGGCGGCTGTCGAAACCGCCGCCGCCGAGAATATAGTTGCCCGCCACCAGCGCGTAGCAATCAGGGTCGTTGCGGCTGATGAGCGGCATGCCGAGCACTACCTGCGCCTGCTCGCCCGCAAAAGGGATATTCTGCCGCTGCCCCGGATGGGCGGGCACGGCGGGGATATTACCGCTTTCGCCGCTTGTTGCGGGCAGCCCGGCCAGCGCTTTTTGCACCAGTGCTTCGGTTTGGCGGCGGGTGAGATCGCCCACCACGGATACCACGGCGTTGTTTTTCGCATAATGGTTGCGGTGGAAGGCGCGGATGTCGTCAAGCGTGACGGCGCCGATGCTGGCGGCGCTGGTCTTCGCTTCGCTGCCGTAAGGATGGTCGGGATAATTCAGGCGCGTGAGTGCGCGTTCGGCGATAAAGCCGGGGTCGGTTTCGCTTTGCTGCAAGGCGGTAATGCTCTGCTTTTGGCGGCGGGCAAACACGGCGGCGTCGAAGCGCGGGCGGGTGAGCGACTGGTTGACCAAATCCACCGCTGCATTGAGGTTGGCCGGTTTACTGAGGCTGCGCAGGCCGATGGAAGCGCTCTCGTCACCGCTGCTGCTGCCGATATTGGCGGCGATGTCATTGGCACGGGCGTTGAAGGCTTCTTCGTCGAGCTTTGCTGTGCCGTCGGTCAGCAAGGCGGCGGTGAATTCGGATACCTCGCCTTTGCCGGGCGGGTTAAACGCGCTGCCTGCGCCTTTGAAACTGATGCGCATATCGACAATCGGATTTTCATGCCGCTCCACCAGCAGGATTTTGGTGCCTTCGGGCGTGGTCCAGCGTTGGATGTCGACGGCCTGGACAAGCGGGGCAAGGCAGAATGCGGCCAATACGGGCAGGATGCGGAAAAAGGGATGCATAGTTGGCTTTCATCATAATATAGTCGAAGAAATGAGTTTCTGCTACGGCGTTGGCTCGCCTTGCCGTACTATAGTGGGAAAACTTACTCTAATACAAGGCAGCAAGCCGCAGACAGTACAGATAGTACGGCTAGGCGAAGCAACGCCGTAGTAGGAATTAAGTTTTCCCACTATATCTGTACTGTCTGCGGCTCGCCGCCTTGTATCAGAAGCTACATCTCCGACTATAGGCCGTCTGAAAGGAGCAACGCGTTCAGACGGCCTGAAACAATCAGTGTGAAGGGGCGGCAGTTGTTTCCGGCGCGGCAGGCGGGGCAGCCGCTGCGGTTTGGCTGCTTTCGGGATACACCACCACCACGGTTTCGCGCGCGGGCACAAGCAGGCGCGCGGCGGCTTTCACATCGGCGGCGCTCACCTGCAGCAAGCGGCGGCGCAGCTCGGCCTCATCGGTATATTTGAATCCGCGCGTTTCCAGACGGCCCATTAACGAGGCGCGCGAAGTCATCGAATCGCGGGCGTAAATTTCGGCAGCGGCGGCGCGGTTGCGCACGCGCACAAGCTCTTGGCGGCTGATGCCGTTGCGGGCGATGTCGGCGATTTCGGCCTGAATAGCGGCCTGCAAATCCGCCGTATCCACGCCTTCAGACGGCATGGCGATGATGTTGAACAGCGGCATTTCGCGGCTGAACATATCGTAGCTCACGCCGATATCCAGCGCCAGCTGCTTGCCGCGCACCAGCCGTGCATCGAGGCGGCTGGAGGTATTGCCGCTCAACACGTCCGACAAAATATCCAGCGCATACGGCATACGCTCGTCCAGTTTTTCCAGCCCGGGCACACGGTAGCTGACGGAAAGCAGCGGCTGGCGGGTTACGGCGGAAGTGGTGCGTGCGCTCACCGGCTCGCGTACGGCGGTTTCATTCAGGCTGTTGCGCTCGGGCAGCAGCGGTTTTTCGGGAATGCCGCCAAACAGGTTTTCCACCGTTTGCAGCGTGGCCGCGGCATCGACATCGCCCACAATCACCAGCACGGCGTTGTTGGGTGCGTACCATTGGCGGTACCATTGGCGCAAGTCATTGCCCTCGAGCGTCTGCAAATCCTTCATATAGCCAATCACCGGCGCGCGCAGCGACGGCGTTTGGTAGCTGTATAAATAAACATGCTCCCACAGTTTGCCCGAAGCATTGTCTTCGGTACGCTGGCGGCGCTCTTCGCGAATCACGCTCATTTCGTTGTTGAAATCACGGTCGCTGAAATTGAGGTTGGTCATGCGGTCGGCCTCCATTTTCAGCACCTCGGGCAGATTGGCGGCGGCCACGGTTTCGTAATACACGGTTTCGTTGCGGTTGGTGTAGGCATTGAGCTGCCCGCCCAGCGCTGCCACCCGCCGCGAAAACTCGCCCGAAGGCACAGCGCGCGTACCTTTGAACATCATGTGCTCAAGTGCGTGGCTCAAGCCCGTTTTGCCTTCCTGCTCGTCCACGCTGCCCACGCGGTACCACAGCTGCGACACCGCCACCGGAGCGCGCCGGTCTTCCTGCACAATCACTTTCATGCCGTTGGGCAGGGTTTGCGACAAGGTTTGCGCCCATGCCGACGGCGCCGCCGCCAGCGCAAACAAAACTGCATAACGCCACATAATGCGTCCTCAAAATAAACGGATGGCAAATGATAGACGCTATTGCCGCGGCAAACAAGCCGCCGCTTTCAGACGGCCTCAAGCCTTTCAAAATACGCTACAATACGGCAAATTCACCGCACCATTCAAAAGGAATACCATGTTCAGCTTTTTCAAACGCAAGAAAAAACCGGATACCCCTGCAACTGAAAGCGCGCAACAGCCTGCCACCGCCACGGAAACCCCCGCGCCTCATGCCGAAACACACCACGAAGCAGGCCATATTCCCGTCGGCATAGAACCTTACGAACACAACCAGCCGCTGGGCGAGCACACCCGCGAAACCGTGGCAGCCGATGCCGCCATCCATCCGGTGAGCAACACCGTGGCCGATGTGGTCGGTAATCAAGACAAACTGCCCGAGCAATATCAGCCGCAAGCCGAGGCCGATACGCCGTCTGAAAACGAAACCCGCACGCAGCAGGCTTCTGCCACGGCAGAGCCTCCCGTCGCGTATTCTGAAATCCACCATGAGGCAGGCCATATTCCCATCGGCATTGATGCTTATGAAAGCAACCAGCCGCTGGACGACCACGCCCGCGAAGCCCTGCATTTTGATGCCGCCACCAATCCGG
Organism: Neisseria sp.; assembly: GCA_030538415.1. Taxonomy (GTDB): domain Bacteria; phylum Pseudomonadota; class Gammaproteobacteria; order Burkholderiales; family Neisseriaceae; genus Neisseria. The sequence goes on along the minus strand of JAUNTY010000023.1, from coordinate 18,710 downwards.
TTACCGAGCTCGTCACTGACCTTGTTCAGCCGCAACACGGCCTGCCCGAGCAATACAACCCCGAAGCACCGGTGGCCGAAATCCATGTGCGGCCGTCTGAAACCGATGCTGTTGCAGAAGCCGCCGAAGGTTTCCATGCCACCGCCGCCGCCGACAGCCTCAAACAAGCCGACAGCATCGCCACCATTGCCGCCGCCGTGCCCACCGCCGCCGTGATTCCTGAAGAACCGGCCAAACTCGGCTGGGCGGCACGCCTGAAAAAAGGCCTCACCAAATCGCGCGACCAAATGGCCAAATCGCTGGCGGGCGTGTTCGGCGGCGGCAAAATCGACGAAGATTTATACGAAGAGCTCGAAACCGTATTGATTACCAGCGACATGGGCATCGAAGCCACCGACTACCTGATGAAAGACGTGCGCAAACGCGTGTCGCTCAAAGGCCTTTCAGACGGCCACGAGTTGCGCGAAACCCTCAAAGAAGCGATTTACGACCTCATCAAACCGCTGGAGCAGCCCTTGGTGGTTCCCGAGCGCAGCGAGCCGTTTGTGATTATGCTGGCCGGTATCAACGGCGCGGGCAAAACCACCTCCATCGGCAAGCTCGCCAAATATTTCCAATCGCAAGGCAAATCGGTATTGCTGGCCGCAGGCGACACCTTCCGCGCCGCCGCCCGCGAACAATTGCAGGAATGGGGCGCGCGCAACGGCGTGACCGTGATTTCGCAAGCCTCGGGCGATTCCGCCGCCGTCTGCTTCGATGCCGTCGAAGCCGCCAAAGCCCGCGGCATCGACATCGTGCTCGCCGACACCGCCGGCCGCCTGCCCACCCAGCTTCATTTGATGGAAGAAATCAAAAAAGTGAAGCGCGTATTGCAAAAATCCATGCCTGCCGCGCCGCATGAAATCATCGTCGTGCTCGATGCCAACATCGGCCAAAACGCCGTCAACCAAGTGGTCGCCTTCGACGATGCCTTAGGCTTGACCGGCCTGATTGTCACCAAGCTCGACGGCACCGCCAAAGGCGGCGTACTCGCCGCCCTCGCCAGCAGCCGCCCGATTCCCGTGCGCTACATCGGCGTGGGCGAAAGCATCGACGATTTGCGCCCGTTTGACGCGCGCGCGTTTGTCGATGCCTTGTTTGACTGAGTATAGTTCTGTTGATTGGCTGTATGCAGAGGCCGTCTGAAAGGTTTCAGACGGCCTCTGTGTTATGATGGCGCAATGCCGAACCGTTTCCGTTTCTTTTCCCTGTTGGCGCTGCTGACGGCATTGCCCGCCTGCAGCGCCGTTCCCGCCGGTTTGTCGCTGGTGCGCGAGCATTACCCTTTGGGCGAAAACGCGTCTGCGGGTATTGCCCGCTATTGCGCCGCGCCCGACGAGGCTGTGTTGCTCTATCTGCCGCACGAAAACGAAACCACCGCCGCCCGCGCGGCGCTGGCCGACATTTCGGCGCAGGGCAGGGGCTGCCTGCTGGCGCTGGAACAGCACGGGCGGCGGCGCATCAGCTTCGAGGCCGACGGCCGCCCGGCCGATTTCGACCCCAACCGCATCTACACCGCAGCGGGGCGCGCGGCCACGCTGGCGCGCAGCGGCAACCGCAGCGCGGCGGCAGAGCAGATAACCGCCGAATTTGCCGATTACCTGCTCGCGCAATACCTCGGCCGCGCCCGTTTCATCATTGCCGTGCACAACAACACCGACGGTGCCACCGACATCCGCAGTTATCTTGACGGCGGCTACGGCAGCGCCGATGTGTTTGTCAATCCCGCGCGCGATCCCGATGATTACCTGTTTGTCATTGATGCCGCCGCGTTCCGCTATTTCAGCGGGCGCGGGTTTAATGTGGTGCTGCAGGACAACCAAGCCGTAAAAGACGACGGCTCGCTGTCGGTATACGCCGCCCGCCACGGCATCGCTTATATCAACGTGGAAGCGCAATACGGCCATCTTGACGAACAAGGCGAGATGTTGCGGGCGGTGCGGGATTATAGCGAAATAAAATAAGAAATCTACTGCGTTAGCTGCGCCTTGCCGTACTGTTTGTACTGTCTTCGGCTTGCCGCCTTGTATCTTTCTTATTTTATTTCGCTATATCTGGGCGGCCGCTGACATGCCAAGGCCGTCTGAAAGCGGGAGCGTTGCGGACAATATAGTCGGAGAAATCAGTTTTTGATACGGCGTTGGCTCGCCTTGTATCAGCAACTGATTTCTCCGACTATATTTGACAACATTATCCCTTCACCCGCACACACAGGTGCAAGCCAAACAAAAGAGGCCGTCTGAAAAACATGTTCAGACGGCCTCTTGCTGATGACAGGGCGTATCAGGAAACGCGTTCGATGTGCGCGCCCACTTTGCCGAGTTTTTCTTCGATGTGTTCATAACCGCGGTCGAGGTGGTAGATGCGCTCGACGATGGTTTCGCCGTCGGCCACGAGACCGGCGATGACGAGGCTGGCGGAGGCGCGCAGATCGGTCGCCATCACGGTGGCGCCGGAGAGCCGCGCCACGCCTTTGACGATGGCGGTGTTGCCTTCGGCGGCGATGTCGGCGCCCATGCGGTTGAGCTCGGGCACGTGCATGAAGCGGTTTTCAAAAATGGTCTCCACCACTTTGCCGCTGCCTTCGGCCACCGCGTTCATGGCCATGAATTGCGCCTGCATGTCGGTGGGAAAACCGGGGTGGGGCAGGGTGCGGATGTCGACGGCTTTCGGGCGGTTTTGCATGTCGATGGCAATCCAGTCGTCGCCCGCTTCGATAATGGCACCGGCTTCAACCAGCTTGTCGAGCACGGCTTCCATGGTTTTCGGCGCGGCGTTGCGCAACAGCACTTTGCCGCCGGTCATCGCCACGGCGCAGAGGAAAGTGCCGGCTTCGATGCGGTCGGGCACCACGCTGTGTTCCGCGCCGTGGAGTTCTTTCACGCCTTCTACCGTCATGGTGGCGGTGCCGATGCCGCTGATTTTCGCGCCCATTTTCACCAGGCATTCGGCCAAATCGACCACTTCGGGCTCGATGGCGCAGTTTTCCAGCGTGGTGGTGCCCTCGGCCAGGGTGGCGGCCATCAGCAGGTTTTCGGTGCCGCCGACGGTGACCACGTCCATCACCACGCGCGCGCCTTTCAGACGGCCTTTCGCTTTGACATAACCATGCTCAATCACGATTTCCGCGCCCATCGCTTCCAGCCCTTTCAGGTGTTGGTCGACCGGGCGCGAACCGATGGCGCAACCGCCCGGCAGGCTCACCTGGGCTTCGCCGAAACGCGCCAAGGTGGGGCCGAGCACCAAAATCGAGGCGCGCATGGTTTTCACCAATTCATAAGGCGCGACGGTGTTGTTGACGGTGCCGCCGTTGATTTCGAATTCGGCGATATTGTCGGTGAGCACGCGCGCGCCCATGCCTTGCAGCAGCTTTTGGGTGGTTTTCACATCGCGCAGCATCGGCACGTTTTTCAGGCGCAGCGTGCCTTCGGTCAAGAGGCCGGCGCACATCAGCGGCAGCGCGGCGTTTTTGGCGCCGGATACGGTGATTTCGCCGTTGAGCGGGCCGTTGGCGGAAATTTTGAGTTTGTCCACGGGTGTTTCTTTCGTAGCGGCACAGGCTTTCAGACGGCCTGTTTGGAAAATGGTCGGGGAAAGCCGTAAATTATAAAGGAATTTTACAGGCTTGCGGTTTGCGGCTGCGTAAAATTTCAGACGGCCTGTCGCGCGGGGCAACGGGGCCGTCTGAAAGAAGGAGCGGAAAAATGAGGCTTATTGCTGCTTGGCCGCCCATTCCGCAGGGGTGGCGGCGGTGGTGATGGAAAGCGCGTGCAATTCGTTGCTGGCGAGTTTCTCTTTCAGGCCGTCTTTAATCAGGCGGTGGCGGGCGAGGCGGGCTTTGCCTTCAAAGGCCGATGAAACGATGTGGGCGAAAAAGTGGTGGCCGTCGCCTTCCACTTCGATGTGTTCGCAGGGGGCGACGGCGGCAATCATTTCCTTGACTTGTTCGGGCGAGAGCATGGGGCTTCCTTTTGGCGTTGGTTTTTCAGACGGCCATTATAAAGGATTCAGACGGCCAACTGAATATTGCAACGATATTCTGTATAATCGGTCATACTGTGAGCGGCTTTGCTGATGCGCGGCACCACGCAGACATCAGCCTGCCACACCATTCTTTTCAGACGGCCTCATGAATTGCCTGAGGCCGTCTGAAACCCTGTTTTTATTTCCGGGCAAAACCATGATCCGTTTCGAGCAAGTTTCCAAAACCTACCCCGGCGGTTTTCACGCGCTGAAAAACGTCAGCTTCAACATCGGCAAGGGCGAGATGATTTTCGTGGCCGGCCATTCCGGCGCGGGCAAATCGACCATTCTCAAACTGATTGCCGGCATCACCAAGCCCACCACCGGCAAGGTGTGGATGAACAAACAAGACATCGGCAATCTCAACGACAACCAAATCGGCTTTCTGCGCCAACACATCGGCATTGTTTTCCAAGACCACAAAATCCTGTTTGACCGCAATGTGTTGCAAAACGTGTTGCTGCCCTTGCGCATCATCGGCTACGACCGTGCGCAAGCCGAAAAGCGCGCGCGGGTGGCGATTGAAAAAGTCGGCTTGGGCGGGCGCGAGCTGGCCGATCCGATTACGCTTTCGGGCGGCGAACAGCAGCGTTTGTGCATCGCCCGCGCGGTGGTGCACCAGCCGAGCTTGCTGATTGCCGACGAACCTTCCGCCAACCTCGACCGCGCCTACGCCCTCGACATCATGGAATTGTTCAAAACCTTTCACGAAGCGGGCACCACCGTCATCGTCGCCGCCCACGACGAAACGCTGATGGCCGACTACGGCCACCGCATTTTGCGTTTGCAGGAAGGCAGGTTCGCCGCATGAAGCATTATCTCTCGCTCCACCTCGAATCCGCCCGCCATGCCGCCCGCCACTTTATCCGCCAGCCGTTTGCCACGCTGCTGATTCTGTTGATGCTGGCGATTGCGATGACGCTGCCCCTGGCGCTCTACCTCGGCGTGCAGAGCGGTCAGGCCGTGCTCGGCAAGCTCAACGAAGCGCCGCAGATTACCCTCTATATGGAACTCGGCGCCGATGAGGTGGACAGTGAAGCGGTGAAAACCCTGCTCGCCGAAGACACCCGCATCGAAAAAAGCGAATTTGTCGGCAAGCATAAAGGGCTGGAGGAATTGCAGCAAAGTATGGGTGGCCAGGATTTGGTGTCGATGCTGGATGAAAACCCGCTGCCCGACGTATTTATCGTCAGCCCCGACCGTGGCGCGACGCCCGACGAAATGAACGCATTGCAAGACGATTTGGCCAAACTGCCGATGGTGGAATCGGCCAAGCTCGACACCGAATGGATGCAGACGCTGTATCAGATCAACGATTTCGTGCACAAGATTTTCTGGTTTCTCGCCATTACCCTCAGTGTGGCCTTTGTGTTGGTGGCGCACAACACCATCCGCCTGCAAATCTTGAGCCGCAAGGAAGAAATCGAAATCACCAAGCTCTTGGGCGCGCCCGCTTCGTTTATCCGCCGCCCGTTTTTATACCAAGCGGCCTGGCAGAGCGTGTTGTCCACCGCCGTTTCCCTCGCTCTCTGCGCCTGGCTGATGAACGCCAGCCAACCCTTGGTGAACCAGATTTTCCAACCCTACGGCATCAATCTGGCCTGGCGCTTTTTCCACTGGTGGGAAATCCTGCTGGTGCTCGCCATCGTCACCGCGCTGGGCATCGGCGGCGCCTGGCTGGCGACGCAGCAGCATTTGTTGAGCTTCAAGGCGAAACGCTAGGCGGTTTGTATTGGCAAACGAGAGGCCGTCTGAACGATTCCGTTGCAGACGGCTTTTGCTATAATCGGGATGGGATGACGCCCGTGACGACAACGGCTCTTCCGGATGAACCGCCTGATGCAACGTGCCGTTTGCCACCTCCTTAGCGAGAGCCGAATTTCAGGCCGTCTGAAAAGATTTTTATGGTTCGAGCATGGTTTCCCGCTCATCAAAGCCGGATTTCGTGGACAGAGCCCACGCTACAAAACCGCCGAATATCGGCAACATTTTAAACTTCGGCAACCTGCTTCCCTTCCGCCCCAAAACCAATCCGCTCCACTTTCCACGAAAGCACACACATGAACACCCTCGAAGCCGTTACCGCCCGCCTGCTCGCACACAACCACACCGTCACCTGCGCCGAATCCTGCACCGGCGGTCTGCTCGCCGCCGAGCTGACCCGCATCTCCGGCAGCTCGGCCTGGTTTGACATGGGCTTCGTCACCTACAGCAACGAAGCCAAGCAGCAGCTGTTGGGCGTGAATCCGGCCACGCTGGATTATTACGGCGCGGTCAGCGAAGAAACCGTGCGCGAAATGGCTTTGGGCGCGCTGCTGGCCGCCAAGGCCGATTTCGCGCTGAGCATCTCCGGCATCGCCGGGCCGACCGGCGGCAGCGACGAAAAACCGGTGGGCACCGTGTGGTTCGGCCTTGCCGACAAGCAACACATCTGGGCGAAAGCCGCGCTGTTTGAAGGCAGTCGCGATGCGGTTCGTGCGCAGGCGGTGGAATACGCGTTGGTTTTTCTGTCTGAAAAAATGGCGGCGGAAGAAGGTTTGCCTGCCGTATAAGCCGCAAGCATAAAGAGGCCGTCTGAATGGTTGGCAAGCTTGCCTAACCATTCAGACGGCCTCTTTTTATAGTCGGAGAAATCAGTTTCTGCTACGGCGTTGGTTCGCCGCCTTGTATCAGAATCTCATTTCTTCGACTATACCATCGGTAAAAGTGGCATCAATCGGCCTCGCCCAAGCGGTTGAGCGCCGCTTTTTGCGCTTCGTCCAGATAATGCAGGCCGAGCAGGAAGGAGGCGTTGGTCCAGCCGAAGCCGCCGGCGGGCACGTATTCAAACGCAGCGCCGACATTGCCGTATTCGGCATCCACTTTGTGCGAGGCTTTTTGCACGTTGAATTTTTCGGTAATCAGGCCGTTGTATTCCACCGCCGCGCGCACAATCATCTGCAACCAGGCGAAAGCGGCCTGTTGCGCCTCGGCTTCAAAGCCGTAGCGTTGCAAGCCTTCCCAAATCAGAATCTGATGCGGCGCCCAGCCGTAGGGGCCGTCCCATTGGCGCTCGGGGCCGGGCGCATCGCTGCACACTTGCGCCGACATGATGCCGCCGGTTTGCAGCAGCTTGGGCAATTGGGTTTGCACCAATTTTTCAGCTTGCGCCTGCGTGCAGCAGCCCGCCCACAGGGGCAGCAGATTGGTGGCGGATAAAAACGGCTGTTGTGCGCTTGTGGCGACGTTGTAGTCGTAAAAGCTGCCGTCGGCTTCGTTCCAGAGGTATTGCTGCATCAGCGCCCGGCGTTTGGCCGCTTGTTCGCGCCAATCAGCGCTGCCGTGGCTTTTGCCCTGACAATCGAAGCTGCCGTCGAAATATTGCTCAATCAGCGTGGCGATATCGGTTTCCACGCGGTAAAGAATGCTGTTTACATCCACGCAGGCCAAATCGGCGCATACGTTGTCGAAACGGGTGGTGGTGTCGTGGCCGCTTTCGCGCATGCTGCGGTCGTGCACGAAATAGCGGTCAAGCTCGGGCTCGATGATGCGGCCTTCGTCATACTGTTTTTCAAATTCGCGCACATCAATGCCGTGTTTGTCGGCATATTTTTGCAATTCGAAATCGAAATGGCCGGGCTCGGTTTCTTTCGGGCGGCCTTTGCCCTCGCCGAAATAGCGGTTGAGGCCGATGGGGGTGAGGCGGGTGGCCGGATTCATCCACACGGTTTCGTATTCGGCAATGGCGATGGCCAAATGCTCGGCCAGCCATTCGCGCGATACGCGCCCGCCGCAGGCGGCCATAAAGGCGGCCAGATACGGGGTGTAGAAAGGCGGCTGCGAGCGGGTGAGGTAATAGCTGCGGTTGGCGTTGAGCATTTTGCCGTAGTATTTGATTTGGTAGGCCATGTTTTCCAGCATGCCTTGCGCCAGCTCGTATTCGCCGTGCTGCAAAAGGCCCAGCGCGATGAAATAGCTGTCCCAGCCATACATTTCGTTGAAACGCCCGCCCGGCACCACATAAGGCAGCGGCTGGCCGCTTTCGGCATCGTATTTCAACGCGAGAAGGCCGGGCTTATGCTCGATGCTTTGCAGATATTCGGCCGACAAAGGCGGCGCGGGCAGCGGCACCACTTCGATATTGGCATGCGTGGCGGTGATGCGGCGGTAGTATTCGAGGCCGTCTGAATCGGCTGCGGGCACATATAAATAGCCTTTGTCGCTGCTGCGCTTTTCGTCGAACAACACCGCCAATACGTTATCCGCATCCATGCGGCGGGTGAGCGTGCGCCAATAATGCGTGCGCATCAGGTAATCGATGCGCTCTAGCGGCGGCTGGGTAATGTTGGCGGGATTGATTTCACCTTGCCCGAGCCAGATTTCCTGCAACAAGTTGGCCAGATGGTAAGTGCCGTTTACTGCGAGGGTGTCGCCGTTGTCACCGATGACGGTAAAGCTTTTCGGGCCTTGGTCTTCCACGGTGATGGTGCGGCTGCCGTCGGTGTCTTCCTGCGCCAGCAGGGCTTTGAGGGTGTCAGTTTTGTTGATGCGCATGTTCGTAATCCTTGATAAATTTATTCAGCAACCACAGGGCGATAATCAGCAGGGTCATCGGAATAATCATGAAATAAAAGGCTTTGGCGCCGCCCACATGCTCAAACAGCATGCCGATGATGCGCGAGCCGAGCGTGCCGCCCAGCGCCGAGAAAATCACAATCAGGCCGGTCATGGCGCTGTGCATTTTCTGCGGCAGCGCCGAGAGCGTGGCTGAGGCAATCAGCGGATACACCGGCGCGATAAAGAGGCCGATGAGCGGAAACACGAAACCAATCAGCGGAATATCGCTGAAACGGTGCACGGGCGAGGCTTCGTAGCCCAGCGCGCGCGGCAATACGAAAGCCACGATGCCCATCGCCACCAATAGACACACGGTCAGCAAATGCGTCCAGTGGATTTTTTTCACCAGCTGCCCGGCCAGAAAGCGGCCGGCGGCCAGCGAAAGCGCCAGAATGCTGGCCATCTGCACGCTGAGGGTGTCGGAGAGTGATAACACGCGCTCGTTAAACGTGGGCAGCCAGGTCATGATGCCTTGCTCGACCATCACAAACAAAAATGCGCTCAACACGAAAAACATCACCAAAGGCAGCGCAATCAGCTTGATCATGCCCATAAAATCTTCGGCGGCGCTGCCTTCGCTTTTCGGAATCGCCACATCCATTCTGGAAAACAGCAGCAGCAAAAACGCCAGCGCCACCAAGCCCGCCAGCAAGAGATAAACGCGCAGCCAGGCATCAGGATTGGCCGCATCGAAAAAAGCCGGGAAAATAAAATAGGCCGAAGCGATGCCTACCATGAAAAAGCCTTCCACCGAGCTCATCATGGTGTTGTGCTCTTCCTTGCTGCGGGTAAAGAGGCCGATCATCGAATACACCGATACTTTAATCAGTGCAAACGATACGCCGATGGTGGCAAACAATACCTTGGCGCTGCCGAAGCTGTTGCCGAAATACATATACAGGCAGGCGCCGAATACCAGCGCCAAGCCCAGCAGCATGCTGTTTTTATAGCCGAATTTGGGCAAAAAAGAAGCCACGAAAAAAGAAACGAAAGCGATGGGCAAATCTTTAAACGCTTCCAGAATGCTGGCCTCGGTTTCGGTGACGCCGTAGTTGGCCAGCGATTGCTTGATAACGATGCCCACGCTGTTGAGCAAGATGGCAAACACAAAATAATTGATAAACAGCGCGGCCTTGATGCCGGTATTTTTGTTCATGATAGCACTCTCGGTTGACAATAATCGGGAGCGAGACGTTTTGCTTATTGTTGTGGCGGCTGTCATAAACGCAGCCGATTCGGCAGTGTAACAAAAAGCAACCGATAAAAATATTTATCCGCATAAAAATTTACCTGCATCAAACCGGCTGCCAGCTTTCAGACGGCCTTTTATAGTCGTTCCGTTAGTTTGGTACAGCGTTGCTGCGCCTTGCTGCCTTGTCTCAATCTGACGAAACGACTATATCATGCCGACAAACCCCAAGGCCGTCTGAAAAACGCTATAATCCACGCCATCAGAATTATTGTTTCGGAACACGCCAAACATGACCCCACGCAAAATCCTCGTTACCTCCGCGCTGCCCTATGCCAACGGCAGCATCCACTTAGGCCACATGGTCGAACACATCCAAACCGACATCTGGGTGCGCTTTCAAAAGCTGCGCGGCCACGAATGCTATTACTGCTGCGCCGACGATACCCACGGCACGCCGGTGATGCTGGCGGCGCAAAAACAAGGCGTGTCGCCGGAAGACATGATTGCCCGCGTGCGCGAAGAGCATCTGGCCGACTTTACCGGCTTCGGCATCGGCTACGACAATTATTACAGCACCCATTCGCCCGAAAACAAAGCCTATTCCGAGCAGATTTACCGCGCCCTCAAAGCCAACGGCAAAATCGAAAGCCGCACCATCGAGCAGCTTTTCGACCCCGAAAAAAACATGTTCCTGCCCGACCGCTTCGTCAAAGGCGAATGCCCGAAATGCCACGCCAAAGACCAATACGGCGACAACTGCGAAGTCTGCGGCACCACCTATTCGCCCACCGAGCTGATTAACCCTTATTCCGCCATTTCCGGCGCCACGCCCGTATTGAAAGAAAGCGAACATTTCTTCTTCAAGCTCGGCGACTGCGTGGATTTCCTGCAAAGCTGGACTTCGGGCAGCACCACCCTGGCCGACGGCCGCGTGCAGCCGCATTTGCAGCCCGAAGCCTTGAACAAAATGAAAGAATGGTTGAGCCCCGACGAAAACGGCGAAGGCGGCCTCAGCGATTGGGACATTTCCCGCGATGCGCCCTATTTCGGCTTTGAAATTCCCGATGCGCCGGGCAAATATTTCTATGTATGGCTGGATGCGCCGGTGGGCTATATGGCCTCGTTCAAAAACCTGTGCGACCGCATCGGCGTGGATTTTGACGACTTTTTCAAAGCGGGCAGCGACGCCGAGATGTATCACTTTATCGGCAAGGATATTCTCTATTTCCACGCCCTTTTTTGGCCGGCCATGCTGCAATACAGCGGCCACCGCGTGCCCACCGGCGTATTCGCCCACGGTTTCCTCACCGTCGACGGCCAAAAAATGTCGAAATCGCGCGGCACGTTTATCACCGCCAAATCCTACCTCGACCAAAAGCTCAACCCCGAGTGGATGCGCTACTACATTGCCGCCAAGCTCAACAGCCGCATCGAAGACATCGACTTGAACCTCGCCGATTTTATTGCCCGCGTGAACAGCGATTTGGTCGGCAAATACATCAACATCGCCAGCCGCGCCGCCGGATTCATCGCCAAACGCTTTGAAGGCCGTCTGAAAGACGTGTCAAACAGCCCCCTGCTGGCGCAACTGGCCGCCCACAGCGACAGCATCGCCGCCGATTACGAAAACCGCGAATACGCCAAAGCCCTGCGCGACATCATGGCGCTGGCCGACGCGGTCAACGAATACGTCGATGCCAACAAACCGTGGGAGCTCGCCAAACAAGAAGGCCAAGACGCGCGCCTGCACGAAGTGTGCAGCGAATTGATCAACGCCTTCAAAACCCTCAGCGTGTACCTCGCCCCCGTGTTGCCGCAAGTGGCCGCGGGCGTGGCAGCGTTTCTCAACCTGCCCGCGCTCACCTGGGCCGATGCCGCCGCCACGCTTTCAGACGGCCATGCCATCAACAAATACCAACATTTAATGCAACGTGTGGAGCAACAACAAGTGGACGATTTAATCGAAGCCAACAAACAAAGCATCGCCGCCGCCGAAGCCGCGCCCGCCGAAGAAAGCAAATACGCCCCTGTGGTCGAACAAGCCTCGTTCGACGACTTTATGAAAATCGATATGCGCGTGGCCAAAGTATTGAACTGCGAAGCGGTGGAAGGCAGCAGCAAGCTCTTGAAATTCGACCTTGATTTCGGCTTCGAACAACGGGTGATTTTCTCCGGCATCGCCGCTTCCTACCCCAATCCCGCCGAACTCAACGGCCGCATGGTCATCGCCGTTGCCAACTTCGCCCCGCGCAAAATGGCCAAATTCGGCATCAGCGAAGGCATGATTCTCTCCGCCGCCACCGCCGAGGGCAAACTGAAATTGCTGGACGTGGACGCAGGCGCACAGCCGGGCGACAAAGTGGGCTGAGCCTTGCGACAGGCAGGCCGTCTGAAAGCGGGTTTTCAGACGGCCTGCTTTTTTTGGGCACATGATGACGATAGCGGCTCAAGCTTCCGCTATAATAACTTCAGACGGCTTGGCTATCCGCCAAAAGAACTAGCCGCTAACCACAATGCAGCATCAACAAAAGCGCCGCGCCGACATACAATAAACGCATGGAAGCAATTGAAAAACAAGGTGCTGCGATATATAGTCGAAGATGTGGATGCCGGTACAAGGCAAGCCAACGCTGTAGCAGAAGCTACATCTCCGACTATAAATACCGGTTCTGCCGCGTTGCCCGAACCGACATCAGCACACCACACCAAAGCGAGCACCATCATGTTGACCGACGCATTCGGCCGCACCGTAGACTATCTGCGCATTTCCGTAACCGACCGCTGCGATTTGCGCTGCACCTACTGCCTGCCCAAAGGCTTCAAAGGTTTTTCCGTTCCCAAAGAATGGCTCACCATTGAAGAGCTCGGCCGCGTGGCCGCCGCTTTTGCCCGTCTCGGCACCAAGCGCTTCCGCCTCACCGGCGGCGAGCCGTTGCTGCGCAAGGGGCTGACCGACTTGGCCGCCGAAATCAACCGCCAGCCCGGCGTCGAAGACATCTCCCTCACCACCAACGGCACCCAATTGGGCAAGCAGGCGCATGATTTGCGCGCCGCCGGCGTGCGCCGCCTCAACATCAGCCTTGATTCGCTGCGCGGCGACTGCGTGAAAGACATTACCGGCACCGACTGCCTGCCGCAAGTGCTCGACGGCATCAAAACCGCCAAAGAAGCGGGCTTCGAGCGCATCAAAATCAATATGGTGCCGCTCAAAGGTATCAACGACGCCGATTTGGACGATATGGTCGCTTTCTGCATCGAAAACGGTTTTATCCTCAACCTGATTGAAGCGATGCCGATGGGTGCCACCGGCCAGGCGCACGCCAAAGTGAGCCTGCAGCCCGTGTTGGCCGATTTGCAGCAGAAATTCGGCCTTACGCCGTATGCGGGAAAAATCGGCGGCGGCCCCGCCCGCTACTGGCAGAGCGGCAACGGCGACTTCACCCTCGGCCTGATTACGCCGATGAGCCAGCATTTCTGCGCCACCTGCAACCGCGTGCGCCTGTCGGCCACCGGCAATATCCATTTGTGTTTGGGGCAGGAAGACAAAGTGCCGCTGCGCGATTTGCTGCGCGACGGTTGCAGCAATGCCGAGCTGGAGCAGGCCATCCGCAACGCCATGATGATGAAGCCGGAAAAACACGAGTTCGTCGAAAACCCGCACAAAATCATCCGCGTGATGGCGCTGACCGGCGGTTGAAGCGGAGCCGGAAACGACAAGGCCGTCTGAAAGCAATCTTTCAGACGGCCTTGTCTCAATCTAAATTGACGGCTATATAGTCGAAGAAATGAGTTTCTGCTACGGCGTTGGCTCTCCTTGCCGTACTATCTGTACTGTCTGCGGTTCGCCGCCTTGTATCAGAATCTAATTTCTCCGACTATAGTACGGCAAGGCACAGCAACGCTGTATCAAACTAACGGAACGACTATAAAAAATAATCTGATAAAACGCGCAGTATTTGCCACCTATGATGGGCATCCATCAAACTCAATGCACCCAACGTGAGTGCAGCTTGCGGATGCCGGCATCGAGCAGCCAGCCGAGCGCGCCGATCAATACGATGGCGGCCATCAGCTCCGAATAGGCGAGGCGGTCGCGGGTGTCGAGGATGAAATAGCCCAAGCCTTCATTAACGCCCAGCATTTCGCAGGGCACCAGCACAATCCACACCACGCCGACGGCGAGGCGCAGACCGGTGAGGATGTGGCCGAACACGGCGGGCAGCATGATTTTAAATAGCATTTCGCGGCGGGTGGCAGCGAGCGAGTGGCCGAGTTGCAGCCATTGCTTATCGATGGATTTCACGCCGGTGGCGGTGTTGAGCAGAATCGGCCACACGGCGGCAAAGGCGAGCAGGAAGTAAATCGGTGCGTCGCCGATGCCGAGCAGCATCACCACCACCGGCATCCACGACAGAGGTGAAATCATGCGCAGAAATTGAAAAGACGTGCCGGTGAGCTTTTCCGCCAGCGCCGATTGGCCGACCAGCAAACCGACGGGCACGCCGAACGCCAGCGCCCACAGCAAACCCACCGCCACGCGCTTGAGGCTGGCGATGATGTGGCCGGTAAGCTGGTTGTGGATAAGCAATTCCCACAGGCTTTGGAAGGTCGGCAAGGGGGCGAGCATATTGGCCAAGGGCATGGTTTGTGCCAACAGGCTTGCACCGATTTGCCACACTATCAGCAGAATCAGCAGGCCGGTGGCGCTCAGGAGCGGGGTTTTGAGGGCGGTGTGCATGGGGTTTCCTTGGTTTTTATTGGGGTCGTCTGAAAGGGGTATGGCGGCTTTTTAATTCAGACGGCATATATTGTTTGTAGTTGATGTTGTTTGTCAGGCTTGTTTTCAGACGGCCTGTCATCACCTCACACCACAATCGTTTCTTCGCGCGTCCAGCCGTTCAGGCCGAAAAGTTGCTGGAAGCCGCCGCGTTCCACCGCTTGTTTGACAAAGCGGTCGTCCACCAAATCCTGCGCCACATGAGCGGGGCTTAAATCGTCGAGAAAACGGTTCACCCCCGCAATGTGGGTTTCTTTCAGCATTTCCACCAGTTTTTCGGTGTAGGAAGGATAGGGGTAGGGCTGGAAGTCGATGCGGTTTTGCCGCCATTCGGGGTGGCGGATGATGCCGAGCTCGGTGTAGCGCGCCCAGGCATCGGGCGTGGGGGCGAGCACGTTTTGCAGCACTTTTTCTTCGTGCGGCGTGTATTGGTTTTTGCCTTGTTTGGAGAGCATCACGGCGGTGTCGGCACGGTGTTTGGCGGCAAAGGCCTGGCCTTCCACCAGCGCGTTGACCACGCTTTGCACCCATTCGGGGCGGCGCTGGATGTCGTGTTCCTGCATCAGGGTCACGCAGCAGGCATGGTCGCGCCACACATCGCCGGAAAAGCGCAATACCTTGCCCACGCCTTTGGCTTCGGCGACGGCGTTGAACGGCTCGGCCACGATAAAGCCGGCAATGGCGCGGTTGGCGAGCGCGGCCACCATGTCGGAAGGCGCCATCACGCTGAGCTTCACTTCGCCTGCCTGCGGGTTTTTCTCCACCACTTTGAGGCCGTGTTCGCGCAGGATTTTCTGCAACACCACATTGTGAATCGAATACCAAAACGGAATCGCCACGGTTTGGCCGCCCAAGTCGGCAACGGTGGCGATATCGGGCGCGACGGTGAGCGCCGAGCCTGCCATATGGTTCCACATCACCACTTTAATCGGCGAGGCGCTGCCGTAACGCGCCCAAATGCTCATCGGCGAGAGCAGGTGAATCAGGTTGACCTGGCCGCTGAGAAAGGCTTCCACCAGCGATGCCCAGCTGCGGAACAACACCGGTTTTTCGACATTGATGCCGTGTTTTTCAAACAAACCCTCGGCGTGCGCCACCAGCAGGGGCGTGGCATCGGTAATCGGCAGGTAGCCGATTTTCAGCGGCGCATCGGGATTTTGCGCGGCGCGTTGGCCGCAAGCCTGCAACAGCGGCAGGCTGCCTGCAGCGCTGAAAAGGGCGGCGAGCTTGAGAAAATCGCGGCGGCTGGTCATGTCGGGGTTCCTTGTGTATGTGTTTTTATGTTGAGGCCGTCTGAAACGGGGTTAAGGAGGTTGCCCCTTTTCGGCGGATAGCCATCGTGTAGCGTGGGTTTTGCCCGCGAAACCCTAAACATTGGCCGCTTGTTCGTGGGCAGAGCCCACGCTACGAATCTGCTTCAAAGCCGTCTGAAACGGGGTTAGGAAGGTTATCCTTTCAGACGGCCTAAATCACAAATTCCACCGTTTCCACCTGCCGTTTGTGGCCGTGGGCATCGCGCAGCGCCTGCAAAATTTCCACCCGCTCGTTGTTCATTTCCAAGAGCGCATCGTGGCGCGGATAGGGTTGGCTCAAGCGCCATTCGCCGATTTGGCGGCCGGGTTTGTTGCCGATGAGGATGGCGCGGTCGGCCAGAATCAGCGCTTCGTCGATGTCGTGCGTCACCATCACCGCGCTGGCTTGGTGGCGGCTAATCAGCGTGCGCAGCAAATCCTGCATTTCGGTGCGGGTAACGGCATCGAGGGCGGAAAACGGCTCGTCGAGCAGCCACACTTCCGGATTGCGCGCCAACGTGCGGGCAAGGGAAACGCGTTGCGCCATGCCGCCGGAAAGCTCGCTGGGAAACAGCTCCGCCGCGTGCGCCAGGCCGACTTCTTCGATGGCTTCATCCACCCGCTGTTTGCGCTCGCTGCGGCTCAAATCGGGCTGGCTCTGGAAATCGAGGCCGAAAGCGACGTTGTCGCGCACGTTCAGCCACGGCAGCAGCGTCGCTTGTTGGAACACGAAACCCAAACGCGGATGCGGCTTGGTCAGCGGTTTGCCGAACAGCTCGACTTCGCCCGCCAGCGGCTTGGCCAAGCCCGCCAACACGCGCAACAGCGAAGATTTGCCGACGCCGCTGGGGCCCATCAGGCCGACAAGCTCGCCCTCTTGCACCTCCAAAGAAAAATCGCGCAACACGGTATTGATGCCGCCGTTTTGCGGGTAGCCCAAGGTGATGTTGCGGGCGGAAAGCAGGCTCATGCGGGTATCCTCAGGGGGTAGTTGGGCGAGTGTGCAACTATAAACAAGGCCGTCTGAAAAGAGAAAGAATATTCCAAGCTATCTAAATAATTTTTGGCTATATCAATGGCGCGGCAGCGGGGCATTTCTTTTCAGACGGCCATTTGCCGATTGGGCGGATTTAGGTAGAATAAACCCATCCACCCACCCGGAGGCCGTCTGAATGAGCCTGTATCAAAAACTGCCCAACCCGATTCTGAACGAAGAAGCCCGCCGCGAAATCAAGGCGCGCGAGTCTTACCATGTGTTGAAAATCATTTCCGAATTTGTGGAGGCGGGCGAAGAGCTGCACGCCATCCAGCCTGCCGTGAGCATTTACGGCAGCGCGCGTACCAAGCCCGACCACCCCGATTATCTTTTTACCGAAAGGTTGTCGCGCAAGCTTTCCGATGCGGGCTTTTCGGTGATTTCCGGCGGCGGCCCCGGCATCATGGAGGCGGCCAACAAGGGCGCGTTTGCGGGCAAAAGCCCGGCGGTGGGGCTGAATATCGTGTTGCCGCACGAGCAGCACGGCAATCCTTATCAGGATTTATCCATCAAATTCCAGCATTTTTTTCCGCGCAAGGTGATGTTTGTGAAACACGCCATCGCCTATGTGGTGATGCCGGGCGGCTTCGGCACCATGGACGAATTGTTTGAAAGCCTCACCCTCGTGCAAACCGGCAAAACCCCGCCGCGGCCGATTATTCTGGTGGGGCGCGCTTTCTGGCAAGGCATGGTCGACTGGATTAAAGACCAGCTTTTGGGCAACGGCCTGATTTCGGCATGCGACCTGGATTTGTTCCACATCATTGATGATGAAGACGAAATTGTGGAACACATTTTCTCGCATTACGACCGAATCAACGAAGAATTGTGTTCGCCCGCCGACAGCAGCTGGACGCTGGGTTTGTAGGCTTTCAGGCCGTCTGAAAAGGCATAGCCAAACAATTTGCAATTATGGCCAAATGATATATTTTTCATGCAAGGTAGCAAGCCGCGCCGCAGACCATACGGTAGGGGAGCTGGCAGACTTGCATGAAAAATATATCATTTGGCCATAATTTGATGAAAAGGCCGTCTGAAACCATGAACAAAGCCGCTCTTATCCTTTTTCTTGCCGCCCTGGCTTTTCCCGCCGCCGTTCAAGGCAAAGTGATTTTTTCCTGCACCGACCAACGCGGCAAACAAATTTTGGTGACCGAACAAAACGACCGCTTCCGCTACCGTTACGGCAGAAAAGACACACCCGAACTGCGCTTTGAAAACGACCGCGCAGAAGTGCTTGCCCGCTCGCCGCGCTGGGACGGCAAAGGGCGCAGCGCGTGGGTTAATTTGGCTTTGGAAAACGGCAACTACCGTTATACCCTCTACACCAGCCTCGACAGACTCTCGAGCCGGCGGCGCGCCATATCCGGGTTAATCATACAAAACGCCGCAGCATCACCCGATGGCACTCACCGTTATATCGATGTCAGGAAGTGCAAAACAACCGCATTGACCGATTTTCCCGCCGAACTTGCCCTACCGGCAGATTGAAAAGCCATCCGGTTGATGTAACAGCTGCTTGAGGCCGTCTGAAACCTTTCAGACGGCCTCAAGCCTTTGCAAAATTCCCCGCCCGCCGCGCCCGCTTGCGCGGGTGCAACGGTTATTTTTGTGCAAAGGTCTCGATCTTGTCTAATCGTGAGTTCGAGATAAGCAAATGAAATATCTTTTGATTTTCAGAAATGTATTTCTCCCTGAGGCAGACAGAAAATCGCCAGATTTTCGTCATTCCCGCGCAGGCGGGAATCCAGTCGT
>JAUNTY010000087.1 GCA_030538415.1 Neisseria sp. | reverse complement strand
AATAACCGTCGCACCCGCGCAGGCGGGTGCCCAGTCTGAAGCGCAGCTTCAGCTTGAACTTGTTAGTCTTGGTAATATGCAACCCAATGATTCAGCTTGAGTTTTTGAAATCAGAAAGATGAGCGGGCAAGCAAAGCTACGCTTTGCACTGGGCACCCGCCTGCGCGGGTGCGACGAGCGGGAGGTTTCGCAAAGGTCTTGGCCTGTCTTTCAGACGGCCTCCAGAATTTATTGCGGGCAAACTATGCGGAGCCGTCGGAAGTTTCAATCCAGAACCGTGCATTTCTTATCCACCGCGCTGCCACCCTTGAAATAAGTGCCGTCATCGTCACAGCTGCTGCTGGTGGTCTCGCACACAACCGCCACCAGATCTTCATTGATTTTAATCGTGCGCGGCTCCCGGTTTTTGTCGAAAGCCACGGCTTTCAGGGTGAATTCGCTGTCGTGCGCGCCTTTGGCCTGGCCTTGCGGGCGGATGCAGAATGCATGGGTGGTGGTAACCGGCAGGGCGGGCCAGGTGGTGGAGTTTCGCTTGAAGCTGTGGTGTTGCTGGTAAAAGCGTTCCAAAAAATAAGCATTTTCCAGCAGCGCCGAACGGGCATGTTGGATTTGCGTGTCGCGGATGTGGCGGCTGTAGGCGGGCAGGGCGATGGCGGCCAAAATGGCGGCGATGGCCAGGGTAACCAGCAGTTGCAGCAGGGTAAAGCCACGGTTACGGAGTAAGGGAAACGGCATAATAATCCCCGTCAATATCTTTTATGAATATTACGGGGGATTATCTTTATGTTATCTGGAAAATGTCAAGTAGGTTATTTGATGCGGCAGTCATCTTCACTGCCGCTTTCATTGGGCGTGCAGACGGTTACGACGCCGTTTTCATTGAGGCGGAGATAGCGGTTTTCCTGGCTGTTGGCGCTGGCCGGTCTGGCTTGCAGCGTGTAGCCGGTTGCCGCTGCGCTGGCCGGGCTGGTGATGGCGATGTCGAAATACGGGTTTTCCTTGAATTGGAACGCATCGCTGGCGGTAGGAAACTGATGGTTTTGCGCGTAATAGCGCTCCAGCATTTGGGCATTGGCGAGCAGGTCGGCGCGCGCGCTTTCGATGCGGCTGTTGCGCACGAAGGTGTCGTAGCTCGGATAGGCGATGGTGGCCAGAATGGCCAAGACCAATACGACAATCATTAATTCGGCCAGGGTAAAGCCTTGTTGGGTGTGTTTCATGAGCGTGTGCGGCAAACCGGGCCGTTTCGGCAGGCGGTTTGCCATGATGCAGGTATAAATGTGGATGACGGCGGAATTTTAGCTTAATTTGGTGCTTTTGTAGATAGGCTGTGGGGCAAAAGGTTTAAATTACGGATAAAAGCGCTCCGGCCGGCAGGCAGCATGTAAGATTGCCAACATTCTTTGGCGGTAATTGTTAACCTATTGTCGCCAGTGTGTAAAAGAATTTGCTATAAGATTTTTAATAACAATGGCTTGCGTTTTTATTTACTTGGCTGGCTGCTTGGTGTGGCGGGTGAATTAAAGTATACTTCTGCACGTTTTACTGCATGGGTGTTTTTACAACACGGGCCGTCTGAAACAGACGGCTCGTTCATACCAAGATGAAAGTGTCCCGAATATCATGAAAAAAGCAATCAAGTGGATTATCTGCGTTCTGCTGCTGCTTGCCGTCGGCTTGGGTGCCTGGTGGTGGCTGAAACCGAAAAACGAAATCAATTATCTGACCGAGCCGGTGAAACGCGCCGATATCCGCCAAACTGTCAGCGCCACCGGTGAGATTTCCGCGGCGCAGCTGGTGGATGTAGGCGCGCAGGCATCGGGTCAGATTAAAAAGCTGTATGTGAAAATCGGCCAGGAAGTGAAGCAGGGCGACATGATTGCCGATATTGATTCCACCACCCAGGTCAACGAGCTCAACACCAACAAGGCAAGGCTGGAAACTTATCAGGCGCAGCTGGTTTCCGCCCAAATCGCCCTGAAATCGGCCGAAACCAAATACAAGCGCGAAAAAAATCTGTGGGCGGCTGACGCCACCTCCAAAGAAGAGTTGGAAGATGCCGAAGACGCGCTGGCTTCGGCCAAGGCATCAGTAGCCGAACTGAAATCGTCCATTAAGCAAACCCAGATTGCCATCAATACCTCCGAAGCCGATTTGGGCTATACCCGCATCACTGCGCCGATGGACGGCACGGTGGTATCCATCGTGGTGGAGCAGGGCCAAACCGTGAACGCCAACCAAACCACGCCGACCATCGTGCAAATCGCCGATTTGAGCAAAATGCTCAACAAGATGCAGATTGCCGAGGGCGATGCCAATAAAGTGAAACCGGGCATGGAGGTCAATTTCACCACGCTGTCGCAACCCGACAACACGCGCGAGGCCGTGCTCGATTCGGTCGACCCCGGCCTGACCACCATGTCGCAGGGCAGCTACACCACCAGCACCGACACCACCGAATCCGCCATCTACTACTATGCCCGCGCGTATGTGCCGAATGAAGACCGTTCGCTCTACATCGGCATGACCACCGAAAACACCATCGTGGTGAACGCAGCCGACAAGGTGTTGAGCGTGCCCACTCTGGCCATCAAGCAGCGTGACGGCAAAAAATACGTGCGCGTGTTGGGTGAGGAAAACGCCGTCACCGAAAAAGAAGTAACCACCGGCCTGAGCGACAGCATGTCTACCGAAATCAAATCCGGCCTCACTGAAGGCGAAAAAGTGATTTTGTCTGAAGTGGCAGCAGGCACCACCAGCAGTTCGACCGGCCGCGGCATGGGCCGCCCGCCGATGTAAGGGCAGGCAATCATGAGCTTAATCGAATGTAACAACATCAACCGCTATTTCGGCAGCGGTGACAGCCGCGTGCATGTGTTGAAAGATGTGAGCCTTTCCATCGAAAAAGGCGATTTCGTGGCGATTATCGGCCAATCAGGCTCCGGTAAATCCACGCTGATGAATATTCTCGGCTGCCTTGATACCGCCTCTTCCGGCTCCTACAAAATCGACGGCACCGAAACCTCGGAAATGACGCCCGACGAATTGGCCGGTTTGCGCCGCAAGCGCTTCGGCTTTATTTTCCAGCGCTACAATCTGCTCAGCTCGCTCAACGCCCGCGACAACGTGGCGCTGCCTTCCGTTTACGCCGGCGTGGATCATGCCGACCGCGTGCAGCGCGCCGACAAATTGCTGAACGATTTGGGTTTGGAAAGCAAGGAAGCCAACAAGCCCAGCGAGCTTTCAGGCGGCCAGCAGCAGCGCGTGAGCATCGCGCGCGCCTTGATGAACGGCGGCGAGATTATCCTTGCCGACGAGCCCACCGGCGCATTGGATACCGAGAGCGGCGCCAATGTGATGGACATCATCCACGATTTGCACGAGCAGGGTCATACCGTGATTCTGGTCACGCACGACCCCGGCATCGCTGCCAACGCCAACCGCGTGATTGAAATCCGCGACGGCGAAATCATCGCCGACAACAGCAAAAGCACCGATATCAAACCCAGTAAGGTAGAAAGCATCAAGGAGCAGATTTCCTGGTCGTTTTACAAAGACCAATTCATGGAATCGTTTCGCATGTCGGTGCAGGCGATTTTGGCGCACAAAATGCGCTCGCTTTTGACCATGCTCGGCATCATCATCGGCATTGCTTCGGTCGTTTCCGTAGTAGCGTTGGGGCGCGGCTCGCAGGAAAAAATCCTCGAGAGCATCAATTCGATGGGCACCAATACCATCAGCATTTATCCCGGCAAAGGCTTCGGTGACCGGCGCTCCGGCAGGATTAAAACGCTGACCGTGGCCGATGCCAATATCATCAGCCAGCAGAGCTATGTGGAAAGCGCCACGCCGATGACCTCCAGCAGCGGCACGCTCACCTACCGCAACACCGACCTTACCGCCCAGCTTTACGGCGCGGGCGAGCAGTATTTCGACGTACGCGGCATCAAGCTGAAGGAAGGCCGTTTTTACGATGCGGCCGATGTGAAAAACGGCGCGCAAGTGGTGGTGATTGACGAAAACACACAAAGCAAGCTGTTTGCCGACGGCACCGATCCGCTCGGCCAGACTATTTTGTTCAAGAAACGCCCGTTGCGCGTCATCGGGGTCACCACAACCGACAACAGCGGCTTCGGCAGCAGCGACCAATTGCAGATGTGGGCGCCGTATACCACCGTGATGCAGCAGATTACCGGCGAGCGCTATATCAGCTCGATTACCGTAAAAGTGAAAGACGACGTCAGCTCGCAAGTGGCCGAGCAAAGCCTGAAAGAGCTGCTGATTTCGCGCCACGGCACCGAAGACTTCTTCATGAGCAATTCCGACAGCATCAAGCAAACCATCGAGAGTACCACAGGCACCATGACGCTGCTGATTTCCTGCATCGCCCTGATTTCACTGGTGGTGGGCGGCATCGGCGTGATGAACATCATGCTGGTGTCGGTAACCGAGCGCACTAAAGAAATCGGCGTGCGCATGGCGATTGGCGCGCGCCAACTCAATATCCTGCAACAATTTCTGATTGAAGCCGTGCTGATTTGCTTAATCGGCGGCCTGGTGGGCGTATTGCTTTCCTACCTCATCAGCGTGGTGTTCAACGCGTTTGTGACCAGCTTTGCCATGTCGTTTTCCATCGCGTCGATTATTGCGGCGGTGGCCTGCTCCACCATCATCGGCGTGGCCTTCGGCTTTATGCCGGCCAAGCGCGCATCGCAGCTGAACCCGATTGATGCACTGGCGCATGATTAAAATGTTTCAGACGGCCTATTATCAAAAAGGCCGTCTGAACAAGATTCAGGAATCTACATGAAACAAAAAACCATTTTTCAGACGGCCTCCGGTTTGGTTGTGGTGATTGCCCTGAGCGGTTGCGCGATTAACCATAAAGCCGATTCCGGCCTCACGCTCGAAGCCACCGGCCAAGTGATGCCTGCCACCGAAACCGCCGAGCGTTATGATGTCAACGGCGACTGGTGGCAGATTTACCAAAGCAGCCAACTCAATGCATTGGTAGAGCAGGCGCTGGCCAATAATGTCGACTTGCGCCAAGCCGCCATCAGCGTGAACAAGGCGCTGTATCAGGCCAATATTCTCGGCGCCAACCTCGTGCCTTCGTTCAACGGCTCGCTGGGCGCCTCTACTTCCAAAAACCTGAAAACCGGCGGCAGCAGTAGCAACAGCTTCAGCAGCCAGCTCGGCCTGAGCTACGAATTGGATTTGTGGCAAAAGCTCAATGCCCAGGCCGATGCGCAGGTGTGGGAATATCAGGCCACGCAGCAAGATTTGGCCAGCACCCGACTTACGCTGATTAACAATGTGGCCGATGCCTATTTCAACATCGCTTATCTCAACGAAGCGCTTGCACTCACCGAAAAATCCGTGCAGCAATATCAGGAAATCGCCCGCATCGCCGCCGCCAAATACCAATACGGCAAAGTATCGTCGAGCGAGCCCACGCAGGCCAACCAGTCGCTGCTTTCCGCGCAAAACAACCTGTTGTCGCTCCAAAGCAGCCGCGACACGCTGGAAGAAACCCTGCGCAACCTGCTCAACCTCAAGCCCGGCGAAGCCATCGCCGCCGACCCGGCGCAATACCGCCTGCTGAGCGCCAAAGGCGTGAATCTGGAAGTGCCGATTTCCGTATTGGCCAACCGCCCCGATTTGCGCGCCGCCGAATACCGCCTGCAATCAGCCATGCGCAGCGTGGATGCGCAAAAACGCAGCTGGTATCCGAGCATTACCTTGGGCGCTTCGTTGAGCACTTCATCCAGCAAAGCGCGCACCATGTTTGACATTCCGTTTCTCGGCGGCTCCGCCCAGCTCAATCTGCCTTTCCTCGACTGGCAGACGCTCAAATGGGAAGACAAAACCGCCGAAGCCAATTTCGACAGCGCCCGCCTGAATTTCGAACAGGCACTCACCACCGCGCTCAACGAGGTGAACAGCAATTACCTGCAATACCAAAATAGCGAACAAACACTGGCCAATCTGCAAAAGCGCTATGCGCTCGACCAGAAAAACAGCCGCTATTACCAAGTGCGCTACCAATACGGCAAAAACGAATTGAAAGACTGGCTCGAAGCGCTCAACAGCGAATACGGCTCGGCGCAAAACCTGCTCAACCAGCGCTACGATGTGCTGAAATACGAAAACATGGTGTATAAAGCCATGGCAGGGCGCTACACGCCGAAAAGCAGTGATTGATTTGCTTGCAAAGCAACACAAGGCCGTCTGAAACACTCGCGCTGAGCTTGTCGAAGTGTTTCAGACGGCCCGAGACCTTTGCAAAATACTTTTTTCTTGGAAATATCCATTCCATCCGTCATTC
>JAUNTY010000022.1 GCA_030538415.1 Neisseria sp. | reverse complement strand
AAGCCGCCGAAGCCTACCGTCAGGAAAAGCTGGCGCTGGAGCAGGCAAGCCAATCGTAAACACCGACAGGCCGTTTCAGACGGCCTGTTTTTTACCTGAAATTAAGCATTATTCCAAATGCCTGACACAATTTCCTTTTACAATAAACGCCACACCATATTTATCCACAGATACTTTTCAGACGACCTTTAACATATGGTCGGAGATGTAGATTCTGATACAAGGCGGCGAGCCGCAGACAGTACAGATAGTACGGCAAGGCGAGCCAACGCCGTAGCAGAAACTCATTTATTCGACTATGCCGCCAGAGACCGTCTGAAAAGCATCTACCCGCACACGGTATTTTATGCAAAACCCCGCCTTTCAAAACCTGATTCCCTCGTATTACCACCACAGCGCCAACCCGCACGACGCTTATCCGCAACTGGCAGGCCGTCTGAAAGTCGAAACCTGCGTCATCGGCGGCGGCCTCTCCGGCCTCTGCACCGCCCTGCCGCTGGCCGAACAAGGCCGCAGCGTCGCCCTGATTGAAGCCGCCCGCATCGGCTACGGCGCATCCGGGCGTAGCGGCGGCCAAATCATCAGCGATTACGCCTGCGGCATGCAGGCCATCGAAAAACAAGTCGGCATCGCACAAGCCCGCTGGTTTTGGCAACAATCGATGGTGGCCGTTGATTTGGTGGACGAACGCGTGCACCGCCACCAAATCGACTGCGACTGGACGCGCGGCTACGCCACCGTCGCCATCCGCCCGCACCACCTCGACGCCCTGCAACACTGGCAGCAGCAGGCGCAAAGCCGCTACGGCATCGGCCACCTGCAAATGTGGACGAAAAGCGAGCTGCAACAGCAATTGGCGAGCGAACGCTACCTCGGCGCACTTTACGACCCGAATTCCGGCCACCTGCACCCGCTCAACTACACGCTGGGCATCGCCCGTGCCGCCGCAACCGCCGGTGCGCAATTATTCGAACACAGCCCCTTCGTCAACATGGAGCCCGCATTCGGCGGCTGGCTGGTGCACACGCCCGCAGGCAGCATCCAGTGCGACAAAGTGGTTTTGGCGGTCAACACCTTTGCCGCCGCCAACCGCAGCCGCCCCTTCCGCCGCCTCGACAGCAAAGCCTTATCGGTCAGCACCTTCATGATTGCCACCGAGCCGCTGGGTGAAGCGGCGCAAGTCCTCATCCGCAACAACATGGCTGTCTGCGACAACCGCCACATTCTCGACTACTACCGCCTCAGCGCCGACGGCCGCTTGCTCTTCGGCGGCAAAGACAGCGAATTCATCCGCGACGCCCGCCGCATGACCGAAGCCGTGCGCCGTGACATGCTGAAAGTGTTCCCGCAGCTGGAAGAGGCGCGCATTGACTTCTCCTGGGGCGGCGACTGCGACATCACCGTCAACCTCGCGCCGCATTTCGGCCGCCAGGCCGCCAACCTCTATTTTCTGCAAGGCTATTGCGGCCACGGCATGGCCATCACCGGCATCGGCGGCCTCGCCGTAGCCGAAGCCATCATGGGCGACGACAGCCGCCTGCGCCCGTTTGAATCGCTGCGCCACCACAGCATCCCCGGCGGCAAACCCGTCCGCCGCGCCGCCTCTGTCGTCGGATCGACTTATTACCGCCTGCAAGACGCCCGCCGATGACCGATTACACCGCCGAACTTGACACCATTCTCGTCAAGCAAAACACCACCATCGCCCGCCACACGCTGAACGACGGGCGCGTGGTGTGGGTGCGCAAAACCGGCAAAACCATTCCGCAATGGCGCTACACCCTGCTCGGCATCTTGTCCAAGTCATTGAATCTGGGCGCGCTCCAGCCCGTGCCCAATCCCGGCGGCCGCGCCGCGCTGAAATTGGAAGCCCGCCGCCTGCGCCAGCTCGGCCGGCACCATATCCGCATCCCGCGCCTGTTGGCCGAAGCCGACGACGGCTTGATGTTTACCCACATCGGCGAACACACCCTGCTGCACCACATCGAAAACAGCCCCGAGCGGCTCGATTACTGGCTGCAAGGCCTGCGCGCGCTGCAAAGCGTGCACAACCAAGGGCAATACCTGAGCCAGGCGTTTGCCCGCAACATGATTGTCTGCGGCGACGGCGTTATCGGCTTTATCGACTTTGAAGACGACCCCGGCGACTACCTCAGCCTCGAGCGCTGCCAAAGCCGCGATTATCTGTGCTACCTGCAATCCACCGCGCTGTGGCTGCAAAAACGCGGCCAACTCGGCGAAGCTGCCCGCCTGTGGCAACAACACAGCGCCGCCCTGCCCGCCGGAATCACCGCCGCCATCCACAGCGCCGTGCGCCCCATGCGATGGATGCGCCGCCTGAAAGCACGCCGCTGGGGCAACGACACCCTGCGCCTGGCCGCGCTGGCCGAGCTGTTTACTTTGGCAAAAGCGCCATCCCGATGCTGACGATACCCGACAGGCCGCCCTTTCAAACCTTCGCAACAACGCCGCAGCAGCCGCGCCCCATCAATCATGCAAGGCCGTCTGAAAGCATTTTTCAAACGGCCTGAAACCTTTGCAAAACTCCCCCGCCCGTCGCACCCGCGCAGGCGGGTGCCCAGTCTGAAGCAACGCTTCAGTTCAAACCTGCCAGCCCTGTAAATGTACAAACCTATGATTAATATTGGATTCTTAGAATCAGAAAATAGGTAGACAAGCAAAGCTACGCTTTGCCCCAGGCACCCTCCTGCGCGGGTGCGACAGCTATAGTGAAAACACTTAATTTCTACTACCGCGTTGCTGCGCCTAGCCGTACTGCCTGTACTGTCTTCGGCTTGCTGTCTCGTATTAAAAATTAAGTGTTTTCACTATATTTGCTTACAACATTAAAGGCCGTCTGAAAAATATTTTTCAGACGGCCTTTAATGTCGGCATCGCAATCAAGCGTTCAGGTTCACCGAATGCTCGCGTGTTTCGTGGAACACGATATCCGGCCAACGCTCCTGCGTGAGATTCAAATTCACGCGGTTGGGGGCGAGGTAGGCCAGATTGCCGCCCGCATCGATCGAAAGATTGCCCGCGTTGGCTTTTTCAAATTCGGCCAGTTTTTTCTTGTCGTCGCACGACACCCAACGCGCCGACCAAATCGAGGCCGAATCAAACACCGCTTCCACGCCATATTCCGCCGCCAAGCGCGAGGTCACCACTTCAAACTGCAACACGCCGACCGCGCCGAGAATCAGATCCGCGCCGCTCATCGGTTTGAACACCTGAACCGCGCCCTCTTCGCCCAGCTGCTGCAAGCCTTTTTGCAACTGCTTCATTTTCAGCGGGTTTTTGATGCGCACGCTGCGGAACAGCTCCGGCGCGAAAAACGGGATGCCGGTAAACGCCAACGGCTCGCCTTCGGAAAAGCTGTCGCCGATTTGGATGTTGCCGTGGTTGGGAATGCCGATGATGTCGCCCGCGTAAGCTTCTTCCACCAATTCGCGCGTGTGCGACATAAACGTCACCACGCTGGAAGCGGCGATGTCGCGGTTGATGCGCAGATGCTTCATCTTCATGCCGCGCTCGAATTTGCCCGAACAAACGCGCAAAAAGGCGATGCGGTCGCGGTGTTTCGGATCCATATTCGCCTGAATCTTGAACACAAAACCGGAGAATTTTTCTTCAGACGGCATCACCTCGCGCACGGTGGCATCGCGGCCTTGCGGTGCAGGCGCCCAATCAATCAGCGAGTTCAAAATTTCCTGAATGCCGAAATTGTTAATCGCCGAGCCGAAGAATACCGGCGTGAGTTCGCCTGCCAAAAATTCTTCTAAATCAAACTTGTTCGATGCCGCCTGCACCAATTCGATTTCGTCGCGCAACTGCTGGATTTCCAAAGGAAAACGCGCTTCCAATTCGGGATTGTCGATGCCTTTGACCACATCGAATTCGTGCGGCAGTTTTTCGCCGCCCGCTTCAAACAAATACACTTCGTCGTTCAAAATATGATAAACGCCCTTGAAGTTTTTACCCATGCCGATCGGCCAAGTGACGGGTGCGCAACGGATTTTCAAAATATTTTCCACTTCGTCGAGCAATTCCAAAGAATCGCGCACTTCGCGGTCGTATTTATTCATAAAGGTGACAATCGGCGTGTTGCGCAGGCGGCAGACGTTCAACAATTTAATCGTCTGCGCCTCCACACCTTTGGCCGCATCAATCACCATCAGGGCGCTGTCCACAGCGGTGAGCACGCGGTAGGTGTCTTCCGAAAAGTCTTGGTGGCCCGGGGTGTCGAGCAGGTTGACCGTATGCTCGTGGTAATCAAACTGCATCACCGACGAAGCCACCGAAATGCCGCGCTGCTTCTCGATTTCCATCCAGTCGGAAGTGGCGAACTTGCCCGTTTTCTTGCCCTTGACCGTGCCCGCGCTCTGAATCGCACCCGAAAACAGCAACAGCTTTTCGGTGAGCGTGGTTTTACCCGCATCGGGGTGGGAAATGATTGCAAACGTGCGGCGTCGGCGCACTTCTTCCGGAATATTGGCCATAATTGCCCTGTGAAATAATGATTTCAGGCAGCCTGCCTTAAAAGCAGCCTGCCTGTGAAAAAAGACGGCTGATTATATAAAAAAATGCGTGTTTTTTCAATGCGGTGTTTTGCTGATTAGAGGCCGTCTGAAAAGTTTCAGACGGCCTGAGATTCAACAAGCATCCAGCGCCGCCAAAATTTCCCGATATTCCCATGTTACCCGAAAAGAGGCCGCCGCACGTTGCCGCGCACTATCCGACGGGCGGAACAAAAAGCCGCAGTCGGCATATTCCAACATCGAAAAATCATTAAACGTATCCCCTACCGCCATCGACCAAACCTGAGTTTTGCCGTGCAATTTCGCCTGCAATACTTCGTGCTTGCCTGTTTTTCTCGCATAATCCGCCGCAACAATCCGACCCTTATCGTCGCAAACAAAGCGGTTCGGATAAATTTCCGCGATGCCCAACTGCCGAACCGCCGAGCCGATAATTTCCTGAAATGCATCGGTCACCACACACACTATAAAGCCCCGCTGCTGCAACTGCCGCACAAAATCCGCCGCGCCCGCCAGCAATCCGACCTTGTCCGAAATTTCCGCCAACCGCGCCAAACCGATGCCGTGTTCGCCCAGCAAGGCAATCCGTTCCCGCACCAATTTGTGATAATCAGGCTCTTCGCGGGTGGTTTTCGCCAATGCCGGCAAAGCCAATTCCTCAGCGTAAATTTCCCATAATTCGGGGTAAAGTACCCCTTCCAAATCTAAAAAAGCATAACGCTGCATTTTTCTCTCCCTATCCGTTTAACGACGAAACCATCAGCAAAACCCCCAACAAAGCCAGCAACACGCCGATGATGCGGTTTACAAACTGCTGTTTTTGCAGCAAACGGTTGCGGATTGCGGGGCTCGGCAATACCGCCGCCACAAACGCAAACCAAAGCAGATGCGCCAACGACATAAACGCGCCGTAGGCCGTCTGAAGCCACAACGGGGTTTGCGGCTGCACGATTTGGGTAAACGTGCTCAACACAAACAGCGTGGTTTTCGGATTGAGCGCATTGGTGACGAAGCCGTTTTTAAACGCCGCCGCATCGCCCAGCCGCGCCGCCGCTTCACCCAAATCCGCATTCACCGGTTTATGGCGGAAGGTCTGCCAGCCGATATACACCAGATAAAGCGCCCCCAACAGCTTCACGCCGTGAAACAGCGCGGGAAACTTCAACAGCAACACGCTCACGCCGAGCAAGGTGTAGCCGACATGAATCCACACCGCTGCCGCGATTCCCGCCGCCGTCCACCAGCCCGCGCGTCTGCCGTATAAATAACTGTTGCGCGTGACCATCGCAAAATCCCTGCCGGGGCTGACCACCGCCAAAATGGTGATCAGCGCGACCGCTATCATTTCCTGCATTTTCTACTCCTTTCAAGCCCGATAATCTGTTACTATTTTTCCGACCACTTTTCATCGCGGCGCGTAGGGTGCGTACTCCAAAGTACGCACGCGTTTTCAATATCAGGCCGTCTGAAACTTTGCAACTGCCCTCAAATCAAATGCCTGAAAAATCGAAATTTTGCAGCTTCGTCATTCCGGCGCAGGCCGAAATCCATTTCTCCGCCTTGTAAATGTTATTAAAACAATATATTGCAGAAATTTAACCGTAGATTCCGGCCTGCGCCGGAATGACAGTAGCTTTCGATTTTTTCAAGAATTCCGCTGTATTTTGCCGAAAACCACAGTCAACGAATATCGACATTTTTTCAGTCAATAGGTGAGATTTTGGAACATATTAAAAAACTGCCCTTAGGCAGCCTGAAATGCTTTTACTTCACCGCCGAGCAAGGCAGCCTCACCGCCGCCGCCGCGCAACTGCACGTTACCCACGGCGCTGTCAGCAAGCAGATCAAGCAGCTTGAGGCGCACCTCGACACCGCTTTGTTTGTCAAACGCGGCCGCCATCTGCACCTCACCCCCGCAGGCGAAACCCTGTATCAGCGTTGCCGCCCGCTTTTCGACGGGCTGAACGATGCCCTCGCCAAGCTCAAGCAAAGCCGCCGCCGCGATTTGGTGGTGTCGTGCGAACCGACGCTGGCGATGAAATGGCTGATTCCGAGCATCGGCCGTTTTCCCGCCGAATACGGTTTTCAAATTGTGATACTGGCGGCAGGCGGCAAGGTGGATTTCGGCAGGCAGGCGGTTGATGTCGCCATCCGTCGCAATGATTTTGATTGGCCGCCGAATTGGTTTGCCGAGCGGCTGGCTGACGAGCGCACGGGGCCGGTTTACCGCTCCAATCCCAGCCAATGCAAGCGCCTGCACACCCATACCCGCCCCGATGCCTGGGTGCAATGGGAAAAACAGCCCTTGCAACATGACGACCTGCCCGATGATGCGCCGGAAAACGCGCTTTATTTCGAGCATTTCTACCTCTCGATACAGGCCGCCATCGCGGGCTTGGGCTGCGCCATCGCTTCGGAATGGATGGTGCGGGAAGAAATCCGCCAAGGCATCCTCACCGCCCCGCACGGCTTCCGGCCCGACGGCTCGGCCTATTACCTGCTGTCGGAAACCGCGTTTGAGGCCGACCCGCGCAAGCAGTTGTTTCTGGATTGGCTGAAAACACAAATGCATATATAAACCATGCATAACAAAAGGCCGTCTGAACCATTTTTCAGACGGCCTTACTGCAACTCCGGTTTATACGATGCCGGCGGATACTTCTGCAGAAGACAGAGTTTTATCCTCAAACGCAAACTGCATATAGCGGTAATTACTGCCGCTGAAATAATTGGCTACGCTCACCTGCTCTTCTTCGCCGAAAGCTTTGATAAGTAGATTAACTCCGTCTTTTTCAAATAACACATTGGATGACAACACATCTTGAAACAATAGTGTATCGACATCTTCTTTATGGTAACTTGAATCTTTGACGATATCCCTGCCATGGCCTGCTGCGAAGATATAAGTATCGGCTCCGTTACCACCATACAATATATCGTTACCGCTGCCGCCAATCAGAGTGTCATTCTCATTACCGCCCGACAACTGGTCATCCCCGGCACCGCCCAACAAGATATCGATGCCTGCGTCTCCATTCAAACGGTCATTGCCTTCTCCGCCATCCAAATAATCGTTGCCATTACCGCCATCAATACGGTCATTACCGTCAGCACCTTCCAGATGGTCGTCGCCGTTGCCGCCGTAAAGACTGTCATCACCTTCATTACCATATAGCCTGTCGTTGCCGTTCTCGCCGCTGATATGGTCATTTCCCAATCCGCCGCTAATGATATCAACCGTATCCCAACCATAAAGATTGTCGTTTTTGTCGCTGCCGCCACCTGCTACGGTAATATTGGTCATATCGGCTGCGGTGATGGTTTTGTCATCGAAGGCAAATTGGTGATAGCGGTAGTTGCTACTGCCAAAATAGTTTTGAACGGTCAATAAATCATCGGTTCCACTATAGGCACGAAGCAGCAAATCATTACCGCTGCGGCTGAAAACGGCATCGGTAGAGGTTGTATCTTCAAAACGTAAAGTATTGGTCTGCGCTAGATTCTGGCCGGAATCACTGACAATATCCTGACCGTGACCGACTGAGAAGATATAAGTATCTGCCTCACTACCACCATACAATATATCGTTACCGCTGCCGCCAATCAGAGTGTCATTATCATTTCCACCATACAGCACATCATTTCCATCACCTCCTGACAAAATATCATCACCGTCCCCACCAGAGAGTACATCATCTCCACCTTCTCCAATCAGATAATTAGCAAGATGATTACCGTGAAATATATCCTTTCCTGTACCACCGAGTTTATGGCCTAATTTTTCCAATGCCTCTGCACCTAATGTTTGACCATATTCTTCAAACAAGCCCACATTAACGGCCGATTGAGTAAATCGAGTAAAGCGGACGCTTAAATCATCAAAAATTGAAAGATGATTATGATGATTAAAAGCAATAAATTCACCCAAATCCACGAACGCTTTGTGCGGATTTTCCGCATACACCTTATCAAAAGCCTGAGGTACACCGCTGTAATCCACCTCAAATGCGCCATCCGCCAAAACCAGCGTTACGGCATTCAAATAAGGCTGCAAACGGGTTTGAAACAACAGCCCTTCATAAACACTTTGCATTAAAGTTGCATATTGTTTGTCGGCAACTTCGATAACTTTGTTAAAGCCATCCCATGTATAGACGCCGATAAAGGCGGAGCGAATGCCGCTGAACGAATTGACAACAGCCAGTTTTCTGGTTGTTTCATCCACCGCCTGTTTCATTTCATCCGTAATCACAAAACGCTGGTTTTGCATGGCTTGCAATTGCGCAGGAGTTAACGCGATGCCTTCCGAGGCCGTCTGAACAAGCTGGTTGCCAACGGTAATATTGGCGCCGAAATAAGGGTTGGTTGATGCCCATTGCCATATCACTTCCTCCAGCAATGCCTGCTGCGCCTCTTTGGTTTCCGCTTGAGAATAAGCTTTCAATACTTCATTCAAATTGTCGGAAAGCGCCGCCGCTTCGCGCAAATCACGCAAACCGCCGATGCCCTGCAAATTAGCGGCCTTCATCTGCTCGGCAGTCAGCTCGATTTTATCGGCATAGCTGGCATAAAGATTATTGGTCCAGAAATTCACATCGCCCATCAGCCCCGTGCTGCCGTCGCTTTTGGTATAGCTGCCTTTTTGCGCCAAAATATTGCCGTTGCCCAACCCGGTATTGGTGTTTTGATAAGCGGTATTTAGCGATTGAATGCCCAGCTCGTTCAAAGTAAACAGCTCACCGCCATCACTGATGCCGTCTGAATCCAAATCACGCCATACCCGCAAATCGGCAAATTGCTCATCGGCCTCATCCACCTTGCCGTCGCCATTGCTGTCGAATTCTGCCAGCGCGGCATAGCCATGCGCCGCAACCGCGCCGTCGGCCAAAACGACGGCATCTCCAAACAACTCTCCGCCGTTATTAATCACGCCGTCGCCGTTGCGGTCGATGACCAGCAAACCGTCGTCAGGCTTAATCCAGCCTGTCGATACGCGGATACCGTCTTTATTGAAATCAAACAAAGCACCCTGATACTGCTTGGCCGCCATCACTTCAATCCCGTCGCCATCCAAATCCAATACCATCGGGTCGACAATATGATATTTTCCATCCCAAGGCAGCTTGATTAAATCGCCCAAATCTTTGGCAAACGGAATAAACCAGTCGCCGAAGTCTTTTTGCGCCTGATCCCACCAGTCGCCAATGTCATCGAATTTGTCTTTAAGCCAATCGCCGAATGCCTTTTCACCCTCCAAGGCTTTATTAAGGAGATTATCAAATAAATCATATATATCATCTTTTGATGCATTCAATGCATCTGCTGCCATATCGTACACATCAGACAAACCATCCAATGCTCGTGAAACAGCATCGCCTAAAGTCGCCTTTGCATCATTTATTGCATTATTAAAATCGCTATTGTTACCCGATAATGTCTCATGCAGTTTATCCACAATATCAGAAACTGTAGGCAATCCAGTTTGTTTTTGAGGATCCCAAATTGCAGCATCTACTTTTGACTGTGACATGGTATATGCTGCCGCTGCAATTAGGCTACTACCCAGCCCCGCACTACTACCAACTCCATGCACAGCAGCCCCAACACCTGTACCAACTCCAGTTGGTAATAATGCTTGACCCGCCGTCTCTATACCATCACTAACAAGGCCAAGCATCGCTGCAGTAGCTGAAAGAAGGTCAGATGCAGCAATACCTTCGTTATTGACAGCCTTATTTGCTAATGAAGCAAAGGAAAGTTACACAGCTGCAAGTGAAAACGGCAAACCTAAAGCTCCAGGCATTAAGCTAGAAGCACCCACCAAAGCTGAAGTGGCAGCAATTAAATCACCTCCTCTGGCCGCATCTGCCAACTGCGCTCCATTTACAGTCGCATCTAAAGCATCTTGATTCATTTTGATAGCTGTATCTAAAATTTGTTTTTTATTATCAACCATAGCTCCACCTTAACTATTTATTAATTATTGATGATTATCGATTAAAATACCAATAATTTATTACATTTAAATTGAATACATCATCACTTCAGGAAAACTCAATAAGCATAACCAATCCAAATAAAACTGTAAGATTAAAAGCACATATCCAATAAATTATATATGCAATTTTAGCTTTCTTGTCTCCTTTCAACCTTAATTCGCATACTCTTTCATAAACACTGACACTATTTTTTGCAGTTAACGTGGCCATATCTTTTTTGATATCTCGAGAGAAATAATGATATAAATATAAGGTTATAAAATAGAAAGCGGAAAATAATTTTGTTAAAAAAATAATATTATTCATAAATATCAATATCCCGAACAAAAGCAAACAATATCATATGAAGCAAGCGTAGCCTGCCTGTAGGGTGCTGTGCCATAGATGCGCATCTTAATTTTCAATACCAACTATGTTTGCTGATATCTCTCAAGTTACCATTTCTCTTACACATTGCCCTGCCAAACCCAGTAATAATAAGATTCTAAAAAAATCATTCTCACCATTTCCAATATCCAATCCCCAATATGGGAATCGTATTTTTAAGTTATCTCGTTGAGAGTATATTCATCAAAACAGCATATTGAAAACATTTTTTATCCTTAAAAAACATAATTTAACAAATAACAATCAAACAAGGCCGTCTGAAACGTTTTCAGACGGCCTTGTTTGATTAAGCGCTTTTATTGTTCAAGCGTTTTCAAGTATTTATCATACAGCACCGCACACGGTGGTTTGCCCATGCCGGTGAGCACATACAGATGCGCGGCTGCGCTTTTGGCGAGGCTGTCGGGTTGGTAGCCGCCTTCGAGCACGGAGACGATGCGGCCCTTGCATTCGTCGGTTGCCCGCATGATTTTATGCGTGAGCCAGGCGTAATCGGCTTCGTGCAGGTTCAGACGGCCTATTTCGTCGTCGCGGTGGGCATCGAATCCTGCGGAAAGCAATATCAGCTCGGGCTTGAATGCGTTCAGGCGCGGCAGCCATTGCGTGCGCACCTGCCGCCGGAATTCGAGGCTGCCGGTGGCGGGCGGAAAAACGAGATTGACGGTATTGGCACCGGCGGCGGCCGGGTTGGGAAAGGGGTATAAATCGCTTTCGCAGCTGTTGAGAAACAGGATGCGCGGGTCGTCTTTGAAAATTTCGGCGGTGCCGTTGCCGTGATGCACGTCGAAATCAATGATGGCGATGCGTTGCAGGCGGTGTTCGGCGATGGCGCGCATGGCACCGACGGCGACATTGTTCAGCAGGCAGAAGCCGCCCGCCTTGTCGCTCTGGGCGTGGTGGCCGGGCGGGCGGATGGCGCAGAAGGCGTGCCAGGCGTGTTCGGTGACAACTTTGTCGACGGCGCGGATGACGGCTCCGGAGCCGTAGCGGGCGGCGGCAAGCGAGCTGTGGCTCATGACGGTATCGTCGTCGACGCGGTAGATTTTTCCGGGCTGCGGCTGCACGGATTCAAGAAAATTGAGGTATCGGGTCGGATGCACCAAGGCCAGTTGTTTGTCGCCGGCTTCTTCCGCTTCGATGTATTTGAACCTCGACCATATGTTCTGGGCTTGCAGCTCGGCCTGAATGGCGGCCAGGCGCTGCGCCGATTCGGGATGGCCGTTACCCGGCTCGTGTTGCATAAAAATCGGGTGGCTCACCCATGCGCTGCGCGGCCTGCGCCCGAGCAGCTTTCTCAACCACACTTTCACACCTATTTCCCTTTCCGGCTTGGTTTGGATGTATCGTCGAAGAAATTAGATTCCGCTAGTGCTTCCTGACAGCGCAGCGGTGTTGTTTATGAGGGGATTTTTGTTCCTGAAAATGCAGATGCAAGCCTACTCAAAGAGGGCGGTTTTACACGCTGCGCTAGTAAAACCAGCCAAAACGCAGCAAGATTGGACATCTTGCGAGGCTTTTTAACGCAGCAGATGCGTTTTCAGGGGCAAAAAGCACCCGTAAATCGACACCGCTGCGCTGTCAGGATGCCCTAGGGCGTTGGCTCGCCTTGTCGTACTATCTGTACTGTCTGCGGCTTGCCGCCTTGTATCAGAATCTCATTTCTCCGACTGTATTATGGCAGCCTTTTCAGACGGCCTTTCTGATAAATATGGTTAATAATACGGAAATTTCTTGGAAAAATCTGCTCCGCCCTTTAAAATAGCCCACTTTGAGCGGTGACACAAACCGCTTGCCGTTTTCACCAAACACTAAATTTAGAATGGACAACACATGATTGATTTCGCTTACGCCGCCGATGCTGCCCAACCGAGTATGTTGATGCAATTTGCCCCACTGGCGCTGATTCTGGTGGTGTTTTATTTCCTGATTATGCGCCCGCAGCAAAAGAAATTCAAAACACACCAGGCGATGATTGCCGAGCTCAAGCGCGGTGACCGCGTGATTCTGGCCTCAGGTTTTGCAGGCACCATCACCCACGTGGGCGAGCAGTTTTTCTCTGTTGAAATCGCCAAAGGTGTGGTCGTTGAAGTAGAGCGCAACGCCATCGCCAGCAAATCTGCTTGATTCAAGCTCCCGCAAAAGCCGCCGCATCTTGCTGCGGCTGTTTGTCTTTATAATATAAAGGTTTAACATGAACCGCTATCCGCTTTGGAAATACCTGCTGATTGCGCTCACCCTGATTTTGGGCATTGTCTACACCCTGCCCAATCTCTTCGGTGAAACGCCGGCCGTGCAGGTATCCACCAACCGACAGGCCATCGTGATCAACGATCAGACCGAGCAGCGCGTTACCGCCGCTTTGCAGGCTGCCAATATTCCGACCGACGGCATGTTTATCGTCGACAATTCGCTCAAAGTGCGCTTCAGCGACGCGGAAACCCAGCTCAGGGCGCGCGATGTGATTGAAAATACGCTGGGCGACGGCTACATCACCGCGCTCAACCTCTTGGCCGACAGCCCGGAATGGATGGCGAAAATCAAGGCCAATCCGATGTTTCTCGGCCTCGACTTGCGTGGCGGCGTGCATTTCACCATGCAGGTGGACATGCAGGCGGCGATGCAGAAAACATTCGAGCGCTATTCGGGCGACATCCGCCGCGAGTTGCGCCGCCTAAACATCCGCACCGGCACCGCCCGCCTGACCGACAACAACCTCACCGTGCCCTTCCAGGACAGCGCCGATCTGCAAAAAGCGCTGCCCGAATTGCGCAGAATCCTGCCCGAAGCCACGCTGACCCCCAACGGCAACGATTTGGTGCTCACGCTTTCTCAAGACGTGCTTAATAAGGTGCGCACCGATGCGGTGAAGCAAAACATCAACACCCTGCATAACCGCGTCAACGAATTGGGCGTGGCCGAGCCGGTCATCCAGCAATCGGGCGCCGACCGCATTGTGGTGCAGCTGCCGGGCGTGCAGGATACCGCCAAGGCCAAAGACATCATCGGCCGCACCGCCACGCTGGAAGTGCGCATGGTGGATGACGACCCGGCGAATATGCAGGCCGCGCTGGCGGGCAATGTGCCTTCAGGCTACGACTTGCTTTATACCGCGGGCGAGCAACCGGTGCCCACGCTGGTCAACAAGCAGGTGGAGCTGACCGGCGACAACATCAACGATGCGCAGCCGAGCTTCGATGAAATGGGCGCGCCTGCCGTGAGCATCAATCTGGATAATGCCGGTGGCAACATCTTCGGCGATCTCACTTCGCGCAATGTCGGCAAACGCATGGCGATGGTGTTGATTGATCAGGGTAAAGCCGAAGTGGTGACCGCGCCGGTTATCCGTTCCGCCATCACCGGCGGCCGCGTGCAGATTTCCGGCAGCATGAGCACCGCCGAAGCCAACGACACTTCGCTGCTGCTGCGTGCGGGTTCGCTGGCCGCGCCGATGCAGATTGTGGAAGAGCGCACCATCGGCCCGTCGCTTGGCCAGGAAAACATTCAGAAAGGTTTCCATTCTACGCTGTGGGGCTTTGCCGCCGTGGCCTTGTTTATGATTGTTTACTACCGCATGTTCGGCATCTTTTCTGTGATTGCGCTGTCAGCCAACCTGCTGTTTCTGATTGCGATTCTGTCAGCGCTGCAAGCCACGCTGACGCTGCCCGGCATCGCCGCGCTGGCGCTCACGCTGGGTATGGCGATTGACTCCAACGTGTTGATTAACGAGCGTATCCGCGAAGAGCTGCGCAACGGTGCGCCGCCGCAGACGGCCATCAATCTGGGCTACCAGCATGCCTGGGCGACCATCGTCGACTCCAACATCACTTCGCTGATTGCCGGTATCGCGCTGCTGATTTTCGGCTCGGGTCCGGTGCGCGGCTTTGCCGTGGTGCATTGCCTGGGCATTCTTACCTCGATGTATTCGTCGGTGGTGGTATCTCGCGCACTGGTCAACCTTTGGTACGGCCGCCGCCGCCATCTGAAAGACGTGTCCATCGGCTCGGTGTGGAAACCCGAAGCCCAAGCGGCAGCCAAGGAGTAAACACTATGGAATTCTTTAAAATCAAACGCGATATTCCGTTTATGAGCTATGGCAAGCTCACCACGTTTATTTCGCTGCTCACTTTTGTCCTCGCCGTGTTTTTTCTGGTGAGCAAAGGCCTCAACTATTCGGTCGAGTTTACCGGCGGCACGGTGATGGAAGTGCAGTATGAACAAGGTGCGGAAGTCAACAATGTGCGCCAGAAACTGGATACGCTCAATGTCGGCGAAGTGCAGGTGCAGGCAATGGGCACCAACCGCCACATCATGATTCGTCTGCCGAATAAAGAAGGCCTCACCTCCGCCCAATTGTCCAATGACGTCATGAACCTGCTCAAAGAGGACAATCCCGACGTCAGCCTGCGGCAGGTCGAATTTATCGGCCCGCAGGTAGGTGAAGAGCTGGTAACCAACGGCCTGTTGGCCTTGGGCATGGTGATTGTCGGCATCATCATCTACCTGTCCATGCGTTTCGAATGGCGTTTTGCGGTGGCGGCCATCATCGCCAACATGCACGACGTGGTGATTATTCTCGGCTGCTTTGCCTTTTTCCAGTGGGAATTCTCGCTCACGGTTTTGGCGGGTATTCTGGCCGTGCTCGGTTATTCGGTGAACGAATCGGTGGTGGTATTTGACCGTATCCGTGAAAACTTCCGCAAACCGACGATGCGCAACCAGAGCGTGCCGAAAATCATCGACAACGCCATCACCGCCACCATGAGCCGCACCGTCATCACCCACGGCTCGACCGAGGCCATGGTGCTTTCCATGCTGATTTTCGGCGGTGCTGCCCTGCACGGCTTCGCGCTGGCGCTGACCATCGGTATTGTGTTCGGTATTTATTCTTCCGTGTTGGTGGCCAGCCCGCTGCTGCTGATGTTCGGTCTTGACCGTGACAATCTGGCCAAACCGCAGAAGAAAAAAGAAGAAGCCGTGGTTTAAACGCTTTTCCGCCATCAAACGGGTATCTTCGGATACCCGTTTTTTATTTTAATCGATGATGGTGCAACCGTTTTTCGTGGGCAAAGCCCACGCTACGGCCTTATGCCAACCATACAGCAAGAAAGCTTTCAGACGGCCTGAGGCCTTTGCAAAACTCCCCTGCCCGTCGCACCCGCCTGCGCGGGTGCGACGGTTATTTTTTGCAAGTGCCTCGGCCTAAAAACCATAGATAATCCAATACAATCAAATATCTAAAAACCATAAAATCCAAGGCCGTCTGAACATGTTTCAGACGGCCTTGGGCTCTTGCATGGGTTTAAGCTTATTCGAGCACGTTGTCTTCCATTACAGGCGCGCTTTCAAACGAAGTGCCGAAAGAATCGAAAATCACCGGCGGCGGCAGCAGAGTATCCAGGCTCAGGCTGGCTGCGTTCAGGGTGGGATAACCGCTGAAGGTGACCGAATAGCCGCCGCTGCCGCTGCTGCGGATTTTGGCATGCGCGCCCAGCGGGAAAGTGGCCTTGTTGGTAATGTGACCGAACGGGAAGCCGGTCAGCACCGGCACTTTGGCCACGCGCTGGATGGTGTTGATGACGGCAGTAAGGTCGTAGCTGCTGTCATACACGTCGCGGATATTGCCCATGCGGAAATCGCCGAACACGATGGCGCGCTGCTTCGACAACACGCCGGATAGATAAAGCGTTTGCAGCATGCGCTCGATGCGGTAAGGCTGCTCGCCCACGTCTTCGAGAAACAGGATGCCGCCGTCGATATCGGGCATATAGGGCGAGCCTGCCAGCGAAGCCAGCACGCTCAGGTTGCCGCCCCAGAATGTGCCTTCCACGTTGACATCGCGGCGCTGGATGGCGGATATGGTCAGCGTGTTTTCGCTGTTGGTGCTGCCGCTGATAAACGCATCCATGGTGTAAACACTGGGCTGCGGCTTGCCGAATTCGCTATAGACCATTGGCCCGGCAAAGCTCGACATATTGCCTTTGGCCAGCAGACCCAGCTGGATGGCGCACACGTCGCTGAAACCGAAAAACAAGGTGCCGCGCTCACGCATGCGGGCGCCGAGGCTGGCGAAGTCGATATGCGGCAACAGTCGCGCCGCGCCATAGCCGCCGCGCAAGCCCATCAGCACTTTCGGCGTTGCCACGCGCCCTTTGGCCACGTCTTCAAAATCGGCAATCCGCTCGGCATCGCTGCCTGCAAACCGCTGGTAGCGGCGGTAGGCTGCCTGCTGGTTGGTAACGGTGAAACCGGCGTTATACAGGCGCGTCAGGCCGGTTTCGATGCGGCTGCTGTTTTCGGCATAGCCCGAAGGTGCGACAACGCGCAATACGGTGTCGCCGGGGCTGCGGCTGGCGGGTGGTTTGGGTTGCACGGGTCTGGCCTGGGTAGAAGGTGAACGTTTGTCGGGCTGCTGCGATGTGCCGCAGGCCTGCAACAGGCCTGCGCCTGCCACAGCGGCGGATGCACGTAAAAAATGGCGGCGGGAAGGTTGCCAGGACATAATCTTCCTTATTGCTGGATGTTTGCGATGGGTTACGGAAATGTGATCACTGCGCGCTGCGGGCGGGCTCAGCCTCAAGCAGGCGGCGGATTTGTTGCGGCCAGTCGTGCGGCAGCCGCATGGCTGCTTCGCGCTGTGGCGCCGCCCAAACCGGCGCCGGGAAATTGGCATCGTTTTCAAAACGGGCAATCACGTGCCAATGCAGGTGCGGCACCATGTTGCCGAGGCTGGCCAGATTGATTTTGGCTGGCTTGAATACTTGGCGCATGGCGCTTTCCACCTGATACACTTTGTGCATGATTTCATCGCGCTCGGCGGTGGCAAGGTCGGTCATTTCCGCCACGTGCGCCTGCCAGACAACCCGGCAGAAAGCGGGCGCATTGGCTTCGTTGTGCACGGCAATTACGCGCAACTTTTCGTTTTGCCACAAGATTTCTTCGTCTTTCGCGCTGCAAATCGGGCAGGTATCCATGTGTCAGCCTTAATCGGATAAATGGGTTACAGCGGCTTATTTTAATGTATCAGGCCGTCTGAAAAAGCGTTCAGACGGCCTTTTAACCTAACTTTAAATTCAGATTCCCGCCCGCCTGAAAACACGTCGACCTTGGGCAGCGCGAAAAAACAGCAACTGCCGACCTGCTGCTTTAATGTTTTGCACAACCCGCTGGGGCATCTTCCCCTCAATCGGTGCTGTTTGCGTTCAGGTGAATTGAGCGGCACCCTTGTTGGCCAGCTCATCGGCTTTTTCATTCTCCGCATGACCGGCATGGCCTTTTACCCACACCCAATGCACATCATGCCGCCCTACTTCTGCATCCAGCGCTTTCCATAAATCATCGTTTTTTACCGGTTGCCTGGCGGCGGTTTTCCAGCCGTTTCGCTTCCAGCCGTGTATCCAGCTTTCCATGCCGTTTTTCACATATTGCGAATCGGTGCAGATTTGCACACGGCAGGGGCGTTTGAGCGCTTTCAAGCCTTCGATTACCGCCGTGAGCTCCATGCGGTTGTTGGTGGTGTTTGCTTCGCCGCCGAAAAGCTCTTTTTCATGGCCGTTGTAACGCATCAGTGCGCCCCAGCCGCCCGCGCCGGGGTTGCCTTTGCAGGCGCCGTCGGTATAGAGGTAAACGGTTTTATCCACAAATATTTCCTTGTTGCCAGAAGCGCGCATGATAACACAGAGGCCGTCTGAAAGGTTTCAGACGGCCTTTTCGGCTGATACCGACTCATAACAGTATTTTTTTCTTAGCGT
This sequence comes from Neisseria sp., assembly GCA_030538415.1. Taxonomy (GTDB): domain Bacteria; phylum Pseudomonadota; class Gammaproteobacteria; order Burkholderiales; family Neisseriaceae; genus Neisseria. Next base: position 22,466 of record JAUNTY010000022.1, on the reverse strand, counting down.
ACCAAATCAATAGAACAACTTGAAATTAAAATAAGCGCGGGGTTCATCTGCGTTTTGGTTAAACTCTGCCGCTGTTTCAGACGGCCTGCGCTGTTTTCGTGGGCAGAGCCCACGCTACGGCTGTTTCAGACGGCCTTTTCGGCATATTGTTCAATAAATAATGTTTTTGCCATAGCCTTCGAGAATTTCCTTGATGTGCAACACGGTTTCTTTGGGTGGCGGATGCACGCCTTTGAGTTTGTATTCGTCGCCGCACAATTCCCATTTGTGCGCGCCCAGCTCGTGATACGGCAGCAGCTCCACCGTTTCGATGTTTTCCATGTCGCCGATAAATTCGCCCAACAAATGCGCCGAGCGGTCGTCGTCGGTATAGCCCGGCACAACCACATAGCGCACGCGCGTGGGCTGCTTGCGCTCGGCCAGATAGCGGGCGAAGCGCAGGGTTTTGGTGTTGGGAATGCCCACCAATACTTTGTGGATTTCCGGATCAACCTGTTTCAAATCGAGCATCACCAAATCGGTGTGGTCTATCAATTCGTCCAGAATGGCGTCGTAATGCAGCGCGTAGCCGTTGGTATCGAGGCAGGTGTGGATGTCGTTGGCGTGGCAGGCTTTGAACCAGTCGCGGATAAATTCATATTGCAGCAGAGGCTCGCCGCCGGTTGCGGTTACGCCGCCGCCGGTGGCTTTCAGGTAATGGCGGTAGGAAATCACCTGCTTCATCACTTCTTCTACCGTCAATTCCTGCGCCTTGTCGGTGTGCATGTCCCATGTATCGCGGTTGTGGCAATAAAGGCAGCGCATCAGGCAGCCCTGCATAAACAGCACGAAGCGCAGGCCGGGGCCGTCGACGGTGCCGCAGCTTTCGATGGAATGCACGATGCCCTTGCCGTGATAGTGGCGGTGGCCTGCCGCGGCAGGCTCGGGGCTGGCGGTTTCAATGGGGTAGGTTTTCATGTTCATATGTGTGTCTTTTCAGAATCTGATTTTGTTCCGGCGCAATCTATTATAAAGGATTGGCCGTCTGAAAGCTTTTGTAATCACAATGCTTTTTTCGGCTTTTTGCATGACATCCACGTTGCTAAATATGCGCGCATTTGCCGTCGCTTCAAGCCCGGATGTTGTATAGCGAAATAAAATAAGAAATCTACTGCGTTAGCTGCGCCTTGCCGTACTACCTGTACTGTCTGCGGCTTGCCGCCTTGTATCTTTCTTATTTTATTTCGCTATAAAAACTCCGCCCGCCTGCAAGCGGCAGGTGCAGAAATGCCGGGCATCGCTGCCCGGCATGTTTTGCCTGCAAGGCTTTTCCGCTTACATGCTGGCGGTAAAGGTGCGGGTAATCACGTCTTGCTGTTGCTCTTTGGTGAGCGAGTTGAAGCGCACCGCGTAACCGGACACACGGATGGTCAGCTGCGGGTAAGATTCGGGATCGTTCATCGCTTCAATCAGCATTTCACGGTTCAACACGTTAACGTTCAAGTGTTGGCCGCCTTCTACGCCGCCTTCGTGGTGGAAGTAGCCGTCCATCAAACCGGCCAGATTTTTCTCGCGTGAGGTCTCGTCTTTACCCAAAGCACCCGGCACAATCGAGAAGGTGTAGGAAATACCGTCTTTGGCAAACTCAAACGGCAGCTTGGCCACAGAGCTCAAGGAAGCCACGGCACCGTTCACATCGCGACCGTGCATCGGGTTGGCACCCGGGCCAAACGGAGCGCCTGCACGGCGGCCATCGGGCGTATTACCGGTTTTTTTGCCGTATACCACGTTGGAGGTAATGGTCAGCACCGATTGGGTCGGAATGGCGTTGCGATACATTTTGTGGGAAGCCACTTTTTTCATGAAGCGCTCTACCAAATCGCAGGCGATGCTGTCTACGCGGTCGTCGTTGTTGCCGAATTGCGGGTATTCGCCTTCGATTTCGAAGTCTACGGCGATGTTGTTTTCATCGCGCACCGGGCGTACTTTGGCGTATTTGATGGCAGACAAGGAGTCGGCGGCAACAGACAAACCGGCGATACCGCAAGCCATGGTGCGTTTCACGTCGCGGTCGTGTAAGGCCATCAGAGCGGCTTCGTATGAGTATTTATCGTGCATGTAATGGATGATATTCAGGGCGGTGACGTATTGGGTAGCCAGCCAGTCCATGAAGTTATCCATGCGGTTCAACACGGTATCGTAATCCAGCACTTCATCCAAAATCGGCTCGGTTTTCGGGCCTACCTGGGCTTTGGATTTTTCATCCACGCCGCCGTTGATGGCGTACAGCATGGTTTTGGCCAAGTTGGCGCGGGCACCGAAAAACTGCATTTGTTTACCGACAACCATCGGGCTCACGCAGCAGGCGATGGCGTAGTCGTCGCTGTCGAAATCCGGGCGCATCAAGTCATCGTTTTCGTATTGGATAGACGAAGTGTCGATGGATACTTTGGCGCAGAAGTGTTTGAAACCTTCCGGCAGCTGCTCAGACCACAATACGGTAATGTTCGGCTCGGGAGACGGGCCCATATTGTAAAGAGTGTGCAGAAAGCGGAAGCTGTTTTTGGTCACCAGCGTGCGGCCGTCCAAGCCCATGCCGCCGATAGATTCGGTTGCCCAAATCGGGTCGCCGGAAAACAGTTCGTCGTATTCCGGAGTACGCAAGAAACGCACCATACGCAGTTTCATCACCAAATGGTCAATCAGCTCTTGCGCTTCGCTTTCGGTGAGGGCGCCGTTTTTCAGGTCGCGCTCGATGTAGATATCCAGGAAAGAAGACACGCGGCCAAACGACATGGCGGCGCCGTTTTGCGATTTCACCGCAGCCAGATAGCCGAAGTAAGTCCATTGCACGGCTTCGCGGGCGTTGGTGGCGGGTACGGAAATATCCATGCCGTAACGGGCGGCCATTTCTTTCATTTGGCCGAGCGCTTTGTGTTGGTCGTTGATTTCTTCGCGGCGGCGGATGGTTTCTTCCAAATCTTTACCGGCTTCCAAGTCGGCTTGCAAAGAATTGAATTGCGCCACTTTGTCGGCCATCAGGAAGTCAATACCGTAAAGCGCCACACGGCGGTAGTCGCCGATGATGCGGCCGCGGCCGTAAGCATCCGGCAAGCCGGTAAGTACGCCTGATTTGCGGCAGTTGCGGATATCGGGGGTATAAACGTCAAACACGCCCTGATTATGGGTTTTGCGGTATTCGGTAAACGCTTTTTGCACTTCCGGATTGAGAGGGCTTTCGTAGATTTTGCAGGAATCCATCACCATTTTCAGGCCGCCGTAAGGCATGATGGCGCGCTTGAGCGGCTCGTCGGTTTGCAGACCGACGATGGTTTCCAAATCTTTGTTGATATAACCGGCTTCGTGGCTGTTGATACCGGCCACTATTTGCGAGTCGATTTTGTAGGGCGCGTGGGTGCGGTTTTCCACCTTGATGCCTTCCATCACATCATCCCACAAACGAGTGGTAGCTTCGGTAGCCGGAGCCAGAAAATCGCCCTTGCCTTCATAAGGCGTATAGTTTTTTTGGATAAAGTCACGTACATCAACGCCTTTTTCCCAATCACCCGATTGAAAGCCTGCCCAGGCGGCGGGGCGCTCTTGTGTGGTGCTAGCCATGATAAACTCCTGTTTTGGTTTAGATAAACAATATGAGAAGAAAATTTATAGCCATTAGGATACTCTTATCCTTTTGGCTTAGTAAGCATTTTTCAAGAAATAAAATTACTATTTTGACTTAGGTCATGAAACAAAATGTAATCCAAAAATACGCTGGAAAATTTATCTCAACGGAGTAGAATAAGACGGACTATGCGCTGAATAAAACAAGGCCGTCTGAACGCATCACCAAGTGCTTTCAGACGGCTCTATTTTATGTCCTTATTTTTTATCAAGGCAACAATTTATTTGCATTCAACAAATTATCCGGATCAAGTTGCGCCTTGATTGCCCGCATCAGCGCGATTTCCGCTTCTGTGCGCACGCTCGGCAGCCACTGGTTTTTCACCTGGCCGATGCCGTGTTCCGCCGCAATCGTGCCTTCACACAACAATACATTCTCATACACAATCGTATTGACCGCATCCTCATATTGATACACGTCATTGCCCAATACCTGCGGCAAGAAAGCATTGTAATGCAGGCTGCCGTCGCCCAGATGGCCGAACACCACCACCCGGATATCATCAAACGCCTTCTTCAAAGCCGGCTCGCAACGGCGCACAAATTCGGCCACATGCGCAATCGGCACGGCGACATCATGCTTGATGCTGGCGCCCAGATTGCGTTGCGAGGCGGAAATATTTTCGCGCAACGCCCACAAATTCTGCCGCTCCGATTGCGAGCGCGCCAATACTGCATTTTCAAAATCGTTTTCAAACAAAAATTCCGCCAGCAAATCGCCCAAGTCATCACGCCGCACCGAGTCGGCAAGCTCCAGCAACACATGCCAGGGCGCGTCAACCGGCTTGCCGATTTCACTGAATGCGGATGACAGACCCAGCGCAAACTCACTGATCAGCTCAAAGCTGCACAAGCGCTCGGCAAATCTGCCCTGCATCAACGTAAGCAGCGTTACCGCCTGCTCAATGCTGCCCACGCCCACCCATGCCGTTTCCACCGTTTGCGGTTGGGCAAACAATTTCAGAGAGGCGCCGGTGATGATGCCGAGCGTGCCTTCGCTGCCGATAAACAAATGGCGCAAATCATAGCCGGTGGTGTTTTTATGCAAGGGCTGCAAATGCGACACCAATTCGCCGTTGGGCAACACCACTTCCAGCCCCAGCACCAAATCGCGCATCGTACCGTAACGCAACACATTCAAACCGCCCGCATTGCAGGCAATATTGCCGCCAATCTGGCAAGAGCCTTCGCTGGCCAAACTCAGCGGAAACAGCCGCCCCGCTTCAGCCGCCGCCTGCTGCACATGCTGCAGAATCACGCCAGCGTCCACCGTTATCGCGTTATCCGCCAGATTAATGCCGCGTATGCGGTTGAGCCTGCCCAGATTCAGCAACACACCACCCGCCGGTACTGCCGCGCCGCACAAACCGGTGTTGCCGCCCTGGGGCGTCACCGCGATTTTATGAGCAGAGCAAAACCGCATCAGCGCCTGCACTTTTTCCACACTATCGGGCTGCACAACAATATCGGCCTCGCCGACATAACGGCGGCGCTGGTCGATTAAAAACGGCTTTTCATCGGTCACGATTTCTTTTTCCGACAAAAATGCACCCAATGCTTTTTTCAATTCTGATTTCAACATTTCCCCATCCAGCCAGGCAGATATTAAGTTTAGCCACTATAAATAGTACACCAAAATAAAAACGATACGGCGTTAACCCGCCTTGCCTCCTTTTTATTTTAATCCACTTAATTTACAGTGATACAGGCCGTCTGAAAACCGATATAGTCGAAGAAACTAGTTTCTGCTACGGCGTTGGCTCGCCTTGTCGTACTAGCTGTACTGTCTGCGGCTCGCCGCCTTGTATCAGAATCTCATTTCTCCGACTATATACTATACCGGTTAACACTGCCTGCAGTTGGCAGACAAAGCAAAAGCAGGATACTTTTGCAAGTATCCTGCTTCGCATCTATTTCCGATGAAATAGGATTATTGTGCGGCAGAAGCAGCTTCAGAAGCAGCAGCATCTACAGCAGAGGCGGCGGCATCAACAGCAGAAGCAGCAGCGGCAGTTGTTTCAGAGGCAGCAGCAGAAACTTCAGAAGCAGCAGCGCTCACTTCAGAAGCGGCGGCAGTTACTTCAGAGGCTGCAGAAGCGGCAGCTTCAGAGGCAGCAGAAGCAGCGGCCTCTTGCGCTTTATCGGCGCTATTGCCGCAAGCGGCCAGGAACAAAGACATCAAAGCAGCAGCAAACAGTGATTTTTTCATTTTCAATACCTTCTCTTATTTGATCAAAACTTGAAGAATAACTAAATCCGGTCATGCTTGAACATGACCGATTACAACAAAAATCCATTACTGAATCTGTAGGCAATTATGCCGCAGCGCCTATGGCAATGCAACGAAACTGACATACAGCTTTGTAAGAATATGCTGTTTAGTCATGCAAAGCCGATAATAAGTTCAAACAAAATAGTGTATTTAGTCGGTAAATTTATTATAAATTTTCAGTTTACCTTGATATTTCAAAATTTTAAGAAATCAAATAACAAAAAAAAGTATTTACTGGCAAAATATGCGCCCCCTCAACGGCAACACAGGGCAGTTGTAAAAAAACGACAATATTCACAGCAGCCATCCAACCACTGCCGTATCTGTCGAAAAGTGCAGCATCAAAGGCATCCAGCTTGTCCAACCTTCTCTTTCCGCCTATGCTACAATGAGATATTTCCAAGTTAAATTCCCGAGCCGCCGGAATATTGCCACGCCTTGCCATCAGTGGCTTGTCAAATGACCTGCGGTTGATTATTTTCAGGGTCTATTTCATTCACGGCATTTACCCACCTCTAAAGGATTACACATGGCCATTGCAAAAAATTCGGTTGTCACGCTCCACTACGAAATGTTTGACGCCAACGACCAGCTGATTGACCAAACCGAACAACCGATTGCCTATCTGCATGGCGGTTATGACGGCATTTTCCCTTTGGTGGAAGAAGCGCTCCACGGCAAAGATGTGGGCGATGTGGTTGATGTCGTATTGTCGCCCGACGATGCTTTCGGCGAACAAGACCCGGAGCTGGTGCGCATTGAAGACGTCAGCGTATTCCCGGTAGATGTGGAAGTGGGCATGATGTTTGAAGCCGACGATCCGGAAACCGGCGATGTGTTCGTATACCGCGTCACCGACGTGGCCGACGGCAAAGCCGTGGTTGACGGCAACCATCCACTGGCAGGCATGAAAATCCGCTTCAAGGCAACGGTAGACAGCGTGCGCGATGCCAGCGCCGAAGAGATTGCCCACGGCCACGCACACGGCGCACACGGCCACCATCACTAATTACAGCCAAACCAACATGCGTTCGGCGTTCGGGATAAACATTTTATTTTGAGTAAGTGTTGGTATTTCAGCCACTTATTTCCTCTCTGTTCTTGCAGCTCGAAGAAGAGGAAGGGGCAAATGGCCGGATAAGCAACTATTTCTATCTTCCCAAAGTAACCGGTTTATCCCGAACTTACACTGCATACGGCATTGCTGCCTTGCATACAAAATGTGTTGCCCGATTTAAGTGGCTATCAAACAAAAACAAAAAGCCGTCTGAAACTTTTCAGACGGCTTTTTGTTTGCCTTACAGCTGGATACTGTCGCGATTTGCCAACACTTGGTCAATCAAACCGTAAGCCTGTGCTTCATCGGCCGACATGAAATTGTCGCGGTCGGTATCGCGCTCTAGGTCGCTCAAATCACGGCCGCAATGCTCGGCCAGCAAACGATTGAGTTTTTCCTTGATTTTCAGCAGCTCGCGCGCATGGATTTCGATATCCGAAGCCTGACCGCCCAAACCGCCGCTGATGAGCGGCTGGTGAATCATGATGCGGCTGTTGGGCAGCGCGAAACGTTTGCCTTTTTTACCGGCAGAAAGCAGAAACGCACCCATACTGGCCGCCTGACCGAGACACAGGGTAGACACATCGGGTTTTACGAAATTCATGGTGTCGTAAATCGACATGCCCGCCGTTACCGAGCCGCCCGGGGAATTGATATACAGAAAAATATCTTTATCCGGGTTTTCGCTTTCCAGAAACAAGAGCTGCGCCACGACCAGATTGGCGGTTTGGTCGTTGACCGGCCCCACCAGAAAAATAATGCGTTCTTTCAGCAGGCGCGAGTAAATATCAAACGCGCGCTCGCCTCTGCCGCTTTGCTCGACCACGGTCGGCACCAAGTAGTTGTTGCTAATTTCGGGAATCATGTTTGCTCCTTTTCATCATTTTCGATAAAAAAGCACCAAAGCGCTAAAGGGGCGACTTAGGTGCTTTTTAATTAATATCCAGCCGTTGGCGGCATAACTCAGGCTTGCGCGCCCATCACTTCGTCAAATGAGAGGGCTTTTTCGCTGACTTTGGCTTTGCCCAGCACAAAATCCACCACATTCGCTTCAATCGCCAGCGAAGTCGGGCCTTGCAGGCGTTGCTGGTCGGCAAAATACCACTCGATGACTTCTTGCGGGTCTTCATAGCTTTCCGCAAATTCGCTCACCACGCCTTTGATTTGCTCTTCGCTCGGCTCCAGTTTGTTTTCTTCAACCAGTTTGGCCAGAATCAAGCCCAAAGCCACGCGACGTTCGGCCTGTTCGTTGAACATATCGGCAGGCAAATCCAGATTGGCGGCATCGGCCATGCCTTGATTAACGAAGTTTTGTTTCATTTCGGCAGCCAAACGGGCGGCTTCATCAGCTACCAGCGCTTTGGGCAGCTGAATTTCAGTGGCTTTCAGCAAGGCTTCCATCACGGCTTCTTTGGTTTGATCTTGGGTGCGGCGTTTGACTTCGCGCTCGACGTTTTTCTTCACTTCTTCGCGCATTTTGGCCACATCGCCGTCTTCAATACCCAAAGCTTTGGCAAACTGCTCGTCCACTTCCGGCAATACCGGCGCAGAAACATTGCTCAGCGTGATGGTGAAGACGGCAGTTTTACCGGCCACGTCTTTGCCGTGGTAATCTTCAGGGAAGTTGACTTCCACGTCTTTGCTTTCGCCTTCTTTCAGGCCGAGTACGCCGGCTTCGAATTCGGGCAGCATTTGGCCGTTGCCCAACACGAACGGATAATTTTTAGAGCTGCCGCCGTCAAACGGCACACCGTCGATTTTGCCTTCAAAGTCGATGATGACGCGGTCGCCGTTTTCGGCTTCGCGCTCGACGTGGTTGAAGCGGGTGCGTTGCTGGCGCAGAATGTCGATGGTTTTGTCGATTTCGGCATCGCCCACTTCTGCGGTGACTTTTTCGATTTCCTGCGCCGACAAATCGCCCACGCTGATCTCGGGGAATACTTCAAACACGGCGGCCACTTTAAAGGCTTCTTGATCGTCTTGCTCCTCCACGCCTTCAAAACGCGGCATACCGGCCACTTTCAGGTCTTCGCTCACAGCAATATCGTAAAACGCTTTTTGAACCTGCTCGTTCATCACATCATTTTGCACGCCTGCACCATACATTGATTCAACCATTTTCAACGGCGCTTTGCCCGGACGGAAACCATCGATTTTCACGCGGCGTTGGGTTTGTTTCAAGCGTTTGTCGGTTTCTGCATTGATGGCCGCCCACGGCAGGGTCAGCACGATTTTGCGTTCCAGATTTTCCAAAGTTTCTACAGTTACGCTCATTATAAGCCCTTAATTCTGTTGATGTTAACAATCCAAAGCAGGCTTTCTGCCCGCTTTGTGCATTCATTTTCCCGCAAATTGGGGGTAAAAATTTAAATTGCAAGTGTACCACAATGACAGGACAAAATATATTTTTGCCTGCGCATGACAATTGCCCAGCATCAATCCAATCAGCCTTCATCCGCAAAACCGGTTTTGCGGATGAAGGCTGGTCGGGATGACAGGCGCGCTGCTGCCTTACATGACTGCTGCCGTCAGCGCAATATTCGGATGGTAAATATCCGCGTTCAGCGCGGAAACATCCTGGATATAAGCACCGCCGCCGGAAGCGGCTGCCGCACCGGCCAAGCCATCCGCCTGCGCGGCAGCCTCATGCCCATTATCCGTCAGCGCATACACATCGGCCGCCAGCAAAATCTCCCCGTCGGCAAACTCCCAGTTTACAATGCCCAAAACATCATCCTCTGCAAGCACATCAAACTGATTGACAATCCGGATGCTGTCTGCCGTATCCGTCTTGGTCATCAGCAAATCCGCACCATCACGGCTGAAGCCGATTTGCGACAACAGCGTATCTTTGAAATACATATGGTCTTCGCCATTGACTGCAACCACCGTATCCTGCCCCCAGCTTTCGGCAAACACATAAGTATCTGCGCCCGCGCCGCCTTCAAGATAATCATTACCGGCTCCGCCGTTGATGACATCATTGCCGCCATAGCCATAAATGGTATCGTTGCCGCCATAGCCGTTCAAATCTTCGCGCATATCCGAGCCATGAATGATGTCATCGGTTTCTTCGCCGCTCAGCGTGCGTTCCGGGCTTTGGTAACGGCCGGCAGGCACAATATCCAGCAGCAGCGGCAAGGAAGCGGCCGCACCGCTGCCGTCTGACGCCGTCACGCTCAATTGCAGAGCGGTGGCCGATTCCGCCGTACCATACAGCGTGTGGCTGCCCGCATCAAAAACCAGCCACTCCGGCACAGGGCTGCCGTCGGCCATGGTGACGCTGTAGGCCAGCGTATCGCCGTCGGCATCACTGAAATGGTGTTCGGGCAGGGTATACGCCCATGCTTCGCCCGCCGTCAGTTTTTGCGTATCAAAAGCAGCGGCGGCCACCGGCGCATGATTGGCAGGCTCGGGCAAATCAGGTTGCGGCTCTTCCGGCAGCTCCGGCTGTTCTTCCGGAATCTCGGCCGGCGGCGGCAGATTCAACCCCAGGCTGCCGTTTGAAAAACCTTGAACCACAATTTTCGCGGCAAACGCATCGCCCGAAAGCACCAAGTCGCTGCCCGACAGCGACAGCGTCAAGCCGACGCCCGGTGCCCGCCATTGCACGGCATCCGCCCCGTCGGCCAGCCAGGCATATTGCTCGATGCCCACACCGTCAATACGAATGCGCCCCTGCCCGTCGGCATCTATCACCGTATCGGTATCTTCAGCATTCTGCAAATCCGCCAAGGCGAATTCATACACATCAAGCCCTTCCCCGCCCGCCAGCAAATCGCTGCCGCTGCCGCCGATCAAAACATCATCGCCCCGGCCACCATAGAGCTTGTCGTTACCGGCTCCGCCATTGAGGTAATCATGGCCGTAATCCTCAATATCTTCCCGATTGTCATCACCATAGAGAATATCGTCGCCTTGGCCGCCATAAAGATAATCCGAGCCGCTCTGACCGACAATCAAATCATTGCCGTAGCCGCCAAACAGCAAATCAGCGCCGCCTTGGGCGACACGGTGCTCATCCTCATGGAGCGCAACCGTGGTCGTGAGCGTGTAGTCGCCTTGTTCATGGTCGATTTCCAGCGTCCACTTGTCATTATCCGGGTGCGATGCCGGAAACAGATAAAGCGCCGTCGGCTTGTATTCCCCGTTTGCATCCCCCTCCTGCAACACATGCTCCAAGGCCAGCGTCGTGCCGGGAATATTGACCACCACAGGATTCCAAGCGCCCAGACCGATATGGTTGTATTCCACCCCGGTATACGGCATTGTGCCTGTCAGGTTAAACGATTTTCTGCCCGCGCCGATGCCGCCGTCGCCCAGAATCACATCATCGCCCGCGCCGCCGTAAACCACATCGGCATCCGCGCCGCCCTGCAGGAAATCGCGCTCGGTGCTGCCGTAGAGCGTATCATTGCCCATCGCGCCCAATGCCCAGTCGCCGCGCTCGTTGTTGCCGCCCGTCAGCAGATGTTCGTTTTCAAAGCCGGTATAAATAATATCGTCGCCCGCCATACCGTTAATCAGGTCGCGCCCCGCACCGCCGATGATGATGTCCGCATCCAGCGCCAGCTCTTCCTTCGGGCGGGTGGTATTGGCCGGCACATACGCGCTGCCGTTGATGCTGTCATGCCCGTCGCCGCCATCAATGCGGTCGGCCACGGAGCTGCCGAAAATACGGTCGTTGCCGCCGCCCAGGCGCGCATCCACGCCGTCGGAGCCGCCCGCAAATACAATATCGTCTTTATTGCCGCCGTTCAGCTGCGTGTAGACCTTGTGATTCAGATAAAACACATTGTAATGATTGAGCGAGCCCGCGGTATAACGCACGGCTTCCACATCATCTTTTTCCGCCACATCCAGACTGATGCCCAGCCCGCTCAGGCCGCCGGAGCCGTTTTCCGCCGCAAGGGAAAAGAAATCCCTCACCGTGGCCGAATCTTCACCGTTGACATGCGCCACAATCAAATCCTGCCCCGAGCGGATGGCCGTCAGCAGCGGCGCAGCGCCGCCCGCATCCCGCGCCTCGCTGTGCCACACATGATTGCTGCCGTAAGGCGAACGGAAAAACGCCGCCGCCTGCACATCGCCGTCGGCAAACACCAGCCTGCCCCGCCCGTCGGCATCGAAAACAGTATCGTTGTTGCGGATGATATAAGTATCCGAACCAATACCGCCTTCCAGATAATCATGACCGCCCCTGCCGTCCAAAGTCTGATTGCCATCACCGCCAAACAGATAATCGCCTTTGACGCTGCCGACAGGCACATCCTGCCCGTCCGCCGCAAAAGCCACCAGCGGCGCATCAGCCACATCCGTCGTTTCCAGCCTGATGCCGCCGGCCGCATCGACATATTCCACATCGCGCATAAACGGCAACGGCTCGGTAAAATCCTGCATCATCTCCCGCAGCATGTCACCGCGCTTCAAGATATAGGTTTCCGTCATCCCCGCAGGATGTTCGGCGCTCCACATTTCCAGCTCGTGGTTTGCATTGTGCACCGCATAATCAGCATTCAGCAACACAAACGGATTCATCTGCTGCAAGGCATAGCGGTAAGCCGGCGCATTTTCATCATTCTGCAAAGCCAGCCCGGCAACCGTATCCGAAACCGCTTCCAAACGGTAATCCGGCTTGCCGTCACCCAAACCCTCAATCACTTTTTGCACTTCCAAAATACCGGTATAAAGACTGTTGCGGTCACCGCCGACCACGGTGAGGCCGTCATCGCCGGTAAGCAGCGCATGCAGCTTTTCAACCAGCGTTTCCAGCGTATCGCCGTTATCGCGCGCGCCCGCCGCCAGAATCACATCCGCCAAAGCCAGCAATTCCCCAAGCGGCTTGTCTGCAAGGGTATCGTCCAGCCTCACAAACAAATCCACCACCGCCATCGAATCACTCATCTGGTCGGAGCCGTGGCCGAATGCCGAGGCCAGCAAATCAGGCTGCTCGATAAAAAGCCGCTCCACCTTACCCGGCTGCGCCAAACCGACCAGCCAATCCTGCGCCACAAAATCCATATTGGCATCGCCGACAATATTGGTGATTTTGCCGCTGTCAAAAGCAGAGGCACCTTTCAAACGATTGAATACAGAATAAATATTAAAGCCGCTGATAGCCGCCGCATTACCCAACACATCAAGCTTGGCGCCATAGCCCGCCCCGTTGACCATATAAGCATGCTCGGTCGCCTCGGGAAACAGGCGCGAGAATGCCGCGCTCAGATGGCCGCCCAAACTATGCCCCGTAACCGTTACCGACTTGACATCAACCCCCAAACCGAATTGACGCTCATCCTGATACAGCACATCGGAATCTTGAAAAACGATTTGCTTTAATACGCCCGTATCCAAAAAATAACCCTGCTCCCACAATTTTTCTTCCTGAAAATAAGCCTGCAATGCCTCGGCAGTAATGGAGAAGGTGGTTAACGGCACGGTGCGGATGGTTGCGGCATGATAGATTGTCTCTTCTTCAGTCGTAATCTGCTGCCAAAAATTGTATAAATCGACGATTTGATGATGCGCCAAGCCGTCGTTGACAATATCGGCAACATCGGTAACCAACAGGTCTTTGACTACTTCCAAAGTACCTTTTAGAGCCAGTACATAGTTTCCTTCGTTCTCTGTATCAGCGTTGCCTACAAAGAGGGTGCCAGAAAAACTGCTTTCATCTGAGCGGTCTTTCCAGTGGGCGGCTACTGAGTAATTATCGGTAACTAATTTTGCGAAGCTTACAGGTTTATCACCATTAAGAGGGCTTTTAATAGCATCTTCTACGCTTATATGCAGATTAGAAAAATCACCATAACTTATTTCTGCAAGATAGATATAATCAGATATTTTTTGGACAGACATTTCATAGCTTCCGTGAATGTAAATAATGTAATATTTTTTATTACTTATCCATTGATGAATTTGTTGAATACAATCTTAACAATGCATTAAAATAAGCTGTTTCTTTATCACTGCAAGTATGTATTGTATTTAACCATAATTTAAAACTTCCTCCTGCTAGCCAAGCTCCAACTCCTGTTGAGAACCAAGTAACCGATAAAATTTTTTGGCCATTAGTCGTATCTAATACGAGATTAATAAATTTAACAGTAAACATTTTTTTTTCACCTGTATACGAATAAATTCCGAGCCGTGAATTTTCTTTAGCAACTTGACGAAACATTTTTCCATCCCAAAGCACTTCATCCCTAGGGTGATTTTGACGTTCAAAATAATCAAGCTTAACATTTTTTTCCCATTCTTTCTCTCCTAGCTGTTTGCGCCACTCTTCTGGTGGCACATACACAATCACTCCCGCCTCCTCCTTACATAATTTAGCAACATAGTTTTGAACAGCAATATATTCCCATATCCAGTAAACAATAAAACCACCCATTATCAACATGAATCCCAAGAAAATCCCAGGCCACTTTCCCCAGCCTAAATTAGCAGTCAACTTACCGCCCAATCTCGCGACAAAATAAGTCAACAGCAGCCACAACCCCAATCCGAATAATACCCCCACCCCCAACATACTTTCTCTTTCCGCAGTATCTGCAATTGAAATTCCAACATCATAACCATATCAAGGCCGTCTGAAAAGCTTTCTCAAACAAAACTTTTCAGACGGCCTTGGGGCTTCAGGCGGGCACGGCTTTTACGCCATCCTGCCCTTCATCATGCGCGCCACTTCGTGCCAATAACCGTCGGGGCGCAATTCCAACTGTGCCACTTGCCCGTATGCCACTTCGTTCAGCGCCTCTGCTGTCAGCGCGTAAACGGGCGGCACGCGTGCGGGGGCGAGCAGGTGCATGGGGGGCAGCGGGTAGTAGCGTGTTTGCGAATCGGCCTGCGGGGATAAGCTTTCGGAAAGCGGCCACGCTTGGGCGGCTTCGAGATAGCGGCCGTGCCAGCCGTGGCGGTTGAGCGGGGCGCTGCACCATGCGGCGTTTGCGGCGGCAAAGCCGATGCCGCGCACGATGGAAACGCGCCGGATGGCTTGCGGGTTGATGCCTGCGGCTTGCAGGGCGGCCTGCCCTGCTGTTTGCGCCGACCAGGCCAGCTGCTGTTGCAGCTTGGCGGCTTTGTCGGCAAGGCGGTCGCTGCGGTTCAGCCCTACCATTTCAGACGGCCTGCCTTGTTTGTCGCCGTAATATTTGCAGGTCAGTTCGATGTGGTGGGTTTGGCCGTTGAGATCGGCGACGAAATCGAGCGCGCCGAGGGTTGCGCCGTTTTCATCGTTTATCACCAGATTGCGGGCGTGAAGCTGCGCGTGCGGCGCGGTTTGCAGCCAAAAGGCCAGCAGGCTTTCGGCGTAAAAACCCAAGCGGTGGGCAAACGGGGCTTCTTGTTGCAAATGCGCTTGTAAGGGCGCGGGATTTTCATCGAGCGCGAGCAGATAGCGGAAGCCTTGTTCGCCCAATAATTCGCGCACCGGCAATTCGCAGCCGCTCAGCCACAAAGGCGGCGCGGTCAGCAACGAAGCTAAATCGCGCACGTTGGGATCGGTGAGCCGCCACCAGAGGGCATCAAGGGCGTAATTCATTTCAGACGGCCTTATTTGAGGTTGCGTTTTACCGTATTGAGAAAACCGCGCAAGATGTCGATGTCTTCGGTTTCGGTGTTGGCGCGGGCAAACAGGCTCTGCATCCGTCGCATCAGGCGCTCGCTGTTGCGGCGGTTGAAAAAGCCGATGTCGTCCATCACGCTTTCGAGGTGGCCGACCATGCCGCTGATTTGGGCGTGGGTGGCGGGGTTGGTGTGCTGCTCGAGATGCGCCATCGGCAGCCCGACCTGGCTGAAGAGTTCGTAACACACCACCTGCACCGCCTGCGCCAGATTGAGTGAGAAATAATCGGGATTGCCGTTGATGGTCATCAGGCGGTTGCAGCTTTGCACTTCTTCGATGCTGAGGCCGAAAGTTTCGTTGCCGAACACCAGCGCCACCTGCTGCCCTGCTGCTGCGGCCTGCAACAATTCGGGCACCAATTCGCGCGGGGTTTGCAGCGGCGAGGTCAGCTCGCGCTTGCGGCTGGTGAGCGCGCAGCTCAAGACCGTGTCGGCCAGCGCCTCATCCAGCGTGGCGACGATGCGGGCGTTTTCCAACACGTCCGCCGCGCCCGAAGCCAACACGAAACTTTCTTCCGGCAGTTTGAACGCCGCCGCTGCCGCCGCATCGAATACGGGCGGCTCGGGCGTCATCGGCGTGGCAATCAGTTGCGGCGATACCAATGTAAGCCTGCTCAAACCCATGGTTTTCATGGCGCGGGCGGCCGAGCCGATGTTGGCCGGATGGCTGGTGCGGGCAAGGATAATATGGATATTGCCCAGATAATCGGGTACGGACGGAATAGGATTCATCATGTTTTATTTTCGGAATGGGCGTATAATGTAACAACTTTTTCAGACGGCCTTGTTATCATGCCGTCTGAAATGCTCTTTAACATTGGAAACCGCCCCGCCAGCCTCTTATTAACCAAGGCCGCACGCGCGGTTTCTGCCGTTTGACGTTTTGCTTGTTTGCCGTTTTGGGCGCAAGCTGCATTGTACCCGATTAGAAAGAATGCCATGAATCCTATTTTAAACACCGCCTTCAAAGCCGCGCGCAAAGCCGGCGACATGATGATTCGCGCCTCCGCCAGCCTCGACACCGTCAAAATCGACAGCAAAGCGTTTAACGATTTCGTATCCGATGTCGACCGCGAATCGGAAGCCATCATTCTCGACACCCTTTTCTACAGCTACCCCGACCACCTGATCCGCAGCGAAGAAGGCGGCTATTTCCGTGCCCACAAAAGCCGCGACGGCATCAGCATTGAGCAGGTGGCCGCTGCCGACGTGCCCGCCGTGCCCGAATACGAATGGGTTATCGATCCGCTCGACGGCACCACCAATTTTCTGCACGGCCATCCGCAATATTCCGTTTCCATGGCCTTGCTGCACAAAGGCAAACTGCAGGAAGCGCTGGTTTACGCGCCCGAACGCAACGACCTCTACATGGCCTCGCGCGGCAAAGGCGCGCTGCTCAACGACCGCCGCATCCGCGTGTCCAACCGCATCGAAATGAACCGCTGCCTCATCGGCACCGGCTTTCCCGTGGTCGACCAAAGCATGATGGATACCTATCTGGCAATTCTGAAAGACTTCCTCGGCAAAACCGCCGGCGCCCGCCGCGAAGGCTCGGCCGCGCTCGATTTGTGCGCCGTGGCCTGCGGCCGCTTCGACGGCTTTTTCGAATTCAACCTCAAGCCGTGGGACATCGCCGCAGGTGCGCTGCTGGTGCAGGAAGCAGGCGGCATCGTCACCGACATGCGGGGCAACGAAAGCTGGCTGGAAAGCGGCGACATCGTAGCGGGCAACCCGAAAGTGTTGGCGCAAATGCTGCAAACCATTGCGCCGCATCTGTAATACCCAGCGGATATGACTACAGGCCGTCTGAAAAGCATTCAGACGGCCTGATACCTTTGCAAAATACCTTTTGCTGCATCGCAAAAGCATCAGCCCCGTCATTCCGGCGCAGGCTGGAATCCATAGCTTTCCATAAAAACTAATTTTAAATCAAATAACTAAATCTTGAAGAAATGGATTCCGGCCTGCGCCGGAATGACGGATACAATGGATATTTTCAAGGGAAAAGGTATTTTGCAAAGGCCTCGGCCTGTGGCCTTTGAAAATCGCCCCGCTCGTCGCACCCGCGCAGGCGGGTGCCTAGTGCAAAGCGCAGCTTTGCTTGTCTACCCATTTTTCTGGTTCTAAAAACCCAACTTGAATCATTAGGTTGTGCATTTTCAAAGTTGAAAAGTTCAAGCTGAAGCCGTGTTTCAGATCGGCTCCCGCCTGCGCAGGTGC
Organism: Neisseria sp.; assembly: GCA_030538415.1. GTDB lineage: Bacteria > Pseudomonadota > Gammaproteobacteria > Burkholderiales > Neisseriaceae > Neisseria. Next base: position 4,632 of record JAUNTY010000022.1, on the reverse strand, counting down.
GGCGGTTATTTTTTACAAAATCTCCGTCTTTGTATTGATTGGCACCTTTGAACGCATCAATACCCTTTGGGGTCTTCACCAAAACGGTTTGAACCATCCGTACCGTCCAATACCGAAAACACCAACAGCACGATGCTGCCCACAAACGGTATCAATCCAATCAACACCCACCAGCCCGAACGGTCGGTATCATGCAAGCGGCGCACCAACACCGCCAGCGAAGGAAAAATCATCGCTACTCCATACAGCAGGCTCAGCATTCCGACCGCCTCGCCATCCACGTCAAACGAAGTGCCCAACACACTGTCCACCACGTTCAACACCAGCGCGAAAATAAAATAAAACAGCACAAACATCCAATACTCTTTCCGCCGTGCCCGCCCCTGATAATTAAAAGAATTTTTCAAAACATCAATAAACCAGTTCATTGCTACCCTCTTGTTTGAAAATAAAAAAAAATCAATATGTTATCCAATCGCATCTCTGCTTCATTTTATTCCGATGCTTTGCTATCGATAATAACGGTAACGATATTATCATCTTATTCGACATATATGACAAATTCAATACAGCGCGCAAGATGGAGCAAATCCGCCATTTCCGCCATCGCAACGGTTTTGATGGGTTGACATTCAGCCGTAGGGCTTCCTGACAGCGCAGCGCTGCCAGGAAGCCCTACGGCTGAGGCCGTCTGAAAAAAATTCAGACGGCCTCAAGTCGGATACTCGTATCCGATAAAACAGTTGATGCTTTTGCAATTTTGAATCATGACTGCTGCGCTATAGTGGAAAAACTCACTTTAATACAAGGCAGCAAGCCGAAGACAGTACAAGTAGTACGGCCAGGTGCAGCAACGCGGTAGTAGAGTAAGTTTTTTTCACTATAAAAGGTCGGATTTGAGCATCCAGCCTACATAGCCGTACCAATCAAGGCATTCGCAGCAGTTTGGCAGTATCGTCGGAGAAATTAGATTCTGCTACGGCGTTGTCTTGCCTTGTATCAGAATCTAATTTCTCCGACTATAGTTGCAGCAGTTCAGAAAACCCTAATGCCCTATTTCACATTCACCACAGGGAAAGGCAGCGCCTGCGCCTTGCGGGAAAACGCCGAGCCTTCGGTCGGCAACTTGTCGGCAAAGCGTTTGATGTCCGCTTCGCCATAAGCGCGGCGGCTGGCGGCAAACAACACCACTGCGCGCTTGCCTGCGGCAGTAGCGGCGCGGTAGCGGTAGAGATTGTGTTCAATCACCGGCTCACCGTTGACTCTGGCCACCATTATAAAATCAAGTTTCGGTTCATCACCTGCCGCGGCCTGCCAGCTCACCTGATGCCCCGCAGCCTTGAGTTGCTGCAATTCCGCCACTTTGCGCTGCATCGCCTGCTGCGGGCTGATATTGGTCTGCAGCCAATCGACAATCAGCATGTTGCGGTAGCGTTCAGGCGTTTGCCCGCGCGGCAGGAATTCTTCCTTGTAATAGCCTGGCGCGGAATTGGCCGACCATTGCAGATAATAATTCCGGCCGTCAAAGCGCAACGGCTCGGCAATGTGCAGATAGCTGGTGGCCTGCGCCCATGCCAGCGCGGGCAGCATCAAGAGAGAATAGAAAACTGTTTTCATCATTTTGCCTTTCTGTTTGCATTACCCAAAAAGGCCGTCTGAACGATGTATAGAGGAAAAACTTAATTCCTACTACGGCGTTGCTGCCTTGTATTAGAGTAAGTTTTCCCTCTATAGCAGATTCGCCATGCTGTTCAGACGGCCATTCATATCATCACGCGGCCTGCGATTTTTGGTAAGCGCGGTAAGCCATCGCCAGTAAAATCACCCCGGCAACCACAAAAAACGCCAAAATGCCTTCCGCGCCGGCCAGTTCGTAAATCTTCGCCATCAGCCGCGGCGCGCTGCGCTCGTCGCTGCCATTTTGCTCCCATTCAATCAGGCTTTGGTAATTGTACCAGCCGAATCCGATGGCCAAGATACCTGCGAGGCCGTTTTGCAAAGCTTTCTTTTTATCGTTTGCTGCCATTATTTATCTCCGCAACAGTGATTTAGGTATTAACAATTATACATCTTGTTGCTTTTACCAAACAAGCAGCGAAAATCAGCGTTTCAGACGGCCAGCCGCGCCCTATACCCAGCCTCCGCCAAATCCTTTACAATAAACCTTCCAACCTCAGCGAAAGCAGCCTTATGATCGCCATTATCGGCGGCAGCGGTTTGACCCGCCTGCCCGAACTCAATATCGTTCACCGGCAAATCGTGCGCACGCCCTACGGCCTGCCCAGCAGCCCGCTGCTGATGGGCAATCTCGGCAGCCAGGAGATTGTGTTTCTCGCCCGCCACGGCCTCAACCACACCTTGGCGCCGCACGAAATCAACTACCGCGCCAATATTTGGGCGCTGCAGTCGCTGGGCGTGAGCAGCATCACCTCGGTTGCCTCGGTAACCAGCGTCAGCAAAGAAGTAGAGCTCGGCTCGCTGGTGGTGCCGCACGACTTGATCGACTACACTTGGGGGCGCGACTGCACGTTTTTCGAAGGCCAGTCGCAGCAAGTGGTGCACACTGATTTCTCGCCGCCCTACGACCGCGAGCTGCGCCTCGGCCTGCTGCAACATGCCGCCGCACACGGCACGGAAATCAACCGCCGCGCCGTTTATGGCTGCCTGCAGGGCCCGCGCATGCCCACCGTGGCCGAAGTGCGCCGCTACCGCAACGACGGCGTTGACATCATCGGCATGACCGGTATGCCCGAAGCGGTGCTGGCGCGCGAGCTGGGCATGGCCTACGTGCACTTGTGCGCCGTGGTCGGCATCGCCGCTTCCAACGACAACGGCAGCCGTATGCAAACGCCTGAATTCCGCAGTGAGCAGGCCGACAAAGCCATCGCAAAAATCCGCCGTCTGCTGGTGGATTTGTAAGGCCGTCTGAAACCACAAGGAACCACCATGAACACCCCCGCCACCGTCACCATCGGCCTGATTTCCACCAGCGACCGCGCCAGCAGCGGCGTGTATGCCGACGAAGGCATTCCCGCCCTGAAAAGCTGGCTCGAAGCCGCCGTCAACAACCCGATTAACTTCGCCGAAGCGCTGGTGCCCGACGAGCAGGCGCAAATCGAAGCCGCGCTCTGCCGCATGGCCGACACCGACAGCTGCGACCTCATCTTCACCACCGGCGGCACCGGCCCCGCCCTGCGCGACATCACCCCCGAAGCCACCCTCGCCGTGATCGACAAGGAAATGCCGGGCTTCGGCGAGCAGATGCGCCAAATCAGCCTGTATTACGTGCCCACCGCCATCTTGTCGCGCCAAACCGCCGGCATCCGCGGCAAATGCTTGATTGTCAACCTGCCCGGCCGTCCGAAAGCGATTGCCGAAACCCTCGGCGGCGTGCGCGGCGAAGACGGCGAAATCAAGGTGCACGGTCTTTTCAGCGCCATTCCTTATTGCGTGGATTTAATCGGCGGTGCGTTTATCGAAACCGATGAAAGCGTATGCAAAGCGTTTCGCCCGAAAAGCAAATAAACCGCCCGCCTTAAATAGCGAAACCCCTCGAAAAGCAGAATTTCACAATATCGTCGACGGCTTACCGCCTTGCTTGCATGCAAAATGTACTGCCCGGTTATGACTGACTTTATGAATCGGCACAAGCTTCTGCATCATGAACAGAGGCCGTCTGAAAGCTTTTCAGACGGCCTCTGACAACCATAGTCAACCAAAATAAAAACCATCCGGGGCGACAAGCCAACGCCGTAGCAGAAACTCATTTCTTCGGCTATAGTGGTTTGTCGCGAGCAAAAGCGTTATAGTGGGCACGATAAAGGAGTTTGACATGAATCTTTTCGACACCCGCAGCGTCACCTTCGCCGAGCCGATTGACATGCTCTATGCCTGCCACGGCAAAGTGCGTCGTTTTTGCGACCAAGTGAAGCTGTTACCGGATTACATTCGGGAAAACGGTCGCAACGACATCGTGTTGCAGACCACCCGGCAAATCAGCCAGTATTTCAACGTGGCCGCGCCGCTGCATCATGAAGACGAAGAGCTGGATTATTTCCCGCTGCTGCTGCAATATGCACCCGAAGCGCAAGCAAGCATCGACGAGTTGCAACGCCAGCACCAAAGCCTGCATGCCAACTGGGCAGCGGTGGAAGCGGAGTTCGACAAGCTGCGCGCCGATGCCGCCTACACGCCCGACGCCGCCGCGCTGGCGCGCTTCACCGCAGGCTATGATGTTCATCTGGCGCTGGAAGAACCGCTGTTTGATTTGGGCAGGCAGAAAGTGCCGCAGGAGAAGCTGGCCGAAATCGGCAAAATCATGGCCGCCCGCAGACGCGCGTGAAACCGGTATCGGTCATGCCGCCGCGAATCAGCCGCAATCTCGATTCGGATACCATCCGCCGGATTGGGCAGAGCGCGATGTTCACGCATTCTTTTGACGGCCACGCGGCAGGATGCTGTTTTTCCGAAAAAAAACAGCGGATTTTTACACAGCTTCAAAAAGACTTATATAGTCGGAGAAATGAGATTCTGATACAAGGCGAGCCAACCCCGTAGCAAAAACTCATTTCTTCGACTATATAGTCGTTTCAATTTAGATTGAGACAAGGCAGCAAGCCGCAGACAGTACAG
>JAUNTY010000086.1 GCA_030538415.1 Neisseria sp. | reverse complement strand
TTTAAACTGAAGCTGTGCTTCAGACTGGGCACCCGCCTGCGCGGGTGCGACGGTTCATTTTGCAAAAGTCTCAGGCCGTCTGAACAGATGTTTCAGACGGCCTGATACTTTTGTTTGCCAAACCTTTATTTCAAACCCGGAAATGCGCCCGTAATCCCCGCAATCAGCATCTGCGCACCAATCACCGCCAATATCAGCCCCATCATGCGCGTCATCACATTCATGGCGCTTTGGCCGATAAGTTTCACCAGCGTTTTGCCGTAAAGAAACAAGATGTAGGTAATCAGGCACAACACCGCAAAAGCCGCGATGGTCACCAGCATATTACCGATTGAATCATGGGCGGCAAGGTTCATCGCCGTGGCAATGGTGCCGGGGCCGGCCAACATGGGCGTGGCCAGCGGCGACACCGCCACATTGAGTTTTTCTTCACGGCTTTCCGAATCCGATGTTTCGCCATCCGGATGGTGTACGCTGGAATGCTGCCCCTGCAACATATGAAAACCGATTAAAAACACCAGCGCACCGCCCGCCAGCCGCAAGGCGGGCAGCGTCATGCCGAACATTTCGAAAATATACTGCCCGCCCAGCGAAAACACCGCCACAATGCCAAACGCAATCAGCAAGCCTTTGCGCGCCACAGCTTTGGCCATATCCGCGTCGTCGCCGTCCGTCAGGCTGAGATACACCGGCAGGCTGGATACCGGATTCATAATCGCGAAAAACGCCATAAAAGCCAGCCCGAAATGATGCATATAATCCATGTTTACACCTGCCAATCAATCGGCGTTTCGCCGTGTAGCCGCAAATAATCATTCGCCCGCGAAAACGGTTTGCTGCCGAAAAAGCCGCGATAAGCCGACAAGGGCGACGGATGCGGCGAGGTGATCACCAAATGGCGTTGGCGGTCGATAAACGCGCCTTTTTTCTGCGCATGGCTGCCCCACAACAGAAACACCAGATGCTCACGCCCTTCTGCCAGCTGGCGGATGACCTTGTCGGTAAAAATCTCCCAGCCCAAAGCCGCATGCGAATGCGCCTGATGCGCGCGCACCGTCAACACCGTGTTCAGCAGCAACACACCCTGCTCCGCCCAATGCTGCAAATAACCGTGGCCCGGTATTTGAAAACCTTCGATGTCGTCGGCCAGCTCTTTATAGATATTTTGCAGCGACGGCGGAATCTGGATATCGGGGCGCACCGAAAACGACAAACCATGCGCCTGCCCCGGCCCGTGGTAAGGATCCTGCCCCAAAATCACCACTTTCACCCGATTGAATTCGGTGGCTTTGAATGCATTAAACACATCCTGCGCAGGCGGGTAAACCACCTGCCCGCTTTGCCGCTCGGCTTTCACCGCATCGAGGATTTGCTGGAAATAAGGCTGCTGCTTTTCCGCGCCGAGCGCGTCTGCCCAAGTATTCATGTTGATATTCCGATAAAACAATGGTTGCCATCATAACATGTTTATAAATAAACAAAGGCCGTCTGAAAGCAGACAAACGCTTTCAGACGTCCTTTGTTTACATTCGCGACTATTTATGCTTCGGCACGAATCTGCTGTAAAAAGCGCTTGGTGCGTTCATGCTGCGGATGATGGAAAAGCTGCTCGGGCGCGCCCTGCTCGACAATCACGCCGCCGTCCATCACCACCACCGTGGTGGCGACATCAAGTGCGAATTTGATTTCGTGCGACACCACCACCATCGTCCAGCCTTCCTTGGCCAGCTCTTTCATGGTGTTCAACACATCCTGCACCAGCTCGGGATCGAGTGCGGAGGTCGGCTCGTCAAACAACATCAATTCGGGCTGAATCGCCAGCGCGCGGGCGATGCCGACGCGCTGCTGCTGGCCGCCGGAGAGCTGGTAGGGATAAAGGTCGATTTTATCGCCCAAGCCCACTTTTTCCAGCAAGGCCACGGCTTCGGCGCGCGCGGTAGCGGCGGGTTTGCCCTGCACCGCCACCGGCCCTTCCATCACGTTTTCCAGCGCGGTTTTGTGCGGGAAAAGATTGTATTGCTGGAACACCATGCCGGATTTGCGGCGCAGCGCCAGAATATCTTTTTTGGCGGGATGCTTGGCAAAGTCGATTTTCAAAGGCTCGCTGCCATCGAATTCGATGCTGCCCTGCTCCGGCGTTTCCAGCGCATTCAGGCAGCGCAGAAACGTGGTTTTGCCCGAGCCGGAAGGGCCGAGTATCACCACCACATTGCCTTTATTCACATCCAAATCGATGCCGCGCAGAATTTGATTGCCGCCGAATGCTTTGTGGATGTTGCGAATTTTAATCATTTTTTTGATACCTGATGTTGTGAACATACGGCAGGACTGCGACTTTCAGTCTTAATTGACGGAGAAAGATTCCGTAGTGAAGCGCAAACGGTTTCAGACGACCTCAAATGTTGCTGTTTCGTGTGCCGAAACAAGCCTGTGGCTTGCTTTGCAATGCCGACACCTTTATAAACAAAGCAAAAATCTGCCCCACTACTTCGCCACATAGCGGTCAAGGCGTTTTTCCAGCCTGGCCTGGCCGATAAACAGGAAAAAGCAAAACAGCCAGTAAATCAAACCGGCCTCGATATACACCGGCAGAAAGTCGTAGCTGGCGTTGGCAATCTGCTGCGCCACGCGGAAAAGCTCGGTGATGGTCACCACCGAAGCGAGCGAGGTTTCTTTAAACAGGCTGATGAAAGTGTTGCTCAAGGGCGGTACGGACACGCGGAACGCCTGCGGCATGATGATGCGGCGGAAGGTTTGCATATAGGTCATGCCGATGGTGAAACCCGCTTCCCACTGTCCTTTGGGCACCGACAAAATCGCTGCGCGGATGGTTTCCGAAGCATAGGCGCCGATGTTGAGCGAAAAGCCGATCACCGCCGTCGGCAGCGGATCAAGACGGATGCCGACGGCGGGCAGGCCGTAAAACACAATCATCAGCTGCACCAGCATCGGTGTGCCGCGAATGGCGGACACGTAAAATTTCACCACCCCCAGCAACAGGCGGTAAAACAGCCCTTTGCCGGGCACGATGCGCACCAAGGCCACCGCCACCGCAATCAGAATGCCGAACACAAACGAAACGACGGCCAGCGGAATCGAATACACGAATCCCGCTTTGACCATCGGCCAAAAAGCATTGATGACCAAAGCCGCGCGGGCTTCGGTCATAAACGGCAAGGCGCTTAATAAATCATTTAACACTGATGTCTGCACCGAAGAATTGTTCGCCGAGTTTCGCCAGCGTACCGTCGGCACGCAGCTCTTCTACCGCGCCGCTGATTTTCGCCAGGGCTTCGTCATTGCCTTTGTTGACGATGAAACCCGAGCCGAGTTTGTCTTCGGCGGGCGCAGTCCAAGCCGTTTTCAGGCCGGATTCGGGGTTTTTCTTCAAGTAATCCAGCAAGGCCAGCGAATCGTTGAAGGTAAAGTCGGCGCGGCCTTGCTGCACCAAAGCCAAGGCTTGCGCCATGCCGTCAACCGGCACGATTTTCGCGCCCGCTTTTTCGGCCATTTCGCCATAGTTGCTGCTCAGCGATTGCGCGGACGACAGACCTTTCACATCGGCCAGCGTTTTGATGCGGTCATCGTCTTTGCGGTTGACCGCCATCGGGCCGGAATAGCTGTATTCGGCCGATTTATCGAATGTGGCCTGGCGCTCGGGCGTGGTCAGGCTCACCTGATTGGCCACCATATCGAAGCGCCCTGCTTTCAAACCGGCCAGCATCGCATCCCATTGGGTTTCTTTGAAGTCGATTTTCACGCCGAGTTTGTCGGCCACGGCGCGGGTCACTTCCACGTCATAGCCGGTGAGCTTGCCCGCGTCATCATGGTAGGTAAACGGTGCATAAGTGCCCTCGGTGCCGACGATAATGGTGCCGTGGTTGTCAATGCGCTCCAGCAATGAACCGGAAGCCGTCGGCGCCGAAGCGCCCGAAACCGCGCTGCCGCCCTCTTGGCCGCATGCCGCCAACAACAAAGCGGCCACGCCGCCGAGTACGATTTTTTTCAACATGATGATTTCTCTGAATTAAGCAAAAGGCGTATTTTACGGGATTTAATAAATTTACACAAAGAACGATTGTTTCTATAGTCGGAGAAATGAGATTCTGCCACAAGGCAGCGAGCCGCAGGCAGTACAGATAGTACAACAAGGCAAGCCAACGCCGTAGCAGAAACTCATTTCTTCGACGATAAGCCTTATGAAAACAGGCATCCCCGGTATTTCAGACGGCCTTGGCAAGGCCGTCTGAAACGCGAGCCGCCTCTCAAGCCACCTCAAACTCAGCGCCTGCCAGCCCGCCAGCCAACTCCAGCGCCAGCTTGTCGCCGCTGTGCAATTCACCTACGCCCGCCGGGGTGCCGGTAAACACCACATCGCCCTCGCGCAGGCCATAAGTTGCGGCAAGCTCTTTCAGAATCGCGGCCAGCGGATAAATCATGTGCGAAGTATGGCCGACTTGGCGGATTTCACCATTGATTTCAAACGTGAATTCGCAATCCTGCGGATTGGCCAATTTATCGGCGGCCACAAAATGCGACAAGGCCGCCGCGCCGCGAAAGCCCTTGGCCTTGGTCCACGGCAGCCCTTTTTCTTTCAGACGGCCTTGCACGTCGCGCGCGGTCAAATCCAGCCCCACGCCGTAACCCGCCACAATTGACAGGGGATTGCTTTCATCGAGGCCGTCTGAATCCCTGTCGATCAGCAGCACCAGCTCGCATTCGTAATGCACCGATTGGCTGTAGGCGGGCAACACCAGCGGATGGCCGCTTTCTATGATGCTGTTGTTCGGCTTCATAAACACCACCGGCTCGGTGGGCGTTTCATTTTTCAGTTCGGCAATATGGTCGACATAATTGCGGCCGATGCAGAAAATATTGTTCACCCGCACGGCCTGATTTTCGAGATGGATTTCAGTCATGGCACAGTCCTTGAATGTGGATAGCGGTTTCATCATACCCGCATTTAATGCCGTGTGTTGCGCTCTGCGAAACAAAATGCGCAAAGGCCGTCTGAAAACCTGTTCAGACGGCCTTTGTGCATTTTCTGCCAACCAATACCATTATCCGGCTTTTCGTACAAACAAAACGATTTCGGCCACTTTATCCTGAAATACAAACAAGGTAAAGTATGCAACATCTTCACAACAAGCTACCCGACAGGAGCAAAGCAGATTATGACCACAGTTGCCATCGTTTACCACAGCGGCAAAGGCCACACCAAACACCAGGCCGAATACGTCAAAAAAGGCGTAGAATCGGTTGCAGGCACCAACGTTTTGTTTTTGGAAGTCGAAGAAGCCGCCGCGCGCCTCGATGATTTGGACAAAGCCGATGCCATCGTGTTCGGCTGCCCCACCTACATGGGCAACGTTTCCGCAGGCATGAAAGCCTTTCAGGAAGCCGCCGTATCGCGCTGGTTTTCACGCGCCTGGCAAGACAAAATCGCCGGCGCATTCACCAATTCGGCTTGCCTGGGCGGCGACAAAGACACCACCATCATCGGCCTGATGGTCAACGCCATGCAGCAGGGCATGATTTACGTCAGCCTCGGCCTTGCCCCGCAGCCCAACGAGCCCGAAGCCTTCGGCCGCATCGAAGGTCCGAGCCCCAACGCCGTCAACCGTCTCGACGGCACCGCAGGCGCACTCGCCAGCTCCATGATGGTCGAGCCGGAAAACATGGCCAAAGGCGATTTGGAAACCGCCCGGCTTTACGGCGAGCGCATCGCCACCATCACTGCCCGCTTCATGCGCGGCAAATCCTGATTTATTATCCATTCAATTAAAGGAACCAACATGCAACGCTTATCTTATCCCACTCTCGGCGCCGACATTTTCAAAGCCATGCTCGGCGTAGAAGCCGCCTTGGGCAACAGCTCGCTGGATACCCTGCTGAAAGAAATCATCAAAATCCGCGCCTCGCAAATGAACGGCTGCACTTTCTGCATCGACATGCACATCAAAACCGCCCGCAAAGAAGGCGAGCGCGAAATGCGCGTGCACCACATTGCCGTCTGGCGCGAATCCAACCTCTTCACCGAGCGCGAACGCGTGGCGCTGGAGCTGACCGAAGCCATGACCCGCATCGCCCCCCAGGGTCTGAGCGACGAATTGTATGCCAAAGCCCAAAGCGTGTTCAGCGACAAAGAGCTGGCCGAAGTGGTGTTTTCCATTGCCCAAATCAACGCCTGGAACCGCCTCGGCGTGGCCTTCCACACCGAAATCGGCTCGATGGATAAAGCGATGGGGCTGGATAAAGTAGCGCTTTGATACTATATCGAAGAAATGAGCTTCTGCTACGGCGTTGGCTCGCCTTGTATCAGAATCTCATTTCTCCAACTATACCGCGCAATCAAAACAAGCCGAGACCTTTGCAAAAAAATAACCGTCGCACCCGCGCAGGCGGGTGCCCAGTCTGA
>JAUNTY010000021.1 GCA_030538415.1 Neisseria sp. | reverse complement strand
TGATGAACACTATTGAATTGGCGCGGGGTTAATCATGCAAGAATGGTTCCAAGCCCTACTGGGCAATGAAATCGGCCTGATTGTTTCAATCGTGCTGAAGATTGTGTTGATTTTGGCACCGCTGATTATTACGGTGGCTTATCTGACTTATTTCGAGCGTAAAGTTATCGGCTTTATGCAGCTGCGCGTCGGCCCCAATGTGACCGGCCCTTACGGCCTGATTCAGCCGTTTGCCGACGTATTGAAGCTGCTGTTTAAAGAGGTAACCCGGCCGTCGGCTTCCAACAAGGCTTTGTTTTATATCGGTCCGATGTTGTCGCTGGCACCGGCATTTGCCGCTTGGGCGGTGATTCCGTTCAGCGAAAATTGGCTGCTGACCAATGTCAATGCCGGGTTGTTGTATATCTTGATGATTACCTCTTTGTCAGTATATGGTGTGATTATTGCGGGCTGGGCTTCCAACTCAAAATATGCATTCTTGGGTGCAATGCGTTCCTCTGCACAAACCATTTCTTACGAAATCGCCATGGGTGCGGCACTGGTCGGTGTGGTGATGGTGTCGGGCAGCATGAATTTTCACGATATTGTGGCGGCACAAAGCACCGGTATGGCGGGCGGTTCGGTTTTCTCCTGGAACTGGCTGCCGCTGTTTCCGCTGTTTATCGTCTATTTGATTTCTGCCGTTGCCGAGACCAACCGTGCGCCGTTTGACGTGGCCGAGGGAGAATCGGAAATTGTAGCCGGTTTCCATGTGGAATATTCAGGTTTTGCATTTGCGCTGTTTTTCCTGGCCGAATATATTTTCATGATTCTGATTGCCGCGCTGACTGCCTTGATGTTTCTCGGCGGCTGGCTGTCGCCGTTCCCGCAAAGCTGGGGTTTGATTGGCACTCCGGGCGCAGTATGGATGTTTATCAAGATGGCAATGGTGCTATACGGCTATTTGTGGATTCGTGCAACGTTCCCCCGCTACCGTTATGACCAAATCATGCGTTTGGGCTGGAAAATCCTGATTCCGGTGGGCTTTGCGTGTATCGTTTTGCTCGGCCTGTGGATGATTTCACCCTTGTCCCTGTGGAAATAAGGGAGGAGAAACAAAATGACCAATTTAGTCAAAACCTTTTTGCTCGGCGAATTGGTAAAAGGCATGGGCGTGACGCTCAAAAACTTTTTCGCCCGCAAAGAAACCATTTATTTTCCCGAAGAGAAAACACCGCAGTCGGTGCGTTTCCGGGGTTTGCATGCGCAACGCCGCTATCCTAACGGTGAAGAGCGCTGTATTGCTTGCAAGCTGTGTGAAGCGGTTTGCCCGGCGCTGGCCATCAACATCGAATCTGAGCAGCGTGAAGACGGCACCCGCCGCACCACTCGCTATGATATTGATTTGACCAAATGCATCTTCTGTGGTTTCTGTGAAGAAGCCTGCCCGGTTGATGCGATTGTAGAAACGCATATTCTGGAATATCACGGCGAGAAACGCGGTGATTTGTATTATACCAAACCGATGCTGCTGGCTATCGGCGATCGCTACGAGAGTGAAATCGCCAAACGCAAGGCGGCTGACGCACCGTACCGTTGAGGAGCGGAATAATGACGTTTTCCCTGATTTTATTTTATGTGTTGGCGGCCATCGTGTTGTTTGGTGCGCTGAAAACCGTAACCGCCAAAAACCCGGTGCATGCAACGCTGTATCTGGTGCTGACTTTCTGTATCAGCGCCATGATTTGGATGCTGATGCAGGCCGAATTTCTCGGTATTGTGCTGGTGGTAGTGTATGTGGGCGCGGTGATGGTGCTGTTCCTGTTTGTGGTGATGATGCTGAATATCGACATTGAAGAAATGCGTGCCGGATTTTGGCGGCATGCACCGGTGGCCGGTATTGTGGGTGTATTGATGGCCATTGCGCTGATTCTGATTTTGGTGAATCCGAAAACCAATCTGGCCGCATTCGGCCTGATGCAGGATGTTCCTGCCGATTACAGCAATATCCGTGATTTGGGCAGTCAGATTTACACCACTTACCTGTTGCCGTTTGAGCTGGCGGCCGTGCTGTTGTTGTTGGGTATGGTAGCGGCGATTGCACTGGTACACCGCAAAACCTTCAATCCGCGCCGCATCAATCCTGCCGATCAGGTCAAAGTGAACCCCAACGAAGGCCGTATGCGCCTGGTCAAAATGGCGCCTGTAGTGCAACAGCCTGAGGGTGAAGAAGTTTCAGACGACCAACAAGAAGGTGAGGGCAAAGCATGATTACCATTACGCATTATCTGGTTTTGGCCGCACTCCTGTTCGGCATCAGCGCGATGGGCATTTTTATGAACCGTAAAAACGTGTTGATTTTGTTGATGTCGATTGAGTTGATGCTGTTGGCGGTAAACTTCAATTTCATCGCATTTTCTCAGTATTTGGGCGACACCGCCGGCCAGATTTTCGTCTTCTTCGTGTTGACGGTGGCTGCGGCAGAGTCGGCCATTGGTCTGGCAATTATGGTATTGGTATTCCGTAACCGCAGTACCATCAATGTGGCCGATTTGGACAGCCTTAAAGGTTAATCGGGAGAATAAGAATAATGGATAATATGAGCTTATATCTGACCATTGCCTTGGCGCCGCTTGTCGGTTCGCTGCTGGCCGGTCTGTTTGGCAAACAAATCGGCCGTGCAGGCGCACACACGGTTACCATTCTGGGTGTAGCGCTTTCCACCGTGCTGTCTGCCTGGGTGCTGTACGGCTTTATTGACGGCAGCCGCAGTAAATACGATGAAAACGTCTATACCTGGTTGACCATGGGCGGGCTGGATTTCTCTGTCGGCTTTCTGGTCGACAGCCTGACGGCCATGATGATGGTGGTGGTGACCAGTGTGTCGCTGATGGTGCATATTTACACCATTGGTTATATGCACGATGAAAAAGTCGGCTATCAGCGCTTTTTCAGTTATATTTCGCTGTTTACCTTCTCGATGCTGATGTTGGTGATGAGCAACAACTTCGTCCAACTCTTCTTCGGTTGGGAAGCGGTGGGTTTGGTGTCTTATCTATTGATCGGTTTCTACTTCAAACGGGAAAGCGCCATTTTTGCCAACCTGAAAGCCTTTTTGGTCAACCGTGTCGGCGACTTCGGTTTCCTGCTCGGTATCGGTTTGGTGTTGGCTTATTTCGGCGGCAGCCTGCGCTATGCCGATGTGTTTGCCTATCTGCCGAACCTGCAAAATGCCACCATCCAGCTTTTCCCCGGCATGGAATGGTCGCTGATGACGGTAACCTGTCTGTTGCTGTTTGTCGGTGCAATGGGTAAATCGGCGCAATTTCCGCTGCACGTGTGGCTGCCCGATTCGATGGAAGGCCCGACGCCGATTTCTGCTTTGATTCACGCCGCCACCATGGTGACCGCCGGTCTGTTTATGGTGTCGCGGATGTCGCCGATGTATGAAATGAGCAGCACGGCATTGAGCTTCATTATGGTGATTGGTGCCATTACCGCGCTGTTTATGGGTTTCCTCGGTACGATTCAAAACGACATCAAGCGCGTGGTGGCTTATTCGACCCTGTCGCAATTGGGCTATATGACCGTGGCGCTGGGCGCATCTGCTTACTCGATTGCCATGTTTCATGTGATGACGCATGCTTTCTTTAAAGCCTTGCTGTTCTTGGCTGCCGGTAGTGCCATCATCGGCATGCACCACGATCAGGATATGCGCAATATGGGTAATTTGAAAAAATACATGCCAATTACCTGGATTACCATGTTACTGGGCACCCTGTCTCTGATTGGCACACCTTTCTTCTCAGGTTTCTATTCGAAAGATTCGATTATTGAAGCCGCACATGCCAGTACCCTGCCGGGCAGCGGCTTTGCCTACTTCGCAGTATTGGCCAGCGTGTTCGTGACCGCATTTTATGCTTTCCGCCAATACTTTATGGTGTTCCACGGCAAGGAAAAATGGCGTGAAACCGAGCACCACCACGATGAACATCATGACGAGGAAGAGCATCACGGTCTCGGTAAAAACGACAATCCGCACGAAAGCCCGTGGGTAGTGACCTTGCCATTGATTTTGCTGGCGATTCCCTCGGTCATTATCGGCTATATCGTTATCGAACCGATGCTGTACGGCGACTTCTTCAAAGATGTGATTTATGTGAATACCGAAGCGCACCCGACCATGGCGCTGCTGAAAGAAGAATTCCACGGCCCCTTGGCAATGGTAACACACAGCCTGCAAACTCCGGTGCTGTATCTGGCAATTGCCGGTGTGGTGGCGGCTTGGGTGCTGTATGTGAAGGCTCCGCATCTACCCGCCAAAATCGCCGCAGCGTTCAGCCCGGTTTACAAGCTGCTCGACAACAAATATTACCTTGATGTGATTTACTTCAATGTCTTTGCCAAAGGCACCCGTGCATTGGGTAATTTCTTCTGGAAAGTGGGCGACACTGCCATTATCGACAACGGCATCGTCAACGGCTCTGCCAAACTGGTGGGTGCCATCGCTGCCCAGGTACGCAAAATGCAGACCGGCTTTATCTACACTTATGCGGCGGCAATGGTGTTTGGTGTACTGGTGTTGGTAGGCATGACATTCTGGCGCTTGTTTGCCGGTTAATGTGGGAATCAATTTTAGAATAAACAGGTTATGAATATGTTTGATAACTTACTCAGTTTGGCCATTTGGGTGCCGATAGCAGCCGGTGTGCTGGTGTTGGCAACCGGCTCCGACAGCCGCGCCGGTATTGCCCGTGTATTGGCTTTTATCGGTTCATTGGCCGGTTTTCTGGTTACACTGCCGCTGTTTACGCAGTTTGACCGGTTGAACGGCGGCTATCAGTTTGCCGAATTTCACAGCTGGATTCCCGTGCTCAATATCAACTATGCCTTGGGTGTGGACGGTATCTCCGTGCTGTTTGTCATTTTAAACAGTTTCATCACACTGATGGTAGTATTGGCCGGTTGGCAGGTGATTCAGAAGCGACCGGCACAATACATGGCAGCCTTTCTGATCATGTCGGGTTTGATCAACGGTGCGTTTGCCGCGCAGGATGCGATTCTGTTTTACGTGTTTTTCGAAGGCATGCTGATTCCGCTCTACCTGATTATCGGTGTTTGGGGCGGCCCGCGCCGCGTGTATGCTTCAATCAAACTGTTTCTCTACACGCTGATGGGTTCGCTGTTGATGCTGGTGGCGATGGTTTATCTGTCTTATCAGGCCGGCGGTAGCTTCTCGATTGTTGACTTTCAAAATATCAAGCAGATTCCGCTGGGTGTGCAGCAATTGCTGTTTATTGCGTTCTTCCTTTCTTTTGCGGTGAAAGTGCCGATGTGGCCGGTGCATACCTGGTTGCCGGATGCCCACGTGGAAGCGCCGACCGGCGGTTCTATGGTGTTGGCGGCGATTACGCTGAAAGTCGGCGCTTACGGTTTCCTGCGTTTTATCCTGCCGATTTTGCCGGATGCCTCACGCTATTTTGCGCCGGTGATTATTGTACTGAGCCTGATTGCGGTGATTTACATCGGCATGGTGGCTTTGGTGCAAACCGACATGAAAAAACTGGTGGCTTATTCGTCCATCAGTCACATGGGTTTTGTGACCTTGGGTATGTTTTTGTTCAGCGGCGGCTACTTGAATGATTGGGCTTTGAAAGGCGCGATTATCCAGATGATTTCACACGGCTTCGTATCGGCGGCAATGTTCATGTGTATCGGTGTGATGTATGACCGTTTGCATACGCGTAATATTGCCGATTACGGCGGTGTGGTCAATGTCATGCCGAAATTCGCTGCCTTTATGATGCTTTTCGGTATGGCCAATGCCGGTTTGCCTGCCACATCAGGCTTTGTGGGCGAATTCATGGTGATTATGGGTGCGGTGGAAGTGAATTTCTGGGTGGGCGCGCTGGCTGCGCTGACACTGATTTACGGCGCTTCCTATACCTTGTGGATGTATAAGCGGGTGATTTTCGGCGCTATTACCAATCCGGAAGTGGAAAAAATGCAGGACATCAATTGCCGTGAGTTTGCTATTTTGGCCATTCTGGCGGTTGCCGTATTGGGCATGGGTCTGTATCCGCAGGCTTTTATCGGCGTGGTGCATCAGGCAGCCAATGACTTGATCGCCCAAGTGGCACAAAGCAAAATTTGAGGTGTGTGAATGAACTGGACAGATTTGAATTTAATTTCCGCCATGCCTGAAATTGTTTTGCTTTCGGCACTTGGCATCGTATTGCTGGCAGATTTGTGGATTAGTGACAAAAACCGTCAAATTACCCACTGGCTTACCCTGTTGACGTTGGTGATTACCGCAGCAACCCAATGGGCGGTATGGTCGCCCGGCAGCGTATCTGCTTTCAACGGCATGTACATCGCCGACGGGATGTCACAGTTGGCAAAAATGGTCATGTATGTCGGCCTTTTTGCCTTGCTGGTTTACAGCAAGCCCTATAACCAGAGCCGCGACATTTTCAAAGGCGAATTTTATACTTTGTCGTTGTTTGCACTGGCGGGGATGAGCGTGATGGTAAGTGCCGGTCACTTTCTCACTGCCTATATCGGCCTGGAGCTGCTGTCGCTGGCGCTGTATGCCATGATTGCCCTGCGCCGTGATTCTTCCGTGGCTGCGGAAGCCGCCTTGAAATATTTTGTATTGGGCGCGCTGGCTTCCGGTTTGCTCTTGTATGGTATTTCCATGGTATATGGTGCGACCGGCTCGCTGGAATTTGCCAGTGTATTGGCCAGCGCTTACGATGGACAGGCCAACGAATGGCTGTTGAAACTCGGCCTGGTCTTCATCGTGGTGGCTGTGGCGTTCAAGCTCGGCGCCGTGCCATTTCACATGTGGGTGCCTGATGTATACCAAGGTGCGCCTACTTCCGTGGCCGCTTTCGTGGGCACTTTGCCGAAAATTGCAGCAGTGGTGTTTGCTTTTCGCATTCTGGTCACCGGCCTCGGCACCATTGCAGCCGATTGGACGCAAATGCTGGCAATCTTGGCAGTGGCTTCGTTGTTGGTGGGGAACTTGGCCGCCATCATGCAAACCAATCTCAAACGCATGTTGGCCTATTCCACCATTTCGCATATGGGCTTTGTGTTATTGGCGTTTATGGCGGGCGCCATTGGTTTTGCCGTCGGTCTTTATTATGCGATTGCCTATGTGGTGATGGGCTTGGTGGGCTTCGGCGTATTGATGCTGCTTTCCAACGAAGCATACGAATGTGAAGAAGTCAGTGATCTGGCCGGCCTGAACCAACGCCACGCCTGGTATGCATTCCTGATGCTGCTGGCAATGTTTTCCATGGCCGGTATCCCGCCGTTGATGGGCTTCTATGCGAAATTTGCAGTAATCAAGGCATTGTTGTCGGAAGGCTATGTGTGGATTTCCGTGTTTGCCGTGATTATGTCGCTGGTTGGTGCTTTCTATTATCTGCGCGTGGTAAAAACCATGTATTTCGACCAGGCCGGTAGCGAGCAGACGATTGGCGGCAGCATGACGGCCAAAGTGGTATTGTCGGTAAACGCGCTGTTGCTGCTGCTGTGGGGCGTGATGCCGCAGTGGGTGATGGATTGGTGCGTGAAAGCGCTGCAAAATACGCTTTGAATCCGCTAAAAGAAATAGGCAGCGGCAGCCCACCCGGGTTGCCGTTTTTGTTAATATAGTGGTGATTGTCGGGTGGCGTGAAGAAAGAGAACCGCATGACAGGCTGATTCGAAGAAAGAATAGCCAGGCAACTTACACTTCATATGATGTTGCTGGCACTTTGCCATCCGGATAATGCTGTTTTACATTTAATCAGTTTTAAAAAAGAGGCCGTCTGAAAGGTATAGTCGTTTCAATTTAGATTGAGACAAGGCAGCAAGCCGCAGACAGTACAGATAGTACGGCAAGGCGCAGCAACGCTGTATCAAACTAAATTGGAACGGCTATACAAGGCCGTCTGAAACCCCTGAAAGTCTGTTATGACCGCTTCCATGTATATTTTACTGCTGTTGGCGCTGATTTTTGCCAACGCGCCTTTTTTAAGCAACCGTCTGTTTGGCATCGTCAAACTGAGCCGCAAGCATTTCGGCCACCACTTGTTGGAATTGGCGGTCGGATTCGGCATCACCGGAGTGCTTGCCTATTTGCTGGAATCGCGGGCAGGCATGGTGCATAGTCAGGACTGGGAATTTTATGTCACCGTGGCTTGTCTGTATCTGATTTTCGCCTTTCCGGCTTTTGTGTGGCGCTATTTCTGGCACAGCAAACATCGGCAATAATTTTTCAATGCGGTAAACAACGACTCTAGGGCTTCCTGACACCGCTTCGCTGTCAGGAAGCCCCAGTGGCCGTCTGAAACGGAATCTTAATCATGCAAAAAGCGATTGAAAACCTCTCCGAAGCAGAGTTGCTGGTAGTCAAAGTCGGCTCCAGCCTGGTAACAGACGGCGGCAAAGGCATAGACCAGGCTGCCTTAAACCGCTGGGCGGCGCAGATTGCGCAGCTGCACCAACGCGGCGCACAAGTGATATTTGTTTCCAGCGGCGCCATTGCCGAAGGCATCAAACGGCTGGGCTGGCCGAAGCGCCCGAAAGCCATCAACGAATTGCAGGCTGCCGCAGCGGTGGGGCAGATGAGCATCGCCCGCGCCTATGAAAACGCCTTCGAGCCGCACGGCATCCACACCGCCCAAATCCTGCTTACCCATGAAGATTTGAGTAACCGCACCCGCTACCTCAATGCCCGCAGCACCTTGCGCACCCTGCTGGACAAAGGCATTGTGCCCATTATCAATGAAAACGACACCGTCACCACCGACGAAATCAAGCTGGGCGACAACGATACCCTCGGCGCACTCGTCACCAACCTCGTAGAAGCCGACGCGCTGGTGATTCTCACCGACCAGCAAGGCCTGTATGACAGCGATCCGCGCAAAAACCCGCAAGCGCAGCTCATCAGCCGCATCGCCGCCGAGCATCCCGATTTGGAACACATGGCGGGTGGTGCAGGCAGCGCCATCGGCACCGGCGGCATGTATACCAAAGTGTTGGCGGCCAAACGTGCCGCCTTGAGCGGCGCAGCCACGGTTGTGGCGAGCGGACATGAGCCGGAAGTACTGGTGCGCCTGAAAGAAGGCGAATCGGTCGGCACGCTGTTTACCAGCGAACACAGCCGCATCAGCGCCCGCAAACAATGGTTGCTCGGCCATGTACAGCTTAGCGGCCGCCTGATTGTCGACGATGGAGCCGCCCGCGCCATCGCCGAGAAACACGCCAGCCTGCTGCCGGTCGGCTGCGTGCGCGTCGACGGCCACTTCCATCGCGGCGAACTTGTGGCCGTGCTCAACGGCGAAGGCCGCGAAATCGCCCGCGGGTTGGTCAACTACAGCAGCAGCGACATCGGCAAAATCCTGCAAACGCCCTCAAACCGCATCGCTGCGACACTCGGCTATGTGGTTGAAGACGAACTTATCCACCGCGACAACATGGCTTTGCATTGGTAATGTCTTGTTGCAAGATGACGCAGAGGAAGAGGGTAGGGATGAGGCCGTCTGAAAAGCTGAAAGGCTGAAACCTTTGCAAAAATAACCGTCGCACCTGCGCAGGCGGATGCCCAGTGCAAAGCGCAGCTTTGCTTGTCTACCAATTTTTCTGATTCTGAAAATCCAGACTGAATCATGAGGTTGCACATTTTCAAAGCTGGCAAGTTCGAGCTGAAGTGTCGCTTCAGGCTGGGCACCCGCCTGCGCGAATGCGACGGGCAGGTGAATTTTTCAAAGGTTTCAGCCTTTCAGCTTTTCAGACGGCCTGAGGCCTTTGCAAAATACTTTTTTCTTGGAAATATCCATTACATCCGTCATTCCGGCGCAGGCCGGAATCCATTTCTCCAAGATTCAGTTATTTGATTTCAAATGGGGTGTCATGGCGAGCGATGGATTCCGGCCTGCGCCGGAATGACGGAGCGGATGCTTTTGCGATGCAGCAAAAGGTATTTTGCAAAGGCCTCGGCCTCTGAGGTTATTCCGGACAGTAGTTCGCGCAGGCGGGGGCGACGGTTATTTTTTTGCAAAGGCCTCAGCCAGCGCCGCGTGTAAACCTCGCGCTCTTTGAGCAGCCTTGCATCTGCGCTTTTATGACAAAAAATCCAAATCATTCTGAATAATCAGCAAACCGCAGGCCGTCTGAAAAGCGTAGGCCGGATATTGGTATCCGACAGTTTGTCTCGGTGTAGGATGGATTGCCGAATGGAGGTGGATTTGTCATATTCGAGAATCCGACACAGCCGGCACAACCGGCACAACCGGCACAACGTGTAAAGCTGCCCTCTCCCTCAGAAGAGGGAACCAGACTGCCGAGGGGCGTAGGTGCAATAAGTCGCAGACGTAATAAAAGGATTGTGTTTTTATCGTTGGGCGGGCATCAGTATCAAAAGCATCAGAAAGCTTTCAGACGGCCTGAAACCCGAATCCCCTCTCCCGTAAGAGAGGGTGAGAGCCTGCACCGTATTGGATACGGGGGAAAGAGCAGCAAGCTTCAAGGTTTGCCTCTGTCCGCTGCAGCCCAGCCGCCCATTCATCACTCCCGCCAGCCATGCAACAAAACATTCAACAAAACGTCACAAAAGCACAGAAGTGTCACATTGGCGTCATACCAACGCGTTATGCTTGTCACACAGGTTCAGATACAGTAAAAATCTATAGTCGAAGAAATGAGTTTCTGCTACGGCGTTGGCTCGCCTTGTATCAGAATCTAATTTCTCCGGCTATATCAAACCAACGGAGAAACCCAACATGGCAAAAGTGCGTGTGCTGGTGGTGGAAGATGAAGAGTCCATTCAGGCGCTGATTCGTTTTACATTGGAGCAGGCAGGTTTTGAAGTGGCCTCGGCGCTGAGCGTGGAAGAAGCCAAACCCCAGCTGGCGGAAGCCCTGCCTGATGTGGTGTTGCTTGACTGGATGCTGCCCGGCCAGTCGGGCGTGCAGCTGGCCAAGCAATTGCGTCAGGAAGAGCGCAGCAAAGATTTGCCGATTATTCTGCTGACTGCCCGTAGCGAAGACACCGACAAAGAAACCGGTCTCAATCAGGGCGCCGACGATTACCTGACCAAACCGTTTTCGCCGCGTGAGCTGGTGGCGCGCATCAATGCGCTGTTGCGTCGGCGCGCGCCGCAAAAAACGGCTGAAATCATTGATGTGAAAGGGCTGGTGCTCAATCCTGTCGAGCAACGCGTTTACGGCAACGGCCAGGCCGTCAACTTCGGCCCGACCGAATTCAAGCTGCTGCACTTTTTCATGACTCATCCCGAGCGCGTATACAGCCGCCGCCAGCTGCTGGATTTGGTGTGGGGCGACCACGTATTCGTAGAAGAGCGCACAGTAGACGTCCACATCCGCCGCCTGCGCCGCGCCCTCGAGCCCACCGGCTTCGACCGTTTTATCCAGACTGTGCGCGGTGCGGGCTACCGCTTCTCGCATAAAGAGGCCGCCTGAATATGGGCTTTGTGTGGCGGCATATTCTCAGCGGTTTGTTTACCAGCGCCATGATGGCGCTGTTTGGCTATGCGGTGGCCGGCGTAACAGGCTGTCTGGCAGCGCTGTCGCTGTGTTTGGGCGCGTGGCTGGCATGGCATCTGTGCCAGATTTTCAAGCTGGCCGCCTGGCTGGAATCGCCCAAGATTAACCGGGTGCCGCAGGTGAAAGGCATGTGGTCCGGCATTTTCGATGCTTTGTTATTACAGGCCAAAAGCCGCAAAAAGCGCAAACAAAAACTGGGTTCGGCCTTGCAGCGCTTTTACCGCGCCGCCGAAGTGTTGCCCAACGGTATCGTCATTCTGGATAAAAACGGGCGCATCAGTTGGATGAACGGGCTGGCGGTGAAACATCTCAATCTCGACCCGCAAAACGACTGGAACAGCATCTTGTGTAATGTGGTGCGCCGCCCGGAGTTTTTAGAATTTTTGGGTAAGCCGTTGGAAAATACCGAAGAAATCAAGCTGTCCATACCGAAAAACGGCGGTGTGACCGAGCGCACACTGCTGATTACGCGCTCACCGTTCCAAACCGATGAGGAGTTGCTGATTACCCGAGACATCAGTGAAGCCGAGCAGCTGAATAATATGCGTACAGCATTTGTGGCCAATGTGTCGCACGAATTGCGTACGCCGCTGACCGTCATCAACGGCTTTCTGGAAACCATGGCCGACATGCCTGCGCTGCCGCCCGAGCAAACCCGCCAGTTTATCGGCATGATGCAGAAAGAAGGCGTGCGCATGCAGTCGCTGCTGGCTGATTTGCTGACCCTGTCGCGGCTGGAATCGGGGCGGGAAAACGAGCATACGCCGGTGGATTTGTCCTCATTGGTCGAGCTGCTGTCGGAAGACGGAGAAACACTTTCTGCCGGAAAACACACCATCCGCACCGACATCAGCCCCGATTTGTGGATAAGCGGCGTTTATACCGATTTATACAATGCCCTCAGCAATCTGGTATTCAACGCCGTGCGCTACACGCCGGAGGGCGGTGAGATTGAAATCAGCCTGAAGGCCATGCCTTCTGACAATATGTTCATGATGCAGCCGCTGCGGTTTGCCGTCAAAGACAACGGCCCGGGCATTGCCGCCGAACATATTCCGCACCTGACCGAGCGTTTCTATCGCGTCGACAAAGGCCGCAGCCGCCAGAGTGGTGGCACCGGGCTGGGCTTGGCGATTGTGAAACATGCCCTGGCCGAACACCACACCATGCTGGAAATCAACAGCGAAGTGGGCGGGGGCAGCGAGTTTGCCGTGGTGTTCAAACAAGTACCGCCACCGCCGGGTAGGGGGTGACAGGATAGGTCGTTGTCCGATATTTTGAGCTTGAGCTGCGGCATGCCAGACGATGTCTCTGAACGCTTGCATCAAAGCGGAAAAATGTCAGGCATACAACCGGATATAAACATATAAACAAAGGCCGTCTGAAAGCGCTCAGACGGCCTTTGTTGTTGCAGGCAACCAGCGGATTAGCGGTTGATTTGGCTGCCGATTACGCCGCCCAAAGCCGCGCCGCCCAGCGTAGAGCCGGTGTCGCCGCCAATCAGGTTGCCGGCCACGCCGCCGACCACGGCGCCGGTAGCGGCGTTGCGTTGGGTGCGGCTCATGTTTCCACATGCGGTCAGTGAGCCTGCAATTATCAGCAGGGCAACGGTTTTTGCGATTACAGATTTCATGTTGTGTCTCCAGATGGATAGAATGGTTTGGAACAAACTGTGTATATTCAGTATGGCACAGTCGTACTTAATGGTATATTAATGCAAGTAAAGACAGTTAAAACTAAAGATAAGTTCCTGAAAGCCGGAGATGAGCGTATACACCATTGCCCACATCATTCATTTGTTTTGCGCCATTGCTTTTGTCGGCGGCGTGTTTTTTGAAACGCTGGTGCTGTCGGTTATCCATACCAGGCGCGTATCGCGGGAATCGCGGCGGGAAGTGGAGAAAGCTTTGTCTTACCGCGCCACCCGTGTGATGCCGTGGATTGTCGGCGGCCTGTTTTTGTCCGGCCTCGCTATGGCCCATCGTTATGCGGCGGCATTTGCCCACCCATTAGCCAATGCATTCAATACGCAACTGAGCCTGAAAGTATTGCTGGCGTTCAGCGTGTTGGTGCATTTCATCATCGCTGTGACCAAAATGCGTCGCGGCACGCTGACGGCGGGTTGGTCGAAATATATTCATATTGCCGTGTTGCTGCACATGATTTTAATCGTGTTGCTGGCCAAAACAATGTTTTATGTCGGCTGGTGACGACCATGATTGTCATGAATGTAAAACAGCAACAATACCCGTTTGATTTATCAAAACTAATTCTTTTTGATTAATCCGCCGTGTTTGCCTGATGATGTAAATATGTTTTAATTGTGTCCGAATTGTGACAAATAAGCAGCAATTCAAACGAAAACACAGAAAAACAACAAATCTGAAAGCAAATCATTCATGTCGGAATCAATTAATTTAAAACAATTGGGAGAGGCGGTAAAGCAGCAAAGATTGGCATTGCAGGCGGCAGATGTCGGGCTGCCCGAAGTCGGCAGCCGCCGCAACGGCCTGAGCCAGCAGGAAGTGGCCGTGCTCAGCGGGGTGAGCACGCGCTGGCTGGCGCGGCTGGAGCAGGGCTTGTTCAGGGAAAGCGATACAGAGCCGCTGCGCAGGGTGTTGAATATTTTGTGCTTCAATGCCGAAGAGCAGGATGTCCTGCTGCGTCAGGCCGGCTGGCAGCCTGTGTCTTGGAGCGAAGTGCCGCAGCAGCAGCTGCAGAAATACCTGCAAAAGCTGCTCAACGGCATGGATCACCCGGCCTATGTGGTCGACCATTTGTGGAACCGCGTCTGTTGGAACAAAAATGCCGCGCGCCTGTTTACCCATTGGCTGGGCAAGCAGGTGCAGCAAACCAATTTTATCGATTATCTGTTGCTCGACCCGCACAGCCGCCTGTTTGTGCAAAACTGGGAAAAGCATGTGGTGTTGTGGCTGGGCCGCTTTTTCGAACACATCAAATCACATCAAGACGACGAAAGCGTGGCGCGCTTTGTGGAAGAACATTGCCGCACCAGCCCGGTATTTGAGCGTCTGCATCGCAAGCGCCGCCATAAGCGTGTCAGCAAGCTCGGTTTGCGTTATGTGTTTCATACCGCCAAGGGCGACCGCACCTTCGGACGCATGTCTTTCCCGGTGCCCGGCTCGCCGGGCTGGGAAATGGTGGTCTGGTTGCCGCAGCCTGCTAAAAAAGTTGAGACAGAGGCGCGGCAGCCTGCGCCCGAAGCCGATTTGCCCGAACAGGATGTTGTCATGGATGCAGCGTCGGAGCAAGCCGAAGCATCGGCAGCAATAGCAAAATAAACGCATATGGCGTGTGCAAGCATTAGAGGCCGTCTGAAAGCTTTCAGACGGCCTCTAATGCTGATAATGCTGAGAAGCTTGCATTTCATGCAAGGCAGCAAACCGAAAACAGTACCGCAGTACGGCAAGACGAGAAAATGCCGGGATGGTTCTTATAGTCGGAGAAATTAGATTCTGACATAAGGCGGCGAGCCGGAGATAGTACGACAAGGCGAACCAACGCCGTAGCAGAAACTCATTTCTTCGACTATATTATGGAATTCAAAGGTTATATATCAGGTAAAATGCACGATGAAATTAACGGCCGGTTTGGTTGTAGCCGGCCGGAATATTTTTCATGCCGCACACCGCCATACAGGTCGGGCTTTTGCCGCAGGGCGGCGCTTTTATTTTTGTTGCCAATGAAGGAATTTGCATGACCGAACACCCCTCCGTCGGATCGCCGTTATTTTACGGCGTCTTTTTTGTTGCCGTGTTGCTGATGATCGGCATCGACATGCTGACGTTGAAAAAAAACGGCGCGCATAAAGTCAGCGTAAAAGAAGCACTGACATGGACTTGTGTCTGGGTGGCGGTGTCATGCGCTTTTGCGGGCTGGCTGTATTGGGAGCTCGGGCACAATCAGGCTTACGGGCATGCGGTGGCTTCGCAGAAAGTGCTGGAGTTTTTCACCGGCTATATTTTGGAAAAATCGCTGGCGGTGGACAATATTTTTGTGTTTCTGATGATCTTTTCCTATTTCAAGGTGCCGCCGCAATATCAGCACCGCGTATTGCTGTACGGCGTGCTCGGCGCCATTGTGCTGCGTACGGTGATGATTTTCGTGGGGGCGGTGCTGGTACGGGAATTTGAGTGGATTCTGTATATTTTCGGTGCCTTCTTGCTCTATACCGGTGTGAAAATGATTAAATCGCACGGAGAAGAGGAGGCGGAAGACTTATCGCAAAACAAGTTGTTGGGCTGGTTGAAAAAACATGTGCCGGTGAGCCGGGATTTCAACGGCGAGAAATTTTTCACCGTGGAAAACGGCAAACGTATTGCCACGCCGTTGTTGTTGGTGTTGGTGATGATCGAGCTGAGCGATGTGGTGTTTGCGGTAGACAGTATCCCGGCCGTGTTTGCGGTCACGACCGACCCGTTTATCGTGCTCACTTCCAATATTTTCGCCATTCTCGGCCTGCGGGCGATGTATTTCCTGCTGGCAGATATCGCCGATCGTTTTGTGTTTTTGAAATTCGGGCTGGCATTCGTGCTCAGCTTTATCGGCGTCAAAATGCTGATCATGAAATGGGTGCATGTGCCCATCGGCATTTCGTTGTCGGTGGTGTTTGGCGCCCTGGGGGCGTCGGTGCTGATTTCGATTATGTATAATCGAAGAAATTAGTTTCTGCTACGGCAAGGCGAGCCAACGCCGTAGCAGAAACTAATTTCTTCGACTATAGTACGGCCAGGCGCAGCAACGCCGTAGCAGATATTAAGTTTTTTCACTATAAAACAAAGGCCGTCTGAAACCCGGGAAGGTTTCAGACGGCCTTTGTTTTGAGGGTGGTTTTCAGACGGCCTCGGCTTCTTCTTCATGCACAAACGCAACGCCGTTGAGCTGCGACGCCAATACTGCGCTGCGGATGGCCGACAGCGCTTTCGGGCGCACGAAATTGCGGCGGTAGGCCAATACCACGCGGCGGTGGGGCGCCGAACCTTCAAACGGAATGATGCTGAACAAGAGATGGTCGTTTTCAGTCAGCGCCGTGGCGGGCAACACGCTGATGGCGAGACCGCTGGCCACCATGTGGCGGATGGTGTTGATGGAGCTGCCCTGCAAGGTGTTGGTGAGGCCGAGGATTTTCTGTTTCGAAGCCAGTTCGGAGCAACTGTCGAGCACCTGGTCGCGCATGCAGTTGCCCTCAGTCAGCAGCAATACCTGTTCTTCGGCCAGACATTGCGGCGTGACGGCATCCAGCTCTTCAAAATGATGGCCTTTGGGCACAATCACGAAAAACGGTTCATCGTAAAGCGGCTCGGTCACCACGCCCGGCTCTTGGTAAGGCTCGGCCACCACCACGGCATCCAACTCGCCGCGCTTGAGCGACTCGGTGAGCACGTGGGTATAGTTTTCTTCCAGCATCAGCGGCATTTTCGGCGCAATGCTGCGCAGCGACACAATCAGTTTGGGCAACAGATAAGGCGCCACAGTAAAAATCAGGCCGAGCTTGAACGCGCCCTCCAGCTCGTTTTGCTCTTCATTGGCCAGATGCTTGATGAGGTCGGCTTCTTCCAATACCCGACGGGCTTGCGCCACGATGCGTTCGCCCGCCTCCGTGGTGAGCACTTCGTTGCTGCTGCGGTCAAACAGCGACACAGCCAGCTCTTCCTCCAGCTTTTTGATGGCGATGGAAAGCGTCGGCTGGCTGACAAAGCAGCGCTGGGCGGCGCGACCGAAATGGCGCTCCTGCGCCACGGCAACGATGTAACGCAATTCGGTCAGGGTCATGGTTCAGGCCTTTTTCTGGTCGGGCAGGGTGATGTTGAGCTCAAGCACATCCACGCCATCCTGCTTTTCCTGGGAAATGCGGATGTCGTCCATCGACACATGCACATATTTCGAGAGCACTTCCAGCAATTCTTTTTGCAGCGTGGGCAGATAGTCTGGCCCCTGCTCCTTGACGCGCTCCTGCGCGATGATAATCTGCAGGCGGTCGCGTGCCACTTCGGCGGTTTTTTGTTTTTTGCCAAACAACAAATCAATCAACGACATGGCTTAACCTCCGAACAAACGTTTGAAAAAGCCTTTTTTCTCGGCATCGAGAAAACGCATTTCGCGGTTTTCGCCCAGCAGGCGCGCAATCACGTCTTTATAGGCTTCGGCGGCCACGGCGTCGTTTTGATGAATCACCGGCGAGCCCGAGTTGGAGGCCTGCAACACGTTTTGCGATTCGGGAATCACACCGATGAGCGGGATGCGCAGAATATCGCAAATGTCCTGCACCGACAGCATTTCGCCTTTTTCCACGCGCTCGGGCGAGTAGCGGGTAATCAGTAGATGCTCTTTAACGGTTTCGCCTTTTTCGGCTTTGCGGCTTTTGCTCTGCAAAATACCCAAAATACGGTCGGAATCGCGTACGCTCGACACTTCCGGGTTGGTGGTGATGATGGCTTCGTCGGCAAAATAAAGCGCCATCAGCGCGCCTTGCTCGATACCGGCGGGCGAATCGCAAATCACGTATTCGAAGCCCAATTCTTCAGTCAGCTCGTTGAGGATTTTTTCCACGCCGTCGCGTGACAACGCGTCCTTGTCGCGGGTTTGCGACGCGGGCAGGATGAACAGATTGTCACAATGTTTGTCTTTGATCAGCGCCTGGTTGAGGGTGGCTTCACCGTGAATCACATTGATCAGGTCATACACCACACGGCGCTCGCAACCCATAATCAGGTCGAGGTTGCGCAAGCCCACGTCGAAATCGATAACGGCGGTTTTGTGGCCGCGCAGGGCGAGGCCGGAAGCAATACTGGCGCTGGTGGTGGTTTTGCCCACACCGCCTTTGCCTGAGGTGACTACAATGATTTTTGCCACGATGTTTCCTTTTCTCTGTAAAACAATTATTCGGCGTCGATTGCGCTGATGACCAAACGGTCGTCTTGCAACCATACCTGCACCGGTTTTTTATGCAGGTGCGCCGGTAAATCCTGTTCGAAATTGCGGTAGATGCCGGCCACCGATACCAGCTCGGCCTGCATCGAATGAATAAAAATGCGCGCTTCGCGGTTGCCGTCTGCGCCCGCCAGCGCCCGCCCGCGCATGGGGCCATAAACATGGATGTTGCCGTCGGCAATGATTTCCGCCCCCTCGCTCACCATGCCGGTTACGATTAAATCGGCATTTTCGGCGTATACCTGCTGGCCGGTGCGGATGGGCGTGTTCACAAACACGGTGGGCTGGCTGATGACGGTCGCCTGTACGGGCTCGGGCGGCGCGGGTTCGGCCACCGCTTTCACCTGATTTTCGGCAGCCGCCTTGTCGGTCGGGCTGAACGACAAATGATGTGCGGCGGCGTAAGGCGCCCAAGCCTCGCTGTTGTGGCGCAAGCCGATAATCTGCAGGCCGTGGCGGGCAAACAGCGCGGCAACGGCGGCAATATCCAGCGCATCGGGCGCGTCGAAATCCTGCACGTCCAACAAAAACGGCATGCTGGAAAGCTCTTGATATTGGCCGATGCGCTGCTGCAGAAAGTCTTCCAATGCCGCCAAATCCGGCGTGTGCAGTTGCACCGACAGCGCATCCAGCCGCGCCGATTTCACATCAAAAGCAGGTTTCATACCGTGTTAATACCATAAAAAAATTCAATAAGTGAAGTTTACCGTGTTAATCTAATCTATTCAATCCATCAAGGCCGTCTGAAATGAAAAAAACCTTTCACATTGTCGGTGCCGGGCGGGTGGGGCAAACGCTGGCGCGGCACCTGCAGGTAGGCGGCGGCTGGCAGTTGGCACAGATATGCGGTGGTCATCAGGCCGCTCTTTTGGCAGACCATTGCGGCGGTGAAATTGTTCCCTGCCTGAGCCGGTTATCTGCTGCCGATGTCGTGTGGCTGACCACGCCGGATAGTGTGATTGCCGGTGTGGCGCAAGCCATGGCCGCGCTGCCGTGGCTGACGCCGGATACGCTGGTGTTGCACTGCAGCGGTGCCCAAAGCGCGGCCGTGTTGGCACCGCTGGCGGAGCGCGGGGTGTTGACCGGCAGCCTGCATCCGGTGCTGGCTTTCGCCGATGTGGAAACGGCCTTGGCGGCGTTGCCGGGCAGCTTGTGTGCGCTGGAGGCAGGGCAGGACGCGGCCATGCCGGTTTTGCACGCGTTGGCGGAGGCGTTGGGGATGCAGGCTTTTGAAATGCCGTCCGAACACAAAGCGCGTTATCATGCGGCCTTGTCGGCGGCTTCCAATTTCTCGGTGGCGCTGGCGGCTTTTGCGCAGACATTGCTGCAGCCCCTGACCCTACCTGAAACTCTGTCGCGGCAATTGGTGGCAGGGTTGATGCGGCAAAGCGTGGCCAATCTCTCCCTGTTGCCGCCGGAGCTGGCGCTGACCGGCCCGATTGTGCGTGGTGACGACGGCACGGTGGCGGCACATTTGGCAGTTTTGAACGACAAGGAACGGGCGCAATACTGCGCTTGGGCGACACCGGTGCTGGCATTGGCTTTGGCATCGGGACGTTTGGATCCGGCGGCTGCCGCCCGGCTGGCGGCGCTGCTGGAAGCTGCTCCGGCTTGCGGGAATGATGTTTCTGGCAAGTCTTTCTGAAGGCGGACGTTTTATAGGGGGAAAACTTAATTCCTGCTACGGCGTTGCTGCGCCTGGCCGTACTATAGTGGAAAAACTTAATATTTGATACAAGGCAGCAAACCGCAGACAGTACAGATAGTACGGCAAGGTGCAGCAACGCCGTAGCAGATATTAAGTTTTTTCACTATATCGTACTGAGACCTTTGCAAAATACCTTTTGCTGCATCGAAAAAGCATCCGCTTCGTCATTCCGGCGCAGGCCGAAACCCATTTCTCCAAGATTCAGTTATTTGATTTCAAATGGGTTTTTATGGCGAGCTATGGATTCCGGCCTGCGCCGGAATGACGGATATAATGGATATTTCCAAGAAAAAAGTATTTTGCAAAGGCCTCGTACTGTCTGCGGCTTGCTGCCTTGTATGCAAGATATGTTGTTCGGCTGTAGTGAAATGTCTGAAAAAGCGAAGCGTTCAATAACTCGCTATGTTTGAGAAAACCGACAATTGCCGTCACTAGGGCTTCCTGACACCACTGCGCTGTCAGGAAGCCCTAGAGCCGAAGACGAATGGTGCGGCGAAGGGAGCCAATGAAGTCGGCTTATTTTTAAAAATCGGTATTAAGCAGCGCTTCCGGATAATGCGGTTGTGGATTTTCACCGCTGGAAAAACGACAAAAAAGTCGGCAAATTTGCCGACTTTTTCATTTAACTGGTGGAGGTAAGCGGGATCGAACCGCTGACCTCTTGCATGCCATGCAAGCGCTCTACCAACTGAGCTATACCCCCAAATGGTGGCGAATCAGGGATTCGAACCCCGGACACAAGGATTATGATTCCTCTGCTCTAACCGACTGAGCTAATTCGCCGTTTCGTGTTGAAGACGTGATTATACGGATTTTTTGCCGGAGGGCAAGCGTTTTTGGTCAAAATCCGGATTGGTGTTTGATTTATATTGTAAAAAAATGGTTTTCAGCGTGTTTGGAGGCCGTCTGAAAAGGTTTCAGACGGCCTTTGGCTTACAGTTTGTGGCAAATATCACCGAAGGTAAATCCCTGCCAATCCACATCGATATCGCGTCCGAATGCGATGACCTTGAAAAGCTCGCCCATTTCGTGTTGGTCGATTAGCTGGTGCATGGCGGCGGTTTCGCGCATGTATTCTGCTGATTCGGGGGCAGCTGTGTTTGCCAGTAAATCGGTGATGCCGAGGTTGAGTAGAAAATTGGCCTGGGTGGTGTAGCCAATCAAATCCAGCCCGGCATCGGTGCCGACTTGGGCGATGTCGGTGAAATTGACGTGGGCGGTCAGGTCGGTGAGGCCAATGTGGAAAAACGGGTTGTGTACGGTATGGTGGCGGTAATGGCCGATGAGCGTGCCCATGTGGCGCTGCGGATGGTAATACTGGGCGGCGTCGAAGCCGTAGTCAATCAAGATGATGGCGCCGCGCGTCAGTTTGTCCGCCAAAGTGTGCATAAACGCGTGTTGGGCAGGATGCAGCTCGCTGGTGTAGGGAGCGCAGTCGGGGAAGTAGGCGGTCGCGGCGGCCAGCAGCGCGGTGGCGGTGAGGGGACGGACTTGTTGTGCCAATGCACCGTTTTCAAGGCCGACGCCGATTTGCAGGAAGCCGTCGTCTTGGCGGCTGACGATTTCGCAAGGCATGGCGTCGAGCACTTCGTTGCCGATGATGATGCCGTCGAAATGGTCGGGAAGAGTGCTGAGGTGGGTGATTTTATCGGCGGCAGCGGGCGCGTGTTCGGCAATGTATCGGCGTTGGCGCTCGGCGAGCTCGGGCGAAACTTCGACGATGTAGTAATGCTTGAGGCCGCCTGAAAGGCTTTGCAGCAGGGTGGCGGCCAGTGCGCCGGTGCCCGCGCCGAATTCGTAAATATTGCCTGCCGTTTGCGGCAACACTGTGCTTAACTGGCGTGCCAGCGTTTGGCCAAACAGCGGCGTGAGGGTGGGGGCGGTAATAAAGTCACCGTCTGCGCCGATTTTGTGTGCGCCACCGGTGTAGTAGCCATATCGGGGGGCGTAAAGCGCCAGCTCCATGAAGCGGGAAAACGGAATCCAGCCGTTTTGGCGGTCGATTTCTTGCGCGATAAGGGCTTGCAGGGCTTGGCTGGATGCGGCGGCTGTTGCAGAAGGGGCAGGAAGTTGCAAATCCATAAATGTTAGATAATGTAAATTTTAAAAGGAAGTGGCGGCATTATAACCTGTATTGAAATCGGACGGAATTTGGGGTGTGAAATACTAAATCTAGTATTAAATACAGGTTTTCAATACAAGATATTGTGTCGCTTAGAGGTGAAGGCCGCACCCGCAAAGGGGAGCGGCCTTGTTTTGTGGGCTTAAGTGCTTGTCTGGCCGCCTGTTTTTATAAAAAAGCCGATTTGACCGCATTGGTAAAATTTTTTATAGTGTGGGCATGTGGGGTAATGTGTGTCAAAGTGTGGTCATTGCCCGAAATCAGCAACGGAGTGGGTAAAAGTGTTTGGCGGCGTTCACGAATTGAGCATAGACAGCAAAGGGCGGTTGGCGATTCCTGCCAAATTCCGCGAGCTGCTGCTGCGCCATTACACCCCTGCGGTGGTGGCGACGCTGGATTCGCGCCATCGTTTGCTGGTTTATCCCGAGCCGGAGTGGGAAGGCGTTGCCAAACAACTGTTGGGCTTGAAAGTGGCCGGCAATCCGGCTTTGCAGCGCTACCAGAATTTATTGCTGCACAATGCCGACACGCTGGAGCTCGACACCGCAGGCCGTGTGTTGCTGCCCGCCAATCTGCGCCGCCGCGTCGATTTCGACAAGGAAGTGACCTTGGTCGGCCGCGCCAACCGCCTGGAGCTTTGGGGTCGCGAGCATTGGGAAGCAGAGATGAATCAGGCGCTGGATATTGATCCTGACGAACTGGCTTTTGAATTGAGTAAAACGGATTTGCAGTTATGAGTGAAACCACGCCGCACCGCCACATTACGGTGTTGCTGAATGAAGCGGTCGAGGCGCTGAATATCCGTGAAAACGGCATTTATGTAGACGGCACCTTCGGCAGGGGAGGGCACTCGCGGCTGATTTTGTCCAAGCTGGGCAGCGCAGGCCGTTTGGTGGTGTTTGACAAAGATCCGCAGGCGATTGCGGTGGCCAATGAGTTGGCGGTGCAGGATAAACGCGTGCGCGTGGTGCACAATGGTTTTGCCACTTTTCAGACGGCCTTGGATGCTTTGGGCATTGAAAAAATCGACGGTGCGCTGTTTGACTTGGGCATTTCTTCGCCGCAGATCGATGAGGGCGAACGCGGATTCAGTTTCCGCTTTGATGCGCCCTTGGATATGCGGATGGATCCGACCCGCGGCCAGTCAGCTGCGGAGTGGTTGGCGGTGGCGGACGAACAAGATATTCACGAGGTGATTAAAAATTATGGTGAAGAGCGGTTTAGTCGCCAGATTGCGCGCGCCATTGTTTCGCAACGCGAAGCAGCACCCATCGATACAACCCGCAAGCTGGCGCAGCTTGTGGCGCAAAACGTCCGTACTCGCGAGCGCGGACAAGACCCGGCGACGCGGACGTTTCAAGCCGTTCGGATTTTCATCAACCGTGAGCTTGAAGAAGTAAAAGAAGTCTTGCCGCAAGCGGTAGGCCGTCTGAAAGAGGGCGGCAGATTGGCGGTGATTGCGTTTCATTCGCTGGAAGACCGCATCGTGAAGCAGTTTGTGAAGCAGCATTCGCAACACGCGCCGCTGCCGAAATGGGCGGCGGTAAGAGAAGCCGATTTGCCGCAGCCGCCGTTGAAGCTGATTGGCAAGGCGGTCAAACCGTCGGAGGTGGAGGTGGCCGCCAATCCGCGCGCACGCTCGGCGGTATTGCGGGTGGCCGAGCGCACCGGCGGTGTGTTTGAAGGATAGGCAAGAGGCCGTCTGAAAAGAAATTATGAATAAACTGAATGTGATTTTGTTGATAGCGGCTTTGTTGTCTGGCTTGGCGGTGGTGACCGTGCAAGACCAGTCGCGCCAATACTATATTTCGCTCGACAAGGCGGAAAAGCAGGAAGTGCAGCTGGAGCAGGATTATGCGCGTCTGAAACTGGATCAGGCCAGGCTGTCCAACCACCAGCTGATTAAAAACGCGGCGGAGCGGCAAAGCCTGCACCCGCCGGAAATGGCGGAAACCCGCATGATTCAAGTGCAGTAAGCTGTTGGAAAGCAGTAAACCTTTGAAGTAAATATATAAAAAACGAGAAGTTGCTATGTTAATCAAAAACGAATACAAGCCGCAGATGCTGCCCAAGCAGCCCAAAGGCAAAAAACCCGTGAGCACCAACGGGCGGATTGCGTTTGTGTTGGGCGGTTTGGCGTTGGCATTTGCCGCGCTGGTGGGGCGCGGGGTTTACCTGCAAACCACCCAGCACGATTTCCTGAAAAACCAGGGCGACCAGCGCTTCGTGCGCACGCTGGCGCTGCCCGCTTCGCGCGGCACCATCACCGACCGCAACGGCGCCACTTTGGCATTGAGCGCGCCGACCGAGTCTCTCTATGCCGTGCCTTCCGGTATGGATACCTTGCCCGAAGCCGACAAACTGGCCGAGCTCTCCGCGCTGATTAACGTGCCGCAAGAAACCATCGAAGCGCGGCTGGCGAAAAAAGACAAAGACTTTATTTATCTGAAGCGCCAATTGAGCAAGGAAACCGCCGATAAAGTGGCGGCGCTCGGCATCAAGGGTTTGGCGTTCCAAAAAGAATCCAAACGCCATTATCCGATGGGCAACCTGTTTGCCCACGTGATTGGTTTTACCAATATCGACGGCAAAGGTCAGGAAGGGCTGGAGCTGGCGCGTGAAGACGATTTGCGCGGTGAAAACGGCGCCAAAGTGGTGTTGCGCGACAACAAGGGCAATATCGTCGACAGCCTCGACTCGCCGCGCAACCGCGACCCGCGTAACGGCCACGATATGGTGATGTCGCTCGACCAGCGTATCCAGACGCTGGCCTATGAAGAGCTGAACAAGGCGGTGGCGCATCACCGCGCCAAGGCAGGCAGCGTGGTGGTATTGGATGCGCAAACCGGCGAAATTCTGGCGCTGGCCAACAGCCCGGCCTACGATCCGAACCAGCCCGGCAAGGCCGACAGCGAACAGCGCCGCAACCGCGCCGTTACCGACATGATCGAGCCCGGCTCTGCGATGAAGCCGTTTACCATTGCCAAGGCGCTCGATTCGGGCAAAGTGAACGTGAATACCTGGTTCAACACCAATCCGTATAAAATCGGCCCCGCCACCGTGCGCGATACCCACGTGTATCCCTCGCTGAACGTGCGCGGCATCATGCAGAAATCGTCCAACGTCGGCACCAGCAAGCTTTCCGCCATGTTCAGCCCGGAAGAGATGCATACTTTTTACAGCAACCTCGGCGTAGGCCAGCGCATGCACTCGGGCTTCCCCGGCGAGTCGGCGGGCTTGTTGCGCAAATGGCAGAATTGGCGGCCAATCGAGCAGGCCACCATGTCGTTCGGCTATGGCTTGCAATTGAGCCTGTTGCAGCTGGCGCGCGCCTACACCGTGATTACCCACGACGGCGAGCTGTTGCCGGTGAGCTTTGAGAAGCAGCAGGCCGCGCCCAAAGGGCAGCGGATTATCAAACCCGAAACCGCCAAAGCGGTGCGCAACATCATGATTTCGGTGACCGAAAAAGGCGGCACCGGCACGGCAGGCGCGGTGGACGGTTTCGATGTCGGCGCCAAAACCGGCACGGCGCGCAAACTGGTGAACGGCCGCTATGTCGATAATAAACACGTGGGTACCTTTATCGGTTTTGCTCCGGCGATGAACCCGCGCGTGATTGTGGCGGTGAGTATCGACGAGCCGACGGTCAACGGCTATTACGGCGGCGTGGTGGCAGGCCCGGTGTTCAAGAGCGTGATGGCGGGCAGTCTGAATGTGTTGGGCGTGTCGCCGACCAAACCGCTGCAGGAGGCCAAGGATGCGCCCGTGGTGCAGGCGGCCCGTAAACCTTAGATTCAGGGAAAACCTATGTTCAGCGACTTATCGCCTTTAGCTGAAACCAACCTGCCGCCCCTGCTGTGTGAACACGCAGCAGGGCGGTTGCTGCATTCGGACAGCCGCCAAATCAAAGTGGGCGACATCTTCATCGCCTGTCAGGGCGAGTTTTCAGACGGCCGCAGCTATATTCCCGCCGCCATCGCCAACGGTGCGGCGTTTGTGTTTTGGGATGACGACGGCAGCTTTGTCTGGCCGTCTGAATACAGCGTGCCGAACCAAGGCATCAAAGATTTGAAAACCCGTGCAGGCATCGTGGCCGCCGAAGTGTATGGCAATCTTTCAGAAACGTCATCCCCGCATGGTGTAGGCGGGGATGGCCTCAAGGTTTGGGGCATCACCGGCACCAACGGCAAAACCTCCGTCAGCCAATGGCTGGCGCAGGCAGGCGATTTGCTCGGCGAGCCGACCGCCGTCATCGGCACGGTCGGCAACGGCTTTTGGGGCAAACTCGAAACCGCCACCCACACCACCCCCGACCCCGTTTCGGTGCAAACGCTGCTGCACGGCTTCCGTCAACAGGGCGCGAAAAACGTGGCGATGGAAGTCTCCAGCCACGGCCTCGACCAATTCCGGGTGAACGGCGTGGCCTTCAAAAGCGCCATTTTCACCAACCTCACCCGCGACCACCTCGACTACCACGGCAGCATGGAAGCCTACGGCGACATCAAAGCGCGGCTATTTTACTGGCAGGGCTTGCAACACGCCATCATCAACACCGACGACGAATACGGCGCCGCTCTTTCAGGCCGTCTGAAAGCCGAACGCCCCGAATTGGCGGTTTACGGCTACGGTTTTCACGAAGATGCCGACATCCGCATCAGCCGCTTTGCCGCCTCTTCAGACGGCATGAACGTTGCCTTCGACACCCCATGGGGCAGCGGCGAAATCAACAGCCGCTTGCTCGGCCGTTTCAACGCCCAAAACCTCGCCGCCTGCGTCGGCCTGCTCTGCGCCAACGGTTATCCGCTGGAGAAAGTATTGGCCGCGTTGGCGCAAATCCGCCCTGCCACCGGCCGCATGGACTGCCTGATGAACCCCGGCAAACCGCTGGTGGTGGTCGATTACGCCCACACCCCCGACGCGCTCGAAAAAGCCCTTGCCACCCTGCAGGAAATCAAACCGCAGGGCGCGAATCTTTGGTGCGTGTTCGGCTGCGGCGGCAACCGCGACCGTGGCAAACGCCCGCTGATGGGCGCTGCTGCTGCGGCAGGGAGTGACAAAGTGGTGGTGACCAGCGACAATCCGCGCATGGAAACGCCGCAAGACATCATCAACGACATCCTGCCCGCCGTGCCGAATCCCGAATGGGTTGAAGCCGACCGCCAAGCCGCCATCGAATACGCCGTTGCCCGCGCCGCGCCGCAAGACATCATTCTGATTGCCGGTAAAGGCCACGAAACCTATCAGGACATTCAAGGTCAGAAACAGCATTTTTCCGATTTTGAAGTGGCGGAAGCGGCCTTGGCGAAACGCTGATTGAGGGTAACCAAAATGTTACAACACACCGTATTATTATCGCTGAGCGCCGCCTTGCTGCTTGCCGCCTGCCAACCGCAGGCGCAGTCTGCGGCGCAGGGTGGCAAGCCGGCGGATGGCGAAGTATTCAAATTCGACAAAACCAGCGACAGCGTCAACCCGCAACACACACTTTTCGGCCTGCGCCATCTGGTGATGAACAACCGCAGCTATGCCGAAAAATACGCTGAAAAATATCCCGAACAGTGGCAAATCGGCGAAGCGCATTACGCCCGCGCGGAAAAAGCCTTTCAAGCGAAGCAGGTTGAAGCCGCCGATACGGATTTTCGCGTTGCGATGGCGCAATATCATTTTATTTTGAAGGCCGAACAAAACACTGTGGCACAAAAATAGATGCGGCAAAGTATTGCTTTGCGCAGTAGATGGCTGAGTGCAGTTTGGAGCATTAACCGACAAGCGGCCAGATGGTTTCAGACGGCCTTTGCGCGCAGGAATTGAAAACCATGACCGATATTTACTGCCTGCTGTTTGAAGACTATGAAACCCTTGATTTGATGGGGCCGGTGGAATTTCTGCACAGGCTGCCGCAAGTGAAGCTGCACTATGTTTCGCAGCATGGCGGCCAAATAAGCAGTCGGCAGGGATTTTGCGTGGCGACCGAAAAGATGGGCGGCATCGGCGCGGGCGGTATTTTGGTCGTGCCGGGCGGGCAGGGCACGCGCAGGTTGGTTGCCGATGCCGCCTTTATACACGCCTTGGGCGGTTGGGCGGATGCCGCCGATATTTGTTTGAGCATCTGCACCGGCTCGGCCTTGCTGGCCGCCACAGGCAGGCTCGACGGGTTGGCGGCCACCTCAAACAAGAAAGCGTTTGAATGGGTGCGCGGCGTCAACGGCAAGGTTGATTGGCAGCGCGTGGCCAGATGGGTGAAGAGCGGCAAGTTTTACACATCGTCGGGCGTTTCCGCCGGCATGGACATGACGCTGGGTTTTATCGCCGACTATGCGGGCATGAGTGCAGCAGAGCAGATTGCCCGCGACACCGAATACAGGTGGAATGCCGATTGCTCGGCAGATGAGTTTTCCGGCTTGTATCGAGTATGAGATTATTTTTCAGACGGCCTCCCATATTCAAAATGGCCGTCTGAAACCCAAAAAAAGCAAAACCATGAAACCTTTAGATTTAAACTTTATCTGCCAAACGCTGGCCTTGCCGATGCCGTCTGAAAACGCCGAAGTGAAGCGCGTCGTGACCGACAGCCGTGACATCCAAAGCGGCGATGTATTCGTGGCATTGGCGGGCGAGCGTTTTGATGCGCATGATTTTGTGGCCGATGTGTTGGCCAAAGGCGCGTTGGCGGCGGTGGTGTCGCGCGAAGACTGCGCCGCGCTGCCGAATGCCTTGAAAGTAGCCGATACCTTGGCCGCGCTGCAAACATTGGCTGGGGCGTGGCGCAAACAGGTGAATCCGTTTGTGTTCGGCATCACCGGCTCGAGCGGCAAAACCACGGTGAAAGAGATGCTGGCGGCGGTGTTGCGCCATCGGTTTGGCGACGCGGCGGTGTTGGCGACGGCGGGCAATTTCAACAACCACATCGGCCTGCCGCTGACCCTGCTCAAGTTCACGCCCGCGCACCGTTTCGCGGTGATTGAAATGGGCATGAACCATTTCGGCGAGCTGGCGGCACTGACCCGCATTGCCGCGCCCGATGTGGCTTTGGTCAACAATGCCCTGCGTGCGCATGTCGGCTGCGGTTTTGACGGTGTGGGCGATATTGCCAAGGCGAAAAGCGAGATTTATCAGGGTTTAACGGAAAACGGCCTTGCGCTGATTCCGGCCGAAGATGCGAATGCGGCGGTGTTTCAGACGGCCTCGGCGCATCTGAAACAGCAAAGTTTCGGCATCGACGGCGGCGATATTCATGCCGAAAACATCGTTTTGCAGCCGCTTGCGTGCGAATTTGATTTGGTGCGCGGTGACGAACGCGCGGCGGTGGTTTTGCCTGTGCCGGGTAAGCACAATATCCACAATGCCGTGGCGGCGGCGGCGTTGGCTCTGGCCGCGGGTTTGACCTTGCAACAGGTTTCAGACGGCCTCAAGGATTTCAGCAACATCAAAGGCCGTCTGCAAATCAAACCCGGCATCAAGGGCGCAACCTTGCTCGATGACACCTATAATGCCAATCCCGACAGCATGAAGGCCGCGTTGGATGTGCTGGCCGCGCTGCCCGCCCCGCGTGTGTTTGTAATGGGCGACATCGGCGAATTGGGCGAAGACGAATCGGCGGCGATGCACGCCGAAGTCGGCGCGTATGCCCGCGATAAAGGCATCGAATCGGCTTATTTCGTCGGCGATTTCAGCGCTTCGGCGGCGGAAACCTTTGGCGCGGCGGGCTTGTGGTTCGCCGACAAAGACCCGCTGATTCAGGTGTTGCGCCACGATTTGCCCGAGGGCGCGAATGTGTTGCTGAAAGGCTCGCGTTTTATGAAAATGGAAGACGTGGTAGCGGCCTTGCTGGCTGATGAGGCCGTCTGAAAAACGGTTTAAAGTATCAATTATTTAAAATACCGATTATTTAAGGAACGATGATGTTTGATTGCGCTTTTTACATTGCCACCGAAGCCGAGGCCAAAGAGATGGCCGCCGAGATGGCGCACCCCGAAAATGCCGTGGAAGCGGGCGGCCTCACCGATTTGGACATCAGCAATGTGTTTGCGATTGCCGCGGGCGAGGCATTTGAATTCGACCGGCACGAATTGACCGCCGTCGTCGAAGAGCAAGATTATTCGCTCTACCAATTGCCCGCGCGCCTGCTGGCTTTGTTGGCAACCGCTTCGGAAGCCGATGTGCAAGGCTGGGCGGAAGAATGGTCGAAAGCGGAAGAATTCGGCTTTGATGACGACGAATTTTTTGCAGAAGAGGATGACGACGGCGAATTTGTCGCGCAACTGGCCGAAGTGGTGGCTTCCCTGGCCGCGCTTGCCCGCCGGGCGGCAGGGCAGGATGTGTTTATGATGGTGTACACCGACTGGCTGCCGAGCGAAGAAGAAATCGAAGAATACGAACGCGAATTGGGTTTGAACTGAGCGCGTTCAGACGGCCTGAAATGTGGTTTGTAAAACCCTAGGCCGTCTGAAAAACAACGGCGCAGGCCTGTGCCGTTATTGTTGTTTATCAAAAGGAACCACCCCTTATGTTTTTATGGCTTGCCCATTTCAGCGACTGGTTTTCGGCGCTGAATGTTTTCCAATACACCACCTTCCGTGCGGTGATGGCGGCGCTGACGTCGCTGGCGTTTTCGCTGCTGCTGGGGCCGTGGACCATCCGCAAACTGACCGCGCTGAAAGTCGGCCAGGCGGTGCGCCACGACGGGCCGCAAACCCATTTGGTGAAAAACGGCACGCCGACCATGGGCGGCTCGCTGATTCTGACCGCGATTACCGTTTCCACCTTGCTGTGGGGCAATCTGGCCAATCCGTATATCTGGATTCTCCTGATTGTGTTGCTCTCCACCGGCGCGCTCGGCTTTTACGACGACTGGCGCAAGGTGGTGTATAAAGACCCCAACGGCGTGTCGGGCAAATTCAAGCTGGTGTGGCAGACCGTGGTGGCGCTGTCGGCGGGTATTTTCCTGTTTTATTTCGCCAATTTGAGCGCCAGCAGCGCCTTTATCGTGCCGTTTTTCAAACAGATTGCCTATCCGATGGGCGGCATCGGCTTTGTGGTGCTGACCTATTTCGTGATTGTCGGTACCTCCAATGCGGTCAACCTCACCGACGGCCTCGACGGTTTGGCGGCGTTTCCGGTGGTGCTGGTGGCGGGCGGTCTGGCGATTTTCGCTTATGCCAGCGGCCACGCCCAGTTTGCCCAATACCTGCAATTGCCGCACGTGGTCGGTGCCAATGAAGTGGTGATTTTCTGCGCGGCGATGTGCGGCGCGTGTTTGGGCTTTTTGTGGTTCAATGCCTATCCCGCGCAGGTGTTTATGGGCGACGTCGGCGCATTGGCGCTGGGCGCAGCACTGGGTACGGTGGCGGTGATTGTGCGCCAGGAAATCGTGTTGTTTATCATGGGCGGTTTGTTTGTGGTGGAAGCGGTGTCGGTGATGTTGCAGGTCGGCTCCTACAAAACCCGTAAAAAACGCATTTTCCTGATGGCGCCGATTCACCACCATTACGAACAAAAAGGCTGGAAAGAAACCCAGGTGGTGGTGCGTTTCTGGATTATCACCATGATTCTGGTGCTGATTGGTCTGACCACCCTGAAAATCCGTTAAGGCCGTCTGAACATGGCAAGCATGTATGATTTGCTCGGCGGCGAGGCGGGTGTGGCCGCGCTGACCGAGCGCTTTTACGATTTGATGGATTTGGAGCCGCAATACGCCGAATTGCGCCAAACCCACGGCGAAACGCTGGATTACGCCCGTGACCGCCTGTTTAAATTTCTGAGCGGCTGGCTCGGCGGCCCCGATTTGTATCAGCAGGCGCACGGCCATCCGCGTTTGCGCCAGCGCCACATGCCGTTTGCAGTGACCATGCAGACCCGCGACCAGTGGCTGGCCTGTTTCGCACAGGCCTTGCAGGAATCGGCGGTGGCAAACGAGCTTGCCGAGCCGCTGTTGTTTAATCTGTTTGCGTTGGGCGACTGGATGCGCAACCAACCCGAGCCGCAATACGCGCCGCCGCAGCCGCCGATGACCGCCGATGCGCGACGCTTGCCGGAATTGCAGGCTTTGTTGCAGGCATACGGCATTGACGGTTATTTTCAGACGGCCTCTGTAATGAATGTTGAGTAAACGATGAATTGGCAAAACAAAAAAGTATTGGTGGCCGGCCTCGGTGGCTCCGGTCTTTCCATGATTGCGTTTCTGCAAGGGCAGGGCGCGGCGGTGTCGGCTTATGATGCGAATCTGAACGGTGAACGCAAAGCCGCGCTGAAACAGCAGTTTCAAGATTTGCCCTGTTATACAGGCCGTCTGAAAGATGCGCTCGACAACGGCTTTGACGTATTGGCACTCAGTCCCGGCATCAGCGAACGCACCCCCGAAATCGAAGCCTTCAAACAAAACGGCGGCCGCGTGCTCGGCGACATCGAAATGCTGGCGCACTTGCTACGGGGCAAAAGCGACAAAATCATCGCCATCACCGGCAGCAACGGCAAAACCACCGTGACCAGCCTCGCAGGCTATCTGTGCGAACAATGCGGGCTGGACACCGTAATCGCGGGCAATATCGGCACGCCGGTGTTGCAGGCCTGGATGCAGCGCGGCGGCAAACCCGCCGATGTGTGGGTGTTGGAGCTTTCCAGTTTCCAACTGGAAAACACCGACCATTTGCATGCCGACGCGGCGGCGGTGTTGAATATTTCCGAAGACCACCTCGACCGCTACGATGATTTGCTCGATTATGCCCACGCCAAAGACAAGATTTTCCGTGGTGTCGGCGTGCAGGTATTGAACGCCGACGACATCATGTGCCGCGCCATGCGCC
Source organism: Neisseria sp. (assembly GCA_030538415.1). Classification (GTDB taxonomy): domain Bacteria; phylum Pseudomonadota; class Gammaproteobacteria; order Burkholderiales; family Neisseriaceae; genus Neisseria. The sequence goes on along the minus strand of JAUNTY010000021.1, from coordinate 8,981 downwards.
GCCACGGCCGCGAAGTGAAATGGTTTTCGCTGCAAAGCCCGGCGGATTACTGGGCCGACCGCCGTGCGGGCTATCTGAATGCGGATGACGAACATCTGCTGCAACTTGCCGATATACCGCTGCGAGGGCTGCACAATGCCGCCAACGTGCTGGCGGCGCTGGCCTTGTGCGAAGCCGTCGGCCTGCCGCGTGCCGAGCTGCTCAAGCATGTGCAGACGTTCAAAGGGCTGCCGCACCGGGTGGAAAAAATCGGCGAGAAAAACGGCATCACTTTTATCGACGACAGCAAAGGCACCAATGTCGGCGCCACCGAAGCGGCGATTGCCGGGCTGCAAAGCCCGCTGGTGCTGATTGCGGGCGGGCAGGGCAAGGGGCAGGATTTCACGCCGCTGCGTGCCGCCTTGAGCGGCAAGGCGCGCGCGGTGTTGCTGATTGGTGCGGACGCGTCGCAAATCGCAGCCGACCTGCAAGGCTGCGGCGTGCCGCTGGAGCATTGCGACACGCTCGAAGCCGCCACCCGCCGCGCCTATGAAATCGCCGAGCGCGGTGATATCGTGCTGTTGAGCCCGGCCTGCGCCAGCTTCGACATGTTCAAAGGCTATGCGCACCGCTCGGAAGTGTTTATAGAAGCGTTTGAAGCCTTGTAATACCCTTTCAGACGGCCTTTGGAATCTTTTTCCGGAAAGGCCGTCTGAACACAAGCTGTTTATTTGAAATGCCCACATGATTACCGAATCCAAAATCCTTGACCGCAAAATCTTGAAGAGCGGCCACAAAATCGACCAGTCGCTGCTGTGGATGGTGGTGTTGATGACCACGTTCAGCCTGCTGATGATTTATTCCGCCTCCATCGCTTATGCGGCACACGACGGCGGCGACAAATGGTTTTACCTCAGCCGCCAGGCCGTTTTTCTGACTGCGGGTGCCGTCGGCGGCATGATTGCGGCCAAGATTCCGATGGCCAAATGGAAGCGGCATACGCCCAAGATTCTGGTGTTCAGTCTGATTTTGCTGGTGGCGGTGCTGTTTGTCGGGCGTGAGATTAACGGCGCCAAACGCTGGATTCACCTCGGCCCTGTCAATCTGCAGCCCACCGAAGTGTTCAAGCTGTCGATTATCCTGTATCTCTCCAGTTTTTTTACCCGCCGCGCGGAAATTTTGAAGCAGTTTAAAAAAGTGTGGTTTTCCGCCATTCCGGTCGGCATCGGTCTGGGGCTGATTATGCTGGAACCCGATTTCGGCTCGTTTGTGGTGGTGACGGTGGTGGCGATGGGCTTGTTGTTTCTGGCCGGGCTGCCGTGGAAATGGTTTCTGATGATGGTGGGCATCGGCCTGATGAGCATGGTCGGTCTGATTGCGATAGCGCCTTACCGCGTGGCGCGGGTGACGGCGTTTCTCAATCCGTGGGAAGACCCGCTCGGCAAAGGCTACCAGCTTACCCATTCGCTGATGGCGATTGCGCGCGGCGAATGGTTCGGCGTCGGTTTGGGCGCGAGCCTGGAAAAGCGGTTTTACCTGCCCGAAGCGCATACGGATTTTATTTTGGCAGTCATCGGGGAAGAATTCGGCATGGCCGGTATCTGCGTGCTGATTTTCTGCTACGGCTGGCTGGTGTGGCGGGCATTTTCCATCGGCAAGCAGGCGCGCGACCTGGAGCTTTACTTCGGCGCATTTGTGGCCAAGGGCATCGGCATCTGGCTCGGCATTCAGAGCTTTTTCAATATCGGTGTGAATATCGGCCTGTTGCCCACCAAGGGCTTGACGCTGCCGCTGATGTCTTACGGCGGTTCGGCGGTGATTGTGATGCTTGTCAGCCTGGCGCTGCTGCTGCGGGTGGATTATGAAAACCGCCTGAAAATGCGCGGTTATAAAGTTGAAGGATAAAAGATGGGTGGCAAAACCTTTATGTTGATGGCGGGCGGCACCGGCGGCCATATTTTTCCGGCGCTGGCGGTGGCCGAGGCGCTGCGCGCGCGCGGCCATCATGTGATTTGGCTCGGCAGCGTGGATTCGATGGAAGAGCGCATTGTGCCGCAACACGACATCCTGCTGGAAACGCTGGCGATTAAAGGCGTGCGCGGCAACGGTTGGAAACGCAAGCTGATGCTGCCGTTTACGCTGATGAAAACCGTTCAGACGGCCTCGAAGATTCTGAAAAAACACCGCGTCGATTGTGTCATCGGTTTCGGCGGCTTCGTCACTTTCCCCGGCGGCGTGGCGGCCAAAATGGCCGGCATTCCGATTGTGATTCACGAGCAAAACGCCGTCGCGGGCATGGCCAACAAGCAGCTTTCGCGCTGGGCGCGCCGCGTGCTGTATGCGTTTCCGAAAGCGTTTGATAATGCCGATGGTCTGGTGGGCAACCCCGTGCGTGCCGATATCGCCGCTTTGCCTGCGCCTGCCGAGCGTTTTGCGGGCAGGGAAGGCCGTCTGAAAGTATTGGTGATGGGCGGCAGTTTGGGTGCCGACGTGCTCAACCAAACCCTGCCCGAAGCGCTGGCGCTGCTGCCGGAAAACGAGCGCCCGCAGATTTATCACCAGTCGGGGCGCAACAAATTGGGCAATTTGCAGGCCGAGTATGAAAAATCGGGCGTGCAGGCCGAATGTGTGGAATTTATCGATGATATGGTATCGGCCTACCGCGATGCCGATTTGGTGGTGTGCCGCAGCGGCGCGCTCACCATTGCCGAGCTGACCGCTGCCGGTGTGGGCGCACTGTTGGTGCCGTATCCGCACGCGGTGGACGACCATCAAACCGCCAATGCGCGCTTTATGGTGCACGCCGAAGCAGGTTTGCTGCTGCCGCAGTCGCAGCTGAGCGCCGGGAAGCTGGCCGAAGTGTTGGGCGGGCTGAACCGCGAACGCTGTCTGACATGGGCGCAAAACGCGCGCACGCTGGCGCTGCCGCACAGCGCCGACGATGTGGCGGAAATTGCGGTGGCGGTGACGGCATAAAGGCTTGCTGCATCGTTGCTTATAGTTGGAGCAATTAGATTCTGATACAAGGCGAGCCAACGCCGTAGCAGAAACTCGTTTCTTTGACTATATTTGCATAATCAGGCCGTCTGAAAGGCTGTTCAGACGGCCTTGGGCAATGTTAAACGGCCTTTACAATAAAATCATGGCGCATATCGGCGGCGGCCTTTAGAATAACACCTTTACGGTCGGGAACAGGCCGTCTGAACGGCGCTCGGAACATACAGTTTATGATGAAAAACAGAGTAACCAATATTCATTTTGTCGGCATCGGCGGCTCGGGCATGAGCGGCATTGCCGAAGTTTTGCACAATCTCGGCTTCAAGGTGTCCGGCTCCGATCAGGCGCAAAGCGCGGTTACCCGCCATTTGAGCGGCCTCGGCATTCAGGTGTATCCCGGCCACACCGCCGAGCATGTGGCCAATGCCGATGTGGTGGTGACCTCTACCGCCGTGAAAAAAGACAACCCTGAAGTGGTGGCGGCGCAAGCGCGCAAAATTCCCGTGATTCCGCGCGCGCTGATGCTGGCCGAGCTGATGCGTTTCCGCGACGGCATCGCCATCGCCGGCACCCACGGCAAAACCACCACCACCAGCCTCACCGCCTCGATTCTGGCGGCGGCGGGCATGGATCCCACCTTCGTCATCGGCGGCAAACTCACCGCCGCAGGCACCAACGCCCGTTTGGGGCAGGGCGAATACATCGTTGCCGAAGCCGACGAATCGGATGCTTCTTTCCTGCACCTCACTCCCATCATGTCGGTGGTCACCAATATCGACACCGACCACATGGATACCTACGACCACAGCATCGACAAGCTGCATCAGGCGTTTGTGACCTTTATCCACCGCATGCCGTTTTACGGCAAGGCGTTTTTGTGCATCGACAGCGAGCACGTGCGCGCGATTCTGCCGCACATCAGCAAACCGTTCGCCACTTACGGTCTCGACGACAGCGCTGATATCTACGCCACCGATATGCGCACCGACGGCGCGCAGATGCGTTTTACCGTGCACGTCAAAGGGCATGATATCGAGCCTTTCGAAGTGGTGTTGAACATGCCGGGGCGCCACAATGTGCTCAACGCGCTGGCCGCCGTCGGCGTGGCGCTGGAGGTGGGCGCGCCGGTCGAGGCTGTTCAGCAGGGTTTGGCGGGCTTTGCCGGTGTCGGCCGCCGCTTCCAGAGCTACGGCGAAATCGCATTGCCAAGCGGCGGCAAGGCATTGGTGATTGACGACTACGGCCACCACCCCGTGGAAATGGCCGCTACGCTGGCTGCCGCCCGCGGCGCCTATCCCGACAAGCGCCTGGTGTTGGCTTTCCAGCCGCACCGCTACACCCGCACCCGCGATTTGTTTGAAGATTTCGTGAATGTGTTGAGCAAGGTCGACAGTCTGGTGCTGACCGAGGTGTATGCGGCGGGCGAAGAGCCGATTGTCGCCGCCGACAGCCGCGCGCTGGCGCGCGCCATCCGCGTGCTCGGCAAGCTGGAGCCGATTTACTGCGAAGACGTGGCCGAGTTGCCGCAAACATTACTGAACGTATTGCAGGACGGCGACGTCGTCCTCACCATGGGCGCGGGCAGCATCAACAAAACCCCGCAGGCGCTGGCAGACAGCGCCCGTTGAACGATTGTGCAGGACGAAAGGCCGTCTGAAACCGATGGCCGTCTGAAAAAGAAACAGGAAACAGGCATGCAAGCATTCGGCAAAGTGGCCGTATTGATGGGCGGTTTTTCAAGTGAGCGGGAAGTGTCGCTCAGCAGCGGTGCCGCCGTATTGGCCGCGCTGCAAAGCAAAGGCATAGACGCGCAGGCGTTTGACCCGGCAGATACGCCGCTGGAGGAATTGACGGCGCAGGGCTTTCAGACGGCCTTCAACATGCTGCACGGCACTTACGGCGAAGACGGTGTGGTGCAGGGCGCGCTCGAAGCCATGGGCATGCCTTACACCGGCTGCGGCGTGCTCGCTTCGGCCATCGGCATGGACAAATACCGCTGCAAGCTGATTTGGAAAGCACTCGATTTGCCGGTGCCCGAATTTGCCGTGTTGCACGATGACAGCGATTTCGATGCCGTGGAGCGCGCATTGGGGCTGCCGCTGTTTATCAAGCCCGCCATCGAAGGCAGCAGCGTGGGCGTGGTAAAGGTGAAAGAGGCGGGTGCGCTCAAAGCCGCTTACGAATCCGTCAAGCACCTGCACGGCGAAATTCTGGCCGAACGCTTTATCGGCGGCGGCGAATACACCTGCGCCGTGTTGAATGACCGCGCCTTGCCCAGCATCCGCATCATTCCGGCGACCGAGTTTTACGATTACGAAGCCAAATACAACCGCGACGACACCGTTTACCAATGTCCGTCTGATTTGAATGAAACCGACGAAGCACAGATGCGTGCGCTGGCAGTGCGGGCGGCGGCGGCCATCGGTGCGGGAGGCTGTACCCGTGTGGATTTCCTGAAAGACACCGACGGCAGGCTTTACCTGCTCGAAATCAATACCCTGCCCGGCATGACCGGCCACAGTCTGGTGCCCAAGGCCGCCGCCCAAACCGGCTTGAGCTTTGCCGATTTATGTGTTGAAATCCTGAAGAGCGCTCATGTGGGATAATGCAGGCGCGCTCGGGCGCGTAACCCGGTGGCTGTTTATCCTGGTGGTGTTGATGCTGCTGGGGGCAGGAGCCGTATGGGTTTACCATTCGCCTTATTTCCCCATCCGGCAGGTGAAAATCGACGGCGATTTGCAGCGGGTGAGCAGCGACGAGTTGCAAACCGTGGCGCAACAATACATCCGCGGCAATATTTTCAGCGCCGATTTGAACGGCGCGCAAAAAGCATTCGAAAGCCTGCCCTGGGTAGACAAGGCGCATGTGCGCCGCCGCCTGCCGGATGCGGTGGATATCGAGCTGACCGAGCGTGTGCCGGTGGCGCGCTGGAAAGAATCCGGCCTCGTCGACAGCAACGGCAATGTGTTTCAGGCGGCCACGGATGAAAAATTCCCGCTGTTTGAAGGCGAACCGGGCACGGCCAAAACCATGGTGGCGCATTATCAGGAATTCAGCCGTGTGCTGCAGCCGCTCAACCTGCATATCCGCAGCCTCGAATACAGCCCCCGCTCGGCATGGCAGGTGCAGCTCGACAACGGCATCGAAGTGCGTCTCGGCCGTGAAAACGAAACCCCGCGCCTGCAGCGTTTCGCCCAAATCTGGCCGGGCATATTGAGGGCGCAGCAGGGCAGGCTGGCCTATGTCGACATGCGTTACAAAGACGGCTTTGCCGTCCGCTACCGCCAAGGTGGCGAAACCGAAACAACCGAAACAGGCGGGTCTCCCGAAGCCGATGCTTCCGCAGCCGCTACAGAGAATCAACAGTAACAAGTCAATGAATGGAACATCATGGTAAAAGGCAAATACATCAGCGCACTGGATATCGGCACGTCTAAAGTCATCGCGCTTATCGGCGAGGTGCAGGAAGACAACGAAATCCACATCATCGGTTTGGGTCAGGCGCCGTCGCGCGGCCTGAAAGCCGGTATGGTCACCAACATTGACGCCACCGCGCAAGCCATCAAGCAAGCCATGAACGAAGCCGAGCTGATGGCCGACTGTAAGGTCGACAGCGTCACCACCGGCATCGCCGGCAACCATATCCGCAGCCTCAATTCGCAAGGCGTGGTGAAAATCAAGGACGGCGAAGTGTCGCAGGCCGACATCGACCGCGCGATTGAAACCGCCAAAGCCGTCAACATCCCGCCCGACCACAATATCCTGCATACCGTGGTGCAGGAATACATCATCGACAACCAGCCCGGCGTGAAAGAGCCCATCGGCATGAGCGGCGTGCGCCTCGATACCCGCGTGCACATCATCACCGGCGCGATTACCGCCCTGCAAAACATCCAGAAATGCGTCAACCGCTGCGGCCTGCACATGGATCAAATCATGTTGCAACCCTTGGCCAGCGGCCAGGCGGTGTTGACCGAAGACGAAAAAGACTTGGGCGTGTGCGTCATCGACATCGGCGGCGGCACCACCGACATTGCCGTTTACACCAACGGCGCCATCCGCCACACCGCCGTGATTCCGGTGGCGGGCGACCTGATTACCAAAGATTTGGCACAAGCCCTGCGCACGCCGCACAATGCCGCCGAATACATCAAAATCAACCACGGTGTTGCTATCGCCACCATGGACGGCCTCGACGAAATGATTGAAGTGCCGAGCGTGGGCGACCGCCAGCCGCGCCAGATTTCCCGCCGCGTGTTGGCCAGCGTTATCGGCCCGCGCGTAGAAGAGATTCTGGAATTGACCTTAAACGAGCTGCGCCGCAGCGGCTTCCCCGAAGAAGTGCTCACTTCCGGCGTGGTGCTGACCGGCGGCGCATCGCTTCTGACCGGCATCGTCGATTTGGCCGAAGACGTGTTCAACCTGCCCGCGCGCATCGGCGTGCCGCATGAAATGGGCGGCGTGTCCGAGCGCATCCGCAACCCGCGCTACGCCACCGCCATCGGTCTCTTGCAGGCCGCGCGCGGCGATGTTTACGGCAGCCCCGTCACCGGCAGCGTGGCCGTGAAGGAACCGGGCGAAAGCCTGTTGGTCAAAATCAAAGAATGGTTGAAAAATAATTTTTGATTTTGATTGAAAATCAAACGTAAAATTACAAGAAGCCTTTTGCCACAGGCTTTATAGTTCTTATATAATGTCAATAGTTTATTGTTTTCGTCATCATGTTTCGTCCTGACGCAGGGCGCAGAGGAGTAGTTATGGAATTGGTTTACGACGTAGTGGAATCTGCCGCAAGCCCTGCGGTTATCAAGGTTATCGGTATCGGCGGCGGCGGCTGCAACGCCATCAACAACATGATCAACAATACCGTGCAGGGCGTGGAATTCATCAGCGCCAACACCGATGCGCAGGCATTGGGCAAAAACAACGCTGCCAAACGCATTCAGCTGGGCGTGAACCTTACCCGCGGTTTGGGCGCGGGCGCCAATCCCGAAATCGGCCGTGCAGCCGCGCAGGAAGACCGCGAAGCCATCGCCGAAGCCATCCGCGGCGCCAACATGCTCTTCATCACCACCGGCATGGGCGGCGGCACCGGCACCGGCGCAGCCCCCGTGATTGCCGAAATCGCCAAAGAAATGGGCATCCTCACCGTTGCCGTGGTCACCCGCCCGTTCGGCCACGAAGGCAAACGCATCAGCATTGCCCAAGAAGGCCTCGACCATCTGAAAAGCCAGGTGGATTCGCTGATTGTCATCCCCAACGACAAACTGATGACCGCCTTGGGTGAAGACGTGACCGTGCGCGAAGCTTTCCGCGCCGCCGACAACGTGTTGCGCGACGCCGTGGCCGGTATTTCCGAAGTGGTGACCCGCCCGGGCTTCATCAACCTCGACTTTGCCGACGTGAAAAACGTGATGAGCATCATGGGTATGGCCATGATGGGCTCAGGCTCATCGCAAGGCATCGACCGCGCCCGCCTGGCCACCGAACAAGCCATTTCCAGCCCGCTGCTCGACGACGTGACTCTTGACGGCGCACGCGGCGTATTGGTGAACATCACCACCGCGCCCGGCTGCCTGAAAATGTCGGAATACCGCGAAATCATGAAAGTGGTTGACGAATACGCCCATCCCGATGCTGAACGCAAATACGGCACCGCAGAAGACGAAGGCATGGAAGAAGACGCCATCCGCGTGACCATCATCGCCACCGGCCTGAAAGAAAACCAAAGCGCCGGCGGCAGCAGCCTGCGCATGGTCAAACAACAACAGGCCACCGGCACCGACGACGGCTTCCCGAATATCGATAGCATGCTCCGCTCAGGCCGCAACGCCCGCAGCATGAACCTGACCGCTTCCGATTTCTCCAACCAATCGGTGCTCGACGATTTCGAAATCCCCGCCGTGTTGCGCCGCCAGGCCGACTGATCAGGCAAGCCGATGAAAAAAGCCCGCACGCAGTTGCGGGCTTTTTTCAGACGGCCTTACACATTCAGACGGCCTTAC
>JAUNTY010000085.1 GCA_030538415.1 Neisseria sp. | reverse complement strand
GGGTTTGTTCAAACCCTGTTTCATAACACTCAACAGAAGGGATAATTATGTCCACCCAAATTAATGATGTTGATCCGATTGAAACCCAGGAGTGGCTGGATGCGTTAAGCTCGGTTTTGGAAACCGAGGGCACCGAGCGCGCTCATTTCCTGCTGGAAAATCTGGTGAAATACACCCGCCGTCGCGGCGTTTACCTGCCGTTTGATGCGACCACTGCTTATTTAAACACCATCCCGGTGGGCAAAGAGCAGAAGTCTCCGGGCAATCAGGAGCTGGAGCACCGCATCCGCTCGATCATCCGCTGGAACGCTGCCGCCATGGTATTGCGCGCCGGTAAAAAAGATTTGGAATTGGGTGGCCATATCGCTTCTTTCCAATCAGCCGCCACCTTGTATGATGTCGGCTTCAACCACTTCTGGCGCGCCAAAGGCGAAGGCGAAGAGGGCGACTTGGTATTTATCCAGGGCCACTCTGCGCCCGGTATCTACGCCCGCGCTTTTGTAGAAGGCCGTCTTTCCGATGAGCAGCTCGACAATTTCCGTCAGGAAGTAGACGGCAAAGGCCTGTCTTCTTATCCGCACCCGCACCTGATGCCCGATTTCTGGCAATTCCCGACCGTATCGATGGGCTTGGGCCCGTTGATGGCGATTTATCAGGCGCGTTTCCTGAAATATCTGGAATCACGCGGCCTCACCAAAACCAAAGGCCGCAAAGTATGGGTATTCTGCGGTGACGGCGAGATGGACGAGCCGGAAAGCCAAGGCGCGATCTCCCTGGCCGCGCGCGAAGGCTTGGATAACCTGATTTTCGTGATTAACTGCAACCTGCAACGCCTCGACGGCCCGGTGCGCGGCAACGGCAAAATCATTCAAGAGCTGGAAGGCAACTTCCGTGGTGCCGGCTGGAACGTATTGAAAGTGATTTGGGGCAGCCGCTGGGATGCACTGTTGGCCGCCGACACCAACAATGCACTGAAACAGCGCATGAACGAATGTCTCGATGGCGACTACCAAACCTACAAATCCAAAGACGGCGGTTATGTTCGCGAGCATTTCTTCAATACGCCCGAGCTGAAAGCCATGGTTGCCAATATGTCTGACGATGAAATCTGGGCATTGAACCGCGGCGGCCACGACCCGCACAAAGTGTATGCGGCTTATTACGAAGCCGTAAACAACAACGACGGCCGACCGACCGTGATTCTGGCGAAAACCATCAAAGGCTACGGCATGGGCGCCTCGGGCGAAGGCCAAAACGTGGCCCACCAAGCCAAAAAAATGGATAAGGATTCGCTGAAAAAATTCCGCACCCGTTTCAGCATTCCGGTAAGCGACGAGCAAATCGACAGCGGCGATTTGCCTTACTACCGCTTCCCAGAAGACAGCGAAGAAATGAAATATCTGCGCGAGCGCCGCAATTCGCTGGGCGGCTATCTGCCGCAACGCAACCCGAATACCGACCAATTGCCGATTCCGGCGCTGGAAACATTCGATGCTCAACTGCAATCCAGCGGCGAGCGCGAATTTTCCACCACCATGGCTTTTGTACGCATTTTGAGCACCTTGTTGAAAGACAAGCAAATCGGCAAACGCATCGTACCCATCGTGCCCGATGAAAGCCGCACCTTCGGCATGGAAGGCATGTTCCGCCAATACGGTATCTGGAACCCGAAAGGCCAGCAATACACCCCCCAGGATAAAGACCAGCTGATGTTCTACAAAGAATCGGTTGACGGTCAAATCCTGCAGGAAGGCATCAATGAGCCGGGCGCGATGGCCGACTGGATTGCTGCAGCCACGAGCTACGCCAACAGCAACTTCGCCATGATTCCGTTTTACATCTACTACTCGATGTTCGGTTTCCAACGCGTCGGCGACTTGGCTTGGGCGGCAGGCGACATGCAGGCGCGCGGCTTCCTCATCGGCGGCACCGCAGGCCGCACCACGCTCAACGGCGAAGGCTTGCAACACGAAGACGGCCACAGCCAGATTCAGGCCGATTTGATTCCGAACTGCATTTCTTACGACCCGACCTTCTCATACGAAGTGGCCGTCATCGTGCAAGACGGTTTGCGCCGCATGTATGTAGAGCACGAAAACGTGTATTACTACCTGACCGTGATGAACGAAAACTACGCCCATCCTGCCTTGCCGCAACGCGAAGGTATTGAAGAAGAAATCCTCAAAGGCATGTATCTCTTCAAAGAAGGCGGCAAAGGCGACAAGAAAGTGCAATTGATGGGCTCCGGCGTGATTCTGAACGAAGTCATCAAAGGCGCAGAATTGCTGAAAAACGATTTTGGCGTTGATGCCGACATTTGGTCTGTACCGTCGTTCAACCTGCTGCACCGCGATGCCATCGAAGCCGAGCGCTACAACCGCCTGCACCCGTTGGAAGAAAACAAGCTGCCGTTTGTGACCCAACAGCTGCAAGGCCACGAAGGCCCGGTGATTGCCTCTACCGATTACATCCGCAGCTTCGCCGACCGCATCCGTGCCTATATCCCCAACGATTACCATGTGTTGGGTACCGACGGTTTCGGCCGTAGCGATTCACGCGCCAACCTGCGCGACTTCTTTGAAGTGGACAGCCGCCACGTTGCCGTCGCCGCCCTGAGCGCATTGGCCGAGCAAGGCAAAGTCAGCAAAGAAACCGTACAGCAAGCGATTGAAAAATACGGCATCAAAACCGATACCGCACCGAGTTGGAAACGTTAATAGCGCTTTCAGACGGCCTTTTGTTCAGGCCGTCTGAAACCGGCTTTTCAACCCTCTGATCGTTTCAATATAACCAACCAGCCTGCAGCGCGCGCCGTTGCAGCTGTTAAAGGAAAACACGATGAGCCAAATCGTAGAAATCAAAGTACCCGATATCGGCGGCCATGAAGGCGTGGACGTGATTGACGTAGCTGTGAAGGCCGGCGACACCATCGCCGTAGACGACACCCTGATTACCCTCGAAACCGACAAAGCCACCATGGATGTGCCGGCAGATGCCGCCGGCGTGGTGAAAGAAGTAAAAATCAAAGTAGGCGACAAAGTATCCGAAGGCAGTGTGATTCTCACCGTTGAAGCAGAAGGCGCAGCAGCCGCTCCGTCCGAAGCAGCCGCTCCCGCACCTGCCGCGGCGCCCGCTGCAGAAGAAGCTGCTCCGGCAGCCGCCCCGGCCGCTACCGGCGGTACGGTAAAAGTAGAAGTGCCCGATATCGGCGGTCATGACAATGTAGACGTCATCGCCGTAGAAGTAAAAGTGGGTGACACCGTGGCCGAAGACGACACCCTGATTACTTTGGAAACCGACAAAGCCACCATGGACGTGCCGAGCACCGCCGCCGGTGTGGTGAAAGCCGTTTACATCAAAGTGGGTGACAAAGTATCGCAAGGCACTGTGATTATCGAAGTGGAAGCCGAAGGCGCTGCCGCCGCTCCAGCTGCAAGCGCCGCTGCCCCCGCACCTGCCGCCGAAGCACCGAAAGCCGCTCCGGCTGCCGCTCCTGCAGCACCCGTAGCTGCTTCCGCCGCGCCGGTCGCCGCATTCGGCAATACCCCGGTAAACGAAGCCAGCTTCGCCAAAGCCCACGCAGGCCCGTCTGCGCGCAAACTCGCGCGCGAATTGGGCGTAGATTTGGGCTTGGTGAAAGGTTCCGGCCTTAAAGGCCGCATCATGGGCGACGACATCAAAGCCTTCGTTAAAGCCGCCATGCAGGGCGGCGCGGGCAAAGGCGCTCCCGTTGCCGCAGGCGCTTCACTGGGTGGCGGTCTCGACCTGCTGCCGTGGCCGAAAATCGACTTCAGCAAATTCGGCGAAATCGAAGTTAAAGAATTGTCGCGCATCAAGAAAATTTCCGGTCAAAACCTGTCGCGCAACTGGGTGGTGATTCCGCACGTGACCGTTAATGAAGACGCCGACATGACCGAGCTGGAAGAATTCCGCAAACAGCTCAACAAAGAGTGGGAGCGCGAAGGCGTGAAACTGTCGCCGCTGGCCTTTATCATTAAAGCTTCAGTTACCGCACTGAAACAATTCCCGGAATTCAATTCTTCGCTCGACGGCGACAATCTGATTCTGAAGAAATACTACAACATCGGTTTCGCAGCCGATACGCCCAACGGCCTGGTTGTGCCGGTGATTAAAGACGCCGACAAAAAAGGCCTGAAAGAAATCAGCATCGAATTGGGCGAATTGAGCAAAAAAGCCCGCGAAGGCAAGCTCAAACCGCAGGAAATGCAAGGCGCATGCTTTACCATTTCCAGCTTGGGCGGCATCGGCGGCACCGGCTTCACCCCGATTGTGAACGCACCCGAAGTGGCGATTTTGGGCGTATGCAAATCGCAAATGAAACCGGTATGGAACGGCTCCGCATTCGAGCCGCGCCTGATGTGCCCGCTGAGCCTCTCTTTCGACCACCGCGTGATTGACGGTGCGGCCGGTATGCGCTTTACCGTATATCTGGCCAACCTGTTGAAAGACTTCCGCCGCGTGGTGTTGTAAGGCTATTCAGACGGCCTTGATGATGTATTGAGGCCGTCTGAAAACAAAATAAATCAAAGCAGCGGATGCTGCTTGTTGAAAGGTTAAACATGAGCTTAATCGAATTAAAAGTGCCCGATATCGGCGGCCACGAAAACGTGGACATCATCGCCGTTGAAATCAAAGCGGGCGATACGGTTGCTGTTGAAGACACCCTGATTACCTTGGAAACCGACAAAGCCACTATGGATGTGCCTGCCGAGGCTGCCGGTGTGGTGAAAGAAGTGAAAGTCAAAGTCGGCGACAAGATTTCCGAAGGCGGCGTGATTGCCGTGATTGAAGCGGCAGGGGTGGTAGACGCGCCCAAAGCCGAAGAAAAACCGGCCGCCGCGCCCGCACAACAAGAAGCGCCGAAAGCGGCCGCACCTGCGCCGCAAGCGGCATCATTTGGCGGCACGGCCGATGCCGAATACGACGTGGTGGTATTGGGCGGCGGCCCCGGCGGTTATTCCGCTGCCTTTGCCGCAGCCGACGAAGGCCTGAAAGTCGCCATCATCGAGCGCTACAACACCTTGGGCGGCGTGTGTCTGAATGTGGGCTGTATTCCGTCGAAAGCCTTGCTGCATAATGCGAATGTGATTGACGAAGTACGCCATTTGGCAGCCAACGGCATCAAATATCCCGAGCCTGAGCTGGATATCGACATGCTGCGCGGCTACAAAGAAAAAGTCATCGGCAAACTGACCACCGGTTTGGCAGGCATGGCCAAAGCGCGCAAAGTGGACATTATTCAGGGCAACGGTCTGTTTGTCGGCGCAAACCACATCGAAGTAGCGTTGACCGACAGCAAAGAATACGAAAACGCAGTAGAAACCGGCGAGAAAAAAACCGTTGCGTTTAAAAACTGTATCATTGCAGCGGGCAGCCGCGTGATGAACCTGCCGTTTATCCCGCAAGATCCGCGCATCATCGATTCCAGCGGTGCTTTGCAGTTGAAAGAAGTGCCGGAAAAAATGCTGATTATCGGCGGCGGTATTATCGGTTTAGAAATGGGTACCGTATACAGCACCTTGGGCACCCGTTTGGACGTGGTGGAAATGATGGACGGTCTGATGCAGGGCGCAGACCGCGATTTGGTTAAAGTTTGGCAGAAGCTCAACGAATACCGCTTCGACAACATCATGATTAACACCAAAACCGTGGCCGTGGAGCCGAAAGAAGACGGTATTTATGTCACCTTCGAAGGCGAAAACGCACCGAAAGAACCGCTGCGCTACGATGCCGTCTTGGTGGCTGCAGGCCGCGCGCCCAACGGCAAGTTGATTGATGCCGAAAAAGCCGGCGTGGCCGTGACCGACCGCGGTTTTATCGAAGTCGACAAACAAATGCGCACCAACGTGCCGCATATTTACGCCATCGGCGACATCGTCGGCCAACCAATGCTGGCGCACAAAGCCGTACACGAAGGCCATGTGGCCGCCGAAAATTGCGCCGGACACAAAGCCTATTTCGATGCCCGCGTGATTCCGGGCGTGGCCTACACCGCGCCGGAAGTGGCCTGGGTCGGCGTAACCGAGCTTTCCGCCAAAGCGCAAGGTATTAAAATCACCAAGGCCAACTTCCCGTGGGCGGCATCAGGCCGCGCCATTGCCAATGGTTGCGACCAAGGCTTTACCAAACTGATTTTCGATGCCGAAACCGGCCTGATTATCGGCGGCGGTATTGTCGGCCCCAACGGCGGCGACATGATTGGTGAAATCTGTCTGGCGATTGAGATGGGCTGCGATGCAACCGATATCGGCAAAACCATCCACCCGCACCCGACCTTGGGCGAAACCATCGGTTTGGCTGCGGAAGTGGCTCTGGGTACTTGTACCGATTTGCCGCCGCAACGCAAGAAAAAATAAGCGGTTTCTGTAGTAGGTTTGTTTTTAGCAAAGGCCGTCTGAAAACCTGTAAAGGGTTCAGACGGCCTTTTTGGCAGCATGATGGTGAAATTCTATGGATTGTCAGGCATTATATAGTGGCTAAACTTAATATTTGATACAAGGCAGCAAGCCACAGACAGTACAGATAGTACGGCAAGGCGCAGCAACGCCGTAGCAGATATTAAGTTTAGCCACTATAGTCGTTTGAATTTAGGGCGTAAGGGACATTTTGGGTGCTAAAAACACCCAAAAGCCTTATCCTGTATAGC
>JAUNTY010000020.1 GCA_030538415.1 Neisseria sp. | reverse complement strand
ATCCGGCAAAGAAGCGCGCCAAAAAGCCGCCGCCGAAGCCGAAAACATGGTGGAAGGCAAAGTGGCCGAATTTATCGAATGGCAACGCAGCCGCCAAAGCGTGCCGCTTATCCGTGCCCTGCGCGACGAAGGCGAGCGCGCCCGCCGCCATGTGCTCGAAAGCGCCATGAAGCAGCTTGCCAAAGGCACACCGCCCGAAGAAGTGCTTGAGCGCTTGTCGGTGCAGCTGACCAACAAACTGCTGCATTCCCCCACCCGCACGCTCAACAAGGCCACCTCGCAAGACGGCAGTCTGGTAGACGCCGTTACCCGGATTTACCACCTCGACCATCCCGACACCACGCGTTCCGAATAAAAGTCATAAAGCAAAGGCCGTCTGAAACTGTTTCAGACGGCCTGAGACCTTTGCAAAATACCTTTTGCTGCATCGCAAAAGGTATTTTGCAAAGGTCTCGGCCTCTGTATTGTGTTGAAGCAGCATCAATCACACAACGAAGCGGCTCGTATCTTTTGAATGGCATAAACCTGCCACCCACCCTTGCTATAGTGGAAAAATTTAATTTCTAATACAAGGCAGCAAGCCGCAGACAGTACAGATAGTACGGCTAGGCGCAGCAACGCCGTAGTAGGAATTAAGGTTTTTCACTATATTTATTTCGGCCTACAGCGGTTGCATGTCTCATGCATGATTCAATGCCCGGCGTCTTCGCGTGCGGCGGCAAGGCTTTCCTTGCGATCTTGCTCAAACTCGCCCCACATGGCGTTCATCACCGCCAGCAATACGGCAAAGCCCAAGCCCAATATCCATGCGAAATACCACATATTCTATTCCTTTCTTTTTTTGCTTTCAGACGGCCTCTGCAATATTCAGGCCGTCTGAAAGGCATCCGTCAATATGCGCTGTGATTGTTTTCGCGCACGTATTCCGCCGTTACCTTGCCGCGCATCACACGGAAAGCCCAGCTCGTATAAGCCATCACAATCGGCATTATGATTACGGTGGCGAAAAACATGATGGTGAGCGTGAGGTGGCTGGAGGTCGCATCCCACACGGTCAGGCCGGAGCGCAAATCGCTGCTGCTGGGCAGGATAAACGGAAACAGCGACACGCCGAAAGTGGCAATCACGCCGAGTATGCTCAGCGACGAAGCCGCAAACGCCAACAAGGTTTTACCGGCACGCGCCAGCAACAAGGCCGCGATGATGCCGAAATAAGCCAGCGCAGGCACCAACATGGTTAACGGCCAGCGTTGGTAGTTTTGCAACCACGCGCCGCTTTGCTGCACCACTTCTTTGGCCAGCGGATTGGCCAGCTCGCCCGGCGTCAGGCCGCTCACCGCCACATAGCCGTCGATGCCCGTCGCCACCCACACGCCGGCGGCGCTGAATGCCGCCAGCGTAATCAGGGCGCTGGCAATCAGGGTATTGCGGGTGCGGCGGTACACCACGCCTTCGGTACGGTGCATCAGATACACGCCGCCGTGGAATACCAACATCGCCACCGCCACCACGCCGCACAGCAATGCAAACGGGTTGAGCAGCGCCCAGAAAGAACCGGTGTAAAACGAGCGCATATTGTCGTCGAAATGAAACGGCACGCCTAAAATCACATTGCCGATTGCCACGCCGAACAACAAAGCGGGCACAAACGAGCCGATAAACAAACACCAGTCCCAAGTGCGCCGCCAGGTATCGTTTTGAATCATGCTGCGGTATTTGAAACCCACCGGTCGGAAAAACATCGCCCACAATACCGCCAGCATCGCCCAGTAAAAACCGGAAAACGCGGTGGCATACACCATCGGCCAGGCGGCGAAAATCGCACCTGCGCCGGTAATCAGCCAGGTTTGGTTGCCCTCCCAGTGCGCGCCGATGCTGTTAATCACGATGCGGCGTTCTTCATCGGTTTTCGCCACGAAAGGCAGCAAAGTGCCGATGCCCATATCGTGGCCGTCCATCACCGCAAAGCCGATGAGCAGAAAGCCGATAAACAGCCACCAGATGAATTTCAAGGTGGCGTAATCAAATAAATTCACAATATCCATGTTCCGCCTCCTTAATGGCTTTCTTCATTATCGTAACGACCCGTGCCGAGCGAGCCCGGCCCGATGCGGATGTATTTCTGCATCAGATACACTTCGATAATCAGCAATACGGTATAAAACGCAATAAAACCTGCCAGCGAGCCGTAAAGCGAGCTGATGGAAAGGGATGAAGCGGAAAGATGCGTGGGCAGCACGCCGTAAATCGTCCACGGCTGGCGGCCGTATTCGGCCACAAACCAGCCCGATTCGATGGCAATCCAAGGCAGCGGCAAAGAAATCACGGCCAACTTGAGCAACCACGGTTTTTGCGTAAACGTGCCTTTCA
Organism: Neisseria sp.; assembly: GCA_030538415.1. GTDB lineage: Bacteria > Pseudomonadota > Gammaproteobacteria > Burkholderiales > Neisseriaceae > Neisseria. Next base: position 41,454 of record JAUNTY010000020.1, on the reverse strand, counting down.
ATGAAGACCAAAAACTCAGGCCGAATACCAGCAGCATGGCAAAACCGCAAGCCACCATCAGGCGGAAGGTAAGAAACATCGGCCATACGGTCGGCACCGAATCACGCGCCGCCTGCGCTACCATTTCCGGCGTGGCTTGGCTTACGTCGTCCACATATTTTTTCAACAAGAGGCCGAAGCCCAAATCTTCCTGATGTTGGCGGAACACAGCCTGCGCTTCGGTATTTTTATTGTCTTTGCGCAAGGCTTCCAAAGCCGTGACCGCATGACGCCCCGAGTCGATGCGCTGCTCGTTTTCGGCAATAATCTCTTTAATGCCCGGAATCGGCGTATCCAGCGAACGCGTGCCGATAATGCCCATCACATACGGAATATGGATGGCAAAATCGTTTTTCATCTCTTTTTCATTGGGAATGGCAATCAGGTTGAACGAGGCAGGCGCAGGCTCGGTTTCCCACATGGCTTCGAGCGCCGCTATTTTGGTTTTTTGCGCCTTGCCGATGTTGTAGCCCGATTCGTCGCCCAGCACCAGCACCGACAAAATCGACGCCATGCCGAATGCGGCGGCAATGCGGAAGCTCTTTTTGGCAAATTCCACATCTTGCTTGCGCAGGATATACCAAGCGGAAATCGACAGCACAAACATCGAACCGGCTACATAACCTGCCGACACGGTGTGTACGAATTTATTTTGCGCCTCCGGATTGAAAAACACATCGGCAAAGCTGGTCATCTCCATGCGCATGGTTTCGAAATTAAACGCCGCGCCGACCGGATTTTGCATCCAGCCGTTGGCCACCAAAATCCACAAGGCCGAAAGATTGGTGCCCAAAGCCATGAATATCGTCACCATAAGGTGCTGGCGGCGCGACATCCTGTCCCAGCCGAAGAAAAACAGCCCCACCAGCGTGGCTTCGAGGAAAAAGGCCATCAGCCCTTCCAGTGCCAGCGGCGCGCCGAAAATATCGCCTACATAGTGGGAATAATAAGACCAGTTGGTGCCGAACTGGAATTCCATGGTGATACCGGTGGTAACGCCCAAGGCAAAGTTGATGCCGAAAAGTTTGCCCCAGAATTTGGTCATGTCGCGGTAGATTTCTTTACCGGTCATCACGTATACGGCTTCCATGATAACCAGAATCCACGCCAAACCCAAAGTCAGCGGCACAAACAAGAAATGGTACAAAACGGTAATCGCGAATTGCAGCCGCGATAATTCGACCAAGTCCATATTGATGCTCCTATGTGTGATATGAAATTTAATTACAAGTAATGCGCATTTTAACGCCGGCAGCCCGCTTTATAAAAGGAGATTTACCTTTAAAACCTGCTTTTTTCGCGAAATCCCGGCAAATTATGCCGTATTTCAAAGGCACCAATATGAATCGGAGCCATCTTAATACAGCACATGTTATTTTGTATTAGTACAATATATAGTTTGTATCATACAATTAAACGCCGATTACCCAAGCTTGTCAACCTGCCTTTCAGACGGCCAGTTTCCGCCAATCCTTGCTGGTTGGCGGCTGATGGCTGACCACAATCAGCAAACCCTGCGCCTGCTCGCGCAGCAGCATGGCGGCGACGGCTTCGCGGTTGGCAGCATCCAATCCGGCGAAAGGCTCGTCCAACAGCAGCAGCGCGTGCGGCTTCAACAGCAGCCGTGCCAAGGCAATCCGCCGCGCCTGTCCGCCCGACACCGCAGCGCCGTATTCGCCCAAGCGCGTGTTCAAGCCTTGCGGCTGCGCCTTCGCCCATTCTGCCAGCTTCACTTTTTCCAACACCTGCCACAAAGCGGCATCGTCGGCGCTTTCATTGCCGAGGCGCAGGTTTTCCGCCAGCGTGAGGTCGAAAATATCCACTTGTTGCGCGAGAAAGCCAATCGCTTGCGCATGGTCGAAATCCGCCCAATCCCGCCCGTTGAGTTTCAGACGGCCAGACAAAGGCGCAAGCTCGCCCGCCAATGCGGCCAGCAAGGTGGATTTGCCCGCGCCGGAGCGCCCCGCAATCAGTAAGGCTTCGCCGTTTTGCAGGCTGAAACCGACGTTTTCCGCGCCGTTCAACGCACCCGGATAACGCACACTGAGGTTTTCGGCTTCGATGCGCCACGGCGCAGACGGCCACGGCTGTTTGCCGACGGCCACGTCATCACTTGGTGCGCCCAATTCGTTGAGGCGGTCGCGGGCGGCGGTGCTGAAACCAAGTGCCATAAACTGCGCCGCCAGCGGCATCAGGGCTTCGTTGAGACCGAACAAAGCCAGCAGCAAGGCCAGCAGCAGCGGCACGCCCAACGCCCCGCTCTGCAACAGCGGCCACGCCTGCCACAACAACACCCCCGCCGCCAAGGCCAGCAGGCATTGCTGCGCCCACACATAAATACTCGCCAAGCGCTGTTGCCGCCGCTGTAAACGCCCGTGCGCGGCATCGGCTGCGAGAAACGCCTGCTCGCAATCCGGCCAACGCCGCCACAACAGCAGCGAAGTCAGCAAACTCAAGGGCTGCAGCAAACGGCGGCGGCGCAACTCGGCGGCTTCGGTGTCCTGCCGCGCCAAAGCCATGCCCTGTTTCGCCGCCAGCAAAGGCAACACCACGCCCGCTGCCAATAAAAGCGGCAACACATAAACCAACACAGCCGGCGCAAGCAGCCACAGCCACAAGGCAAAGGCCGTCTGAAGCAGCAAAGCCCACAGCCACGGCATCAACAGGCGCAGCGGCAGTTGGTCGAGCAAATCGATATCGCCGGTAAGCCGGTGCATGCTGTCTGCCGAGGCGGCTTGTTGGTGCACGGGCGCGGCGGCCAAACGGTTAAAAAAGCGACAGCGCAAATCGCGCAGCAAGGCCAATACCGCATTGTGCGAAGCCAGCCGCTCGCCGTAACGCCCGGCGGTGCGCGCAATCGCCAGCGTGCGGATAATCGCGCCGGGGCGGAAATAATCGAAGGTATAAGCCGTCGCCAGCGCGGAAATGCCCGCCACCGCCGCCGCGCTGATAAACCAGCCCGACACCGCCAGCAAAGCCACGCTGGCCAACAGCGTCATCGCGCCCAGCGCCCAGGCGATGGCCCACATCTGTCGGCGGCTGCGGAAAAGTTCGCGCAATTGAAAGGCTTTATTGCTCATTTTGCGCACCCTCCAGCCACACGGTTTTATCGAGCCAGTCCACCGCCGCCAAATCGTGGCTCACCAGCCACACGGTTTTGCCGCGGCTGATGTCGCCCAACACCTGATAGAGCTCGGCGGCGGTTTCTTCATCCAGATGCGCCGCCGGTTCGTCGAGCAGCCACAAAGGCGTGTCGCGCAACAGCAATTGCGCCAGCGACAGCCGCTGCTGCTGTCCGCCTGACAAGCCCTGCCCGCGTTCCCCCAAGGCCGTTGCCAGACCTTGCGGCAAACGGCAAACCAAGTCCCACAAGCCGACTTGCGCCAAAACAGCCTGCATCTGCGCTTCATCGGCATCGGCTTTCGCCAGCCGCAGATTGTCGGCGATGCTGCCGGGCAACAGCGTGGCGGTTTGCGCCAGATAGCCGATTTGCGTTTGCAGATATGTTTTGTCCAAGGCGGCGTAATCTTCGCCGTTCACCGTTATCCGCCCCTGATAAGCGCTAAAACCGAGCAAGGCTTGCAGCAAACTGGATTTGCCGCTGCCGCTCTCGCCGCCGATGCCGATGCGCCCGCCCGAGGCCGTCTGAAAAGAAACTGCCGCCAAACGCTGCCGCCCCGCTTCGCCCGCGATGCTGAGGTTTTCAATATTTAAAGACGGCGCAGCGGTCAAACCCCAACGGCGCAAACCGCTTTCAGAAACGTCATCCCCGTATGTAGTAGACGGGGACGGCCTTTCCACATCCAGCAAAGGCTGCAAGGCTTCCGCCGCCGCGGCCGCTTGCGCCTTGGCGTGGTAATCGTTGCCGAGCTGGCGCAGCGGTGCGTAAAATTCCGGCGCGAGCAATAGGATAAACAGCGCGCTGCGATACGGCACGGGAATTTCGCCCTGCGCCCACGGCAACACGCCGAGCAAGCCCAAGCCGAGGTAAACCGCCACCAGCGCAATCGCCAGCGAGGCAAACAATTCCAACACCGCGCCCGACAAAAACGCCAGCCGCAACACACCCATCGTGCGCTTTTGATACGCCAGCGCCGCCGCCGATACCTGCGCTTCGGCCTGCGCGGTCGCATTCAGCCGCTGCAAAGTCGCCATACCGCGCACCAAATCGAGAAAACGCCCGCCCAATTGCGCCAGCGTATCCAACTGCCTGCGGCTTTTGTCGGCCGCCGCCGTGCCCACCAACACCATAAACAGCGGCACCAAGGGCGCAGTCAGCAGCAGCAAGGCCGCCGCCAATTTGCTGTGGGCAAACACCGCCGCGGCAATCAGCAAAGGCGTAAACACCGCCACCGTACGCTGCACATAAAAACGGCTGACGTAGCCGTCGAGCGCGTCCACCTGCTCCAGCAGCCGCGTACTCAACGCGCCGTCGCTGCCGAAATGACTGCGCCCCGGCCCCAATACCGCCAACGATGCCAGCAAACGGCGGCGCAACTGATGGCGGATATCCAAGCTCAGATTCTGCAACAGCCGCTCTTTTGCCAAAGCCAGCAAAGGCCGCAGCAGCAAACAGCCGACAATCCACGGCAACAAGCGGTAAAGGCCGTCTGAAGACAAAGCCCGCCCCGCCGCCGCCGCGTTCAACCAACCGGCAAACAAGTCCGCCAATAAAGCATTTTGCAACACCAGCAACACCACCGCCGCCAATGCCAGCAACAGCGGCAGGTAGAGGCGGCGGCGATAGGGGCGCATCAGGGTATTGAGCGGGGATTTTTTTGATGGGGACATGATGGTGTGCTTGCGGTTGGTTGTGTGTTTTGGGGTTGGGGCTTTGGGTTAAATTTGTCCATTGTCTGAGCAGCGCTAAGCAAACCTTGCGGTTTGCCACCCTCACCCTAACCCTCTCCCTTAGGGAGAGGGGATTAGATTGCTGAGGAAATGACAGTTTAAGACGGCCTCAAACAGGTTGTAGCGTGGGCTTCGCCCACGAAATCTGGCTTTATGAGCGAGAAACCATGCCCGAACCGCAGCAATCTTTTCAGACGGCCTGTAACCTAAGTCCCCTCTCCGGCTTAGATTGACTAGCGTAGCGTGTCAATCTTGCCCTCTTTGAGCAAAAGGGAGAGGGTTAGGGTGAGGGTGGCAAGCCGCAAGGCTTGCTTCACCCCGCCCGCGCAAATGCCGCTGCTTCTGCTACCAGGCTTTCAGACGGCCTCTGACCGGTATAAAGCACAAACTGCTCCACCGCCTGCAACATCATCACTTCCGCACCGGAAATGGTTGGTATGCCCTTGCCCGCCGCGCAACGGATCAGCGGCGTTTCAGACGGCATCGCCACCACATCAAACACGGTTTGCGCCTGCCCGACAAGCGCCTCTGGAAACGACAGCGCTTCCGCCTCTTTTCCGCCCGCCATGCCGATGGGGGTCACGTTCACCAAAATATCGGCGGCAACGCCATCCAGCGCATCGAGATACGGATAAGCATAGCTTTCGGCTAGCTTCATGCCGGTTTCGCGGTTGCGGGCATAAACCTGCAAATGGGCAAACCCCGCATCGCGAAACGCCGCCACCACCGCCTTGGCCATGCCGCCGCTGCCGTGCACAATCACGCGCGCCTGCGGGTTGAGGCGGTATTGCGTAATCAGTTTCACAATCGCGATGTAATCGGTGTTGTAGGCTTTCAGACGGCCTTCATCATTCACAATCGTGTTCACCGAATCAATCGCACGGGCAGAATCCGACAATTCGTCGAGAAACGGCATGCAACTTTCTTTAAACGGCATCGACACCGCGCAACCGCGTATCCCCAGCGCACGCACGCCTTTGACCGCATGCTCGATATCGTCGGTGGTAAACGCCTTGTAAACAAAATCAAGACCGAGTTTTTCATACAGATAATTGTGGAAACGGGTGCCGAAATTGCCCGGCCGCCCGGCCAGCGACATACACAAACGGGTGTTTTTATTGATACGCATCGTATAAATCTCCTGAAAATCGTTGCGCCCGGTGACAGGGAAACCGCTACCGGGCAGCTATGGTTTTGACTATACTCGGTATCATGCGCATGTAGCAACCCGGAATCAAACATGAAAACCGATATCCGAATATACCAGAGAAGAGAAAACGCAAACCTTACGGCTGCCGATATTCTGCCATCCCTCTCGGCATGGGAAACCAAACGGCAAAGGAAGCTGCCCGATGATTACCGCTACTTCATCCTGACATACACCGGCGGCTTTCCGTTTCCCAACTGCTTTGACGTTTCCACTGTCCCTTGGCCGGCGTTTTTAGACGAAAACCCGCAGGCACTCACCGAATTGTATACGTGGCCGCACGTTATGATGTTGGTGGATGAACAATATTACCGCAGCGGCTACCCCGAAGGTTATCTCATCATCGCCGATGCCGTCTCTCCCATCCATCTTTTGATGGGTGTGCGCGATGACAATTGGGGCAAGGTGTTTTTGTGGTATCACAGTTCGCTTGATTGGGGCAGCAACATCAACCATGAAAAAGACCTCGTGTTTGTGGCCGATAGCTTCAAAGACCTCATCCTGTCACTCTATGATGACCAATCCGAGCCTGCATACAAATATTGGCTGCGCGGCAGCACCATGATGCGTATTGAGCAAATTGATTGGCAAGACTAGGGCTCCTTAAAATTACTTGTCATATTATTAAATCAAGCAAAAGAAAGGCAGATAAGTTAGCATTTTTGTCTCCAAACAAAACTCACTTATCTGCCATGCCTCGAACACTATTAACTGATGAATACTGGTCAAAGCTGTTGCCTAAGGTTTCCTGACAGCGCAGCGGTGTCAGGAAACCTTAGTGTTGCAACGGCTACCTTTGCATCACCCCCACTCTGATTCTCCCTGGTAAAAGCGAGGGAAGGAATAAGTGGCTGAAATCCCAATAATTACTTAAAATGCTTATCCCGAACTCACGTTATCTACACATTATAACCATGTAAAAATTGCGCTTTGCCATTATTCCAGCGAACCAAATGATCACCTTTTCCTACTAATTTTTCCGCACCTAACTCACCTAGAATCATTTCAGAAGAACCGGGCTTGCTGACGCGCATAGCAATCCGACTCGGAATATTTGCCCTCAAACGGGCTGAGAAAGTTTTAGAGTCCGGCTCTTGTGTTGCCATAATCAGATGAATACCGGTCTTCCGCCCTTCCTGTAAAAGCTGAACCAACGGCCTTTCAGTTTCTTTATCGTTATCCAACAAGGCTGCTAACTCTTCCACCATAATTACCAGCGATTGCGGGCGTAAGGTCGATTTCAGCTCATAAACATTAGCAACATCATGCACTTTCAGCAATTCCAAACGCTTATCCATTTCGGCAACAAACTCTTCCAGCAGCCCCCGCATTTCATCACGCTTACCATAAATACAATTACCCCAAAGATTAGATTTGTCTTTGAATACCGCATAGTCATTGGCCGGGTCTAAAACAGCAACTTCCAATTCATCGTTACCCACCAGCTCAAATAAGCTGTGCAACAGAGTTCTGACCATCACTGATTTACCCGCACCAGTCGTACCACCTACTAAAATATGCCGTGCTTCAACCAAATCTTCAAACACAGGTTTCCCCACCTCATCAGAACCTACGCACAATGGCAACAGCATATCACCCTGATAAGTAGATAATGCCGTTTGAAAAATCTGCTTGCTCAGTGGCTTCCATGTTTTTTCATCACGCAATATTTTCACATCATAAGCATGAGCAATATTATTTTTAGTGCACCGCTCCGCTATAATCCGGTTACTGTCAAAACCCAAGGCAGAGCAAAGCTGTGTATGAAATTTTCCCCATTCTTGATAATTGGCAAAGCGGACACGGTAAAAGTCATAGCGAATACCTGATGTCAGAAATTTCAATTCCACTGCACCCATATGCAGATTTTTCAATGCTTCTGTTAAGCGAGTACCCATTTCTTCAGGTGGGTACTCAAGAGATTGAGCATTGCTGTCTTCAATATTTCCCACTTGGCGATTTTCGGAATTTTTAACCGCCAAATCAGTCAGTTCGTTCAAAAATGCCTGCCGCGCTTCCAAATCGGAATCAGGCTTGAATCGTTTACAGCCTTCCCAGAATTGTTCTAATTCCACCGCACCCGTGTGCCAAAGGGATTGTATTAAGGTGTACAAATCGTCTTTGCTTACGGCTTTACCGGGATTGATGTGGAACAGCGTTTCGCTCAACAACACCAGCCACAGACGCGAGTAATCCTGAAAACAGGTTTGAAACGATGGAATTTCCGTTCCTTTGGCATTCGGCGCGGCAAGCAATCTGTTTGCCGATTCAGTGAATCCTTTGGCAAAACAATAGCCGATACACAGCATTGCCCAGTCAAAATTACTGTCCAACGGCGGCAATGCGCCCGCATCCATCAATTTATCTCTAATGTCTTTGGCTTCTTTGCTGGAAATAATCCGTTTCTCGCTCATCAGCGTATGGAAATAATCGGTATCCCACGCTGCGTTATGTTCCAATTGGTACATATTTCTCCCCTTTATTCAAAATAAACATCGGCAGCAACTCGCGAACGTGCACCCGCGCTGTCTAAAGATTCCGCTTTCACCAAATAAGTACGGCTGATATGCGGCGACAAGCGATGATACACTTCTGCTGTGATTTCCGTATCTTGCGACAATAAAAGCACCTGTTGCTCCAAATTGCACCAATGCTTGAACAACCCTTCCCGATGGCCTTCATCCAAACGCGCCAGCGGCGTATCAATGATAAACGGCGCATGATAGCGGGTGACTTCTGCCAATGCCGACACCAGCGCCATAATCAGAATCTGCATCTGCCCGGCCGACAAATCCACCCGTGATTCATAACCGTCTCTACCGAAGATGCCCATGCGTCCGTCGCTTTCTACGCGGATTTTGTCGATCCGTTCGTCATGGGCAATCGCACGGTTGATCCGTGTCGCCGCTTCACCGACTTCTTTCACTTTCTTTTTCAGCAATTCTTCTGTCAACCGGACAATCACCTTATCTACTTCACCCGCTCTGCGCGACTTTCTCAGCTTTGGATCGCCATCGCTGATTCTGTCCTGCAAATCTTTAACTTCTTTCTGCCAACGCTGAAAATCCTTATCTTGGCGGATGACGTTACTGTTCAGATGGCCTATACGTTCTTTGAGTTTTTCGGTTTCCTCGGTAACGTTTCTCAGTTGCTCGACCAATTCATCTTTATTGGTTCCCCTCAGCAATTCGATTTCTGCCGAAATTGCCTTGCGTTCGGCCTCCCGCTTCTCATTTTCCGCCAATAACGTACCGATTTGTTCCTGAGGCATCCCCTCCAAGCGGCCGATTTCGTTTTGAATTTCCGCATGGGCATTGACCGACAGATAATTGTGTTCGATTTGATCTGCACACTCGGACGGCAACGGATAAAATAAATCCTCCCAACAGTCTTTTACAGCCTCTTTCATCAAAGGCTGGCTTAAAATCATATTAGCCATTGCACCCAATGCCTGATTAACCTTATCACTGGCAACAAAAGCATCCCAAAAATCATCTACTTTCTCGGCAATTTGATTTTTTCCCGCTTCGTGGTTCAAACGGTTTTTTTCTTTTTCCAACTGCTGCCGCAAAGCATTCAGACTTTCCCGAGGAAGAAACGCCAGCGGCATGGCTTTAACAGCAGCTTTGGCTTTGGCTTCAAACTCTGCCATTTCTTTTTCCAGCTTTTCACGCTGGCGCAGCAAATCGTCTGAAGTCCGTATATCGTTGCCGCCACCCAACTGTTGCGTCAGATATTCGCGTGCTTCCGCCGCCTGCTGCCATTTTTCCTGCGTTTCTGTCAACTCTTCGCGAAACACGTGCAAAGTCGCTTCTGCCGATTGCAGATTGCTCTCCGCTTTGCGCAAATCATCCAGCATTTTTTCAGTCGCACCTTCGGAAATGCACTTACTGCGATAGTCTTTCAAACTAACCCTTAGTTTTTCCAAAAGGGTGACACCCAACAAGCCTTTCAGCGCCGTATTCAGCCACAAACCCGTACCGCTTTGCTGTGCCGTCTGAACGATTTTTTCGCCGTCAAAGAAGAAAAATGGTGCGTAATCAAACGGCAGGGCAAAAACATTGGTGTATTTATCGAGGTCTTTTTCATCAATAAATTCGTATTGTTCGTTTTTCAGGATTTCCGCCGTTACCGAGCTGCCGTGTTCGCCTGCAATCAGATTTCTATCGCTGCTGAAATGCCAATTCCGCCGGATGCGCAAGCCGTGCACGGCTTCGCGATAGCTTTGGCGGATTTCGATTTCCAAACTCATGGCGTATTGACCGTATCTGGTTTCTGCCTCATGGAACAGTGCCGATTTTAAAAACTCGGGGTAAGTGTTTTTCTGTGTATTCAACCCCGCGCGCTGCAAATGGCTGATGGCATCTTTGTCATACAAACACAGATAAACCGCTTCCAGCAGCGTGGTTTTACCGTGGCCGTTTTCCGCACCGATTAACACAATATTGCGCCCACCCTTGGGCTTGGGAAAGCTGAATGCCGCATTGTCGTAAGACTTGAAATTCCGCAATTTGATTGAATGAATCCACATCTTATTTCCAGTATTTTTTGTTATCAAAAATTCCATCAAAAGCATCGGTCATCCCGCGACGACGTATACGTTCCTGTTGTTCCCGCTCCCATGCAACCAACTCTGCTAACGCTTCAATTTCCACATTATGTGCAGCAGCAATCTCTTCCATCAGTTTCTTGGCTTCCGGATCGCTCCACAACAGTAAATCACCGACTTGTTCTTGTATAGTCGGAGAAATTAGATTCTGATACAAGGCGGCGAGCCGCAGACAGTACAGATAGTACGGCAAGGCGAGCCAACGCCGTAGCAGAAACTAATTTCTCCGACTATATTTCCGTATTCATGCGTTTTTCCTTGTATAGGTTTGGATTAGGTCTTGTGCCCAAATTTGTTTGATTAATTCGATTTCTTCCTGACTGATTAATTCGCTGCCGTAGGCCGTCTGAACATCGATTAGACGCGCCAGTATCATCTGCCGTGCTTCAACGGTAAACGGGCCGGGAATATGTTTGCCCTGCTTGATGGTGACTGTGCCATTACGCCGCTCCACCTGTCTGTATTCGGGTCGGTTCCTGATGTCCACCAACCAATCGCGAAATTCGATTAAGGGCTGGAATTCGGTTTTGCCGACATCGACAAAGCCTTGCAAGCTCTTGTCTTTATTGACGACGGTACATGTCCAGCAGCCGAAGCGGCTGGAATTGGTGCCGCAGCCCGGGGCTTCGTCCTGCGACAAGACAATCGGACATTCACCGCCCGCTGCTTCGCGGTAGAGTTTGATCAGACCATCGTGCGTACCACCCCACGGCGGGTTGTGCGAGGCGAGAAATTCCCATACGTCATCGGTACTTAAATCGACAATCGGCCGAAACACCAACGCGTTCGGCAGACTGCCGTGCGGGGTGAGGTTGGAATTATGAAGATTTTGATGGCTTTCAATGCTGGCTTTGCGGGTGGCGGATTCGTCTTTACGCACGCCCAAAATGATGATTGCCGCACCGTTTTCCGCGGCTTTGTCGAGAATGAATTTGCTGGTCGGTTGGATTTTCAGGCGGTCGGTACACCAGCGCATATTGCGGTTGGGCGAGGGATAGCCTTTACCAATCAATAAAGTCCAAAAGGTCTCTTTTAAATCGGGCGTGGTCACCTGCCCTGATACCGGCAGTTTGTAGATTGCGGCGGCGTGGAGGATTTTCTCTAAGGCGCTGCGCATATGGGCAACCACCAGCGGGCTTTCAACCAAAGTATCGTTGGAAACAAAAAACACCTGCCGCTTTCGCAGAGAAGGCGGTAATTCTGCCAACACTTCAAACACCAAATGCGCGACCAATGTACTGTCTTTTCCGCCTGAAAAAGTCACAATCCACGGGTAAGACTGGCTTTGATTAAGGTATTCGGCTGCAAGGGTTTCACGGATGTCGTCGAATACGTCAACAGCATGGATAGGAATGGCGGTCATTTCAGGTTTCAATCAATCGGTTAATCTCATTTGCACCTGAAACAGGTGCAATGAAAAAGAACCTGCGTTTATCCGTTCACTCGAGCGAGCATCTTTTTTTGCGACATTTATTTACTCAGCGCAGGTTGGCGCTGGGTTTGTCTCAGCGTGCGCTGGCGGAGCGGTTGGGCGTATTGCATTCGTTTGTCGGCAAGGTAGAAACGGGAGACTGGCGGCTGGATGTGTTTGAATTCATCAGCTATTGCCGCGCTTTGGAATGGGATGCGGTAGAAGTGCTGAATCAGCTGTTTAGTGAATTGAAAATAAGCTCCTAACTCTAAACCCAAACACACAAATACAAGCAGACCGTCTGAAAACTGCTTTTCAGACGGCCTTGGATTTGAATTCCGGTTTTACAACACAGTATGCGGCGGTTCGTAATGAATGATGCCGCGGATTTTGTTTTTTTCGTTGACGAGCACTACTTTGGGCTCGTGGTTTTTGGCTTCTTCGTTGCTCATCAGTACATACGACATGATGATGACGATGTCGCCCTTCTGTACCAGCCGTGCCGCCGCGCCATTAAGGCAAATCACGCCGCTGCCGCGTTCGCCGGGGATGGTGTAGGTTTCCAGGCGCGCGCCGTTGTTGTTGTTGACGATTTGCACTTTTTCGTTCACGCAGATGCCTGCGGCGTCGAGCAGGTCTTGGTCGACGGTAATGCTGCCGACGTAATTCAAATCGGCTTCGGTAACGGTGGCGCGGTGGATTTTGCCGCCGAGCATGGTGCGGAACATGGTTTTCTTTCTGGTATTGATTTCAAAGCGTTGTAGGTTTCAGACGGCCTGTTTACTTGAGGCCGTCTGAAAAGGCAAGGCGGGATTATACACGCTTTCAGACGGCCTGCGATGTTTGCCACTGCATCTCGCTATATGGCTGCGCTTGCTGCCGCCCTATCCTCACAAGCCCAAGGCGGCTTTCGCCCATTTGAGATAGGGGCGGAATCCTTGGCTGACGGACTGCATCAGGATCTGCGGACAGTCGTAGCTATGTAGGGAAACAATGGTTTTTTCAATGCTTTTATAGTGGCAGCGGGCGGATTTGATGGTGAGGCGGATTTCTTCGTCGTGGTGCAGCTCGCCCTGCCATTCGTATTGGCTGGTGATGCTTTCGTACTGCACGCAGGCGGCGAGTTTTTGCGCCAACAGCGCGCTGCCGATGCGTTCGGCTTCTTCGCGGTTGGCGGCGGTGGTGGTGACGATGACGGGCTTGTATTGTGCCATTTCAGACGGCCTTATTTGAAATTCAACACCGGCCAGCCTTTTTCGGTGGCTTCTTTGAACAATTCTTCGTCGGGGTTGACGGCGACGGGGTCGGAAACGTGGCGCAGCAGCGGCAAGTCGTTTTTGGAATCGCTGTAGAAATAGGTTTTGCCGTAGCTGGCGATGCTTTCGCCGCGCGCGGCCAGCCATTGGTTGAGACGGGTGATTTTGCCCTCTTTCAGGCTGGGCGTGCCGATGTAGCCGCCGGTATAGCGGCCGTCGGCGCCGATTTCGAGCTGTGTGCCGATGATGTTGGTAATGCCGAAAAGGTGGCAGATGGGGCTGATGATGAATTCGTTGGTGGAAGAAATCACCAAAAGCTCATCGCCTGCGTCGCGGTGGCTCTGCACCAGCATTTTCGCCATCGGGCTGATGTGTGGTGCAATAAATTCGGCGGTAAATTCTTGGTGCATTTCGGCCAATTCGGCCATGCTGAAGCGGCTCAAGGGCTCAAGGTGGAAGGCGAGGAATTCGTCGATATCGAGGCAGCCGTTGCAGTAGTCTTGATAGAATTTGTCGTTTTGGGCGCGGGTGTATTCGACATCGACCACGCCTTTTTTCATCAGGTATTGCGGCCATGAATGGTCGGAATCGGTGTTGATAAGGGTGTTGTCGAGGTCGAAAATGGCGAGATTTTTCATTCGGTTTCCTGTTGTTTTAAAAGCTGGCGCAACAGCGGCAGGGTAATGCGTTTGCCCATCATGACGGCGTAGTTGTCGAGGGTGTCGAGCATCTGCATCAGGCTGTCCATGTCGCGGCGCCAGTGGTTGAGCAGATACTGGAAGATTTCTGGATCAACGGTAATCTGGCGGGCGGCGGCCATGCTCACCAACGCATCGGTTTTTTCCTGATCGCTCAATGGCTTCACATCGTAAACCAGGCAGTAGCCCATACGGGTGCGCAAGTCTTCGCGAATCACCAGCTGCTGCGGCGGCACATCGGCGGAAAGCAGCAAAAAGCCTTGGCCGCTGTTGCGAAACTGGTTAAATACGGCAAACAAAAGCGCCTGCTCTTCATCGTTTAATTTGTCCACTTGGTCGATGGCGAGATAATCGGCTTCGAAAGCCTTGTCGGTAAGCGGTGAGCGGGCGGCGTCAACATAGACGGCGCGCTGCCCGGCCTGCAAAGCCTGCGCCACCCACGCCTGCAGCAAGTGGCTTTTGCCCGAGCCTTCCTGCCCCCACACATAGATAAACTGGCCGTGTTGCTGTTGCAGCACATGCAGCAGCTCGGCGTTGGCCGTGCCCAGAAATTTGTCGAATCCGGGGTAGGCCTGGGCGGCAAAATCGAAAATAAGCTGGTTCACAGAAAGTCTTCCGCAGGCATCAGGGCGGTTAATTGTACGTTGTTTTCGCGCACAGCGGCAAGCCGCGCCGTTTGTTTGCCGAGGTTTGCGCGGATGCGGTTTTCACTTACAATAAACCGGTTTTGAAAAATATAGTCGGAGAAATTAGCTTCTGATACAAGGCGGCGAGCCGCAGACAGTACAGATAGTACGACAAGGCAAGACAACGTCGTAGCAGAAACTCATTTCTTCGACTATAGCGCCGCGACTATTATAAATAACGAACTTCATACACATCAGGCCGTCTGAAAGCATCGACGTCTCTTAAGTTTATGTTCAGACGGCCTTGTTAACATTTGTTTTTTCCTTTCGAGAAAGATGCCTGTGATCAGCACCATTATTGATTTTATCCTCCACATCGACCAACATCTGGTGACCCTCTCCGCCGAATACGGCGTGTGGATTTACGCCATTTTGTTTTTGATTATTTTCTGCGAAACCGGCCTGGTGGTCACGCCTTTCCTGCCGGGCGATTCGCTGTTGTTTGCCGCGGGCGGCATCGCCGCGCTGGGTGAAATGAACATCCACCTGATGGTAGCGCTGCTGCTGGTAGCGGCGATTCTGGGCGATGCGGTCAATTTTGCCATCGGCAAATATTTCGGCACACGCCTGTTTGCCAACCCCGATTCGAAAATCTTCCGCCGCGCCTACCTCGACAAAACCCACGCTTTTTATGAAAAACACGGCGGCAAAACCATTATCATTGCCCGCTTTGTGCCGATTGTGCGCACTTTTGCGCCGTTTGTGGCGGGCATGGGCAATATGCACTACGGCCGCTTCATCCGCTACAACATCATCGGCGCGATATTGTGGGTGGTGTTGTTTTCCTATGCCGGTTATTTCTTTGCCAACATTCCGGCGGTAAAAAACAACCTCGCGCTGGTGTTGGCGGCGATTATCGTGATTTCCATCCTGCCGGGCGTGATTGAAATCATCCGCGCGCGCCGCGCCGCTGCGAAAAACCGATAATCCTCACCGGCTGCCGCCACCATCAAACAGGCCGTCTGAAACGTTCAGACGGCCTGTTTGATGCTTGAAACAACATATAGTCGGAGAAATTAGATTCTGATACAAGGCGTCGAGCCGCAGACAGTACAGATATAGTGAAAAAACTTACTCTACTACTGCGTTACTGCGCCTAGCCGTACTACTTGTACTGTCTGCGGCTTGCTGCCTTGTATTAAAGTAAGTTTTTCCACTATAGTACGACAAGGTGAGACAACGCCGTAGCAGAATCTAATTTCTTCGACTATATCCGATTAATCCGCAGCAGCTGCCACGCCCAGCGATACGCCCAGCGTATGCAGCAAGGCATCTGCCCGCAAACGGTCGTTGGCGGTTTCCGCATAGCGGCTGCAATCGGCCAGTATCTGCCGGCGCACGGCTTCGGGTCGGCCGGCGGCATCATCAAGCGCGGTTTGCAGCGATTGCCAGGCAGCCTGTGGGATATTGACCGAGGCCGTCTGAAACGAAACGGGCAAGACCAAAGCGGCAAAAGCGGCTATCTGCGCCGTGTCGTTGCCGCTTTTCTCTTGCGCGGGTCGGTTTTCCACATTCCGGCAGCCTGCATAAGCCTGCAACAGCAGCCACACGCAGCCCTGCATCAGCGACGGCGCCCTGTTGGCGGCAAAAAGCTGCTGCGCTTCGGCGCAAAGCGCGGGCAGCAGCTCATCGGCGGCGGCATGCGGCAGCATGCTTTCGAGCACATCGATGTAATAAGCGGCAGGCAGCGGCTTTTGCTGCAAGCGCGCCAGCGTTTCCGCGCGCAGCGGGTTGTGTTTTGCCCACTGCTGTTGCAAATCCGCCGGAATACCGTCAACACCGGCCAGCATGCAGGCCAACAGCAGCGGCAGGCGTTCGCCGTCGGCAGCGGCCGAGCGCCAGGCGTTTGGTGCCTGCCGTTGCCACTCTGCGGTGCGCGCTGCCATGCCGGGGCGGAAAGCCTCTATCCGGCGGCGCATCGCTTCGGCACGCTGCTCCGCCTCCAACATGGCCGCATCCGCTTCCGCATCATCCCAATCCGCCTTGCCGCCGGCGCCGCCAAACGCAAACAAGCCCTCATAGCCGACCAGACGCAGGCTTTCCGCCGCGCCGATTTCATCGGCCAAATCGCGGGCGCGAAACGGGCTGAGGCGGCGGATGCGCTCGATGGTGGCGGGATGGGTGGCGGCCAGCTTGTCCAGAATATCCGGCTCGCGCACGCTGCCGAACATGAAATGCGCATATTCCGCCGCATGCCACGACTGCAGGCGGTGCACCGGCGCCACGGCAATTTTATGCAGCGCGCCCACCATGCCGTCGGTCTGGCGGGTAAACTGCACTGCCGACGCATCGGCCAGATATTCGCGCTGGCGGCAAATCGCCGCCTGTATCCAGCCCGCCAGCAGGCTGCCCAAGCCGCCTACCAGCATCAGCGTGCCGCCCACCAGCATGTAAGGCATCAGCAGCAGGCAGCCCGCCACGGCTTCTTCTGCCTCTTTCTTCAGCGCTTCGTCGCTTTTCTTGTGTGCCAAACCGTCGCCGCCGCCCGCGCCGTCGAAAAAGAGATGCCGCCCGCACACGCCCACCAGCTGCAAGCCGAAGAGCCAACCGGTCAGCCGCATATTGAGGAGCATGTCGCCGTTGGCGATGTGGCTGAATTCGTGCGCCACCACCGCCTGCAGCTCGGCGCGGTCAAGCTGGCGCAAGGCGCCGCGCGTGATGCCGATAACCGCGTTTTCCGGCGATGTGCCTGCGGCAAACGCATTGATGCCGGCATCGGGCAGCAGATAAATTTTCGGCACCGGCAACATCGCCGCCAGCGCCATTTCTTCCACCACATTAATCAGCCGCCGCTGCTGCCGGTCGGCTTCGTGCGCCAGCAGCCGCTCGCCGCCAAGCGCTTCGGCCACCACCCAGCCGCCGCCCGACAACTGGCGCAGGCGGTAAACGCTGGCACCCAGCATCAGCGCCAGCCATGCCGAGGCGGTATAGGCATATTTGGCCGTATTGTCGGTATCGCCCGGAAACAGCCAGCCCGTCACCCAGGTCAGCGCGGCCACCGACAGCAGCAGCGCCGCCGCATACAATAATACCAGCCGCACGCTCTGCCGCCGCGCCTGTTTTTGCGCTTCAAAAAACCGCATCGCCGCCGCGCCTACAGTTGCACGCGCGGCGCGGTTTGCAGCTCGGCGGCCTGTTCGAGCTTCAGCAATGCCGCGTCTTTTTTGTGTCCGAAAAAGCCTGACAGCATATTGGCCGGAAACAGTTGGCGCGAAGTGTTGTAGTGCATCACCGCATCGTTATACGCCTGCCGCGCAAAAGCCACGCGGTTTTCGGTGTTGTCGAGCGCTTCGTTCAGCTGCAACACCGCCTCTTGCGCCCGCAATTCCGGGTAAGCCTCGATGGCCACGTTCAGCCCCTGCAGGGCGCCGTTGAGCGCGGTTTCGCTGTCGGCCAGCGCCCGCATCGACGCGGCATCCGGATTGGCGGCAGCCGCACGCAGCGACTGCTCGGCGCGGCTGCGCGCCGCCGTGACCGCTTCCAGCGTTTCACGCTCGTGCACCAGATAAGCGCGCACGGTATCGACCAGATTCGGTATCAGCTCGTGGCGCCGCTTGAGCTGCACCTGAATCTGGGCAAACGCGTTCAGATACTGGTTTTTTGCCCTGACCAGTTTGTTGTAAAGCCATGCAGGCCACACCACCAGAATTCCCAGCAACAATAATGCAATCAGCAAGCCCATGTTTTCCCTTTCTTTTGTTTATCGGTTTTCAGACGGCCTTGTTATTATAACTGCATGGATATGACAAAGAGAATATATTTCCGAAAATATTGTCCTATGGCTTTCTGGTGTGCCATCTATCATCATATTTTTGTGCCAAAAGCACATCCGCTGCGTTTTCAGGGGCGAAATACCTCCATAAACCGACCCGTCAGCAAGCCCCAATCCCCGCGCTTCATTCAGCTTTGGCGCATCTTGCCGTATCTGATCCGATCAAACCGACCCGGCTTTGCCTGAGGCCGTCTGAAAACCCGTTTTCATCCGGCCTGCCCGCTGGGCTATAATAAGGCCGTCTGAAACTTTATTGGCCGAGAAAGCCCGCATGAAACGCATCGCCGCCCTGCCCGACCACCTTGTCAACCAAATCGCCGCCGGAGAAGTGGTGGAGCGCCCCGCCAACGCGCTCAAGGAAATCGTTGAAAACAGCATCGATGCAGGTGCGACCGAAATCAACGTCGAGCTGGCGGGCGGCGGCATCAAGTTAATCCGCGTCACCGACAACGGCAGCGGCATCCATGCCGACGACATCGCTCTGGCGCTCTCCCGCCACGCCACCAGCAAAATCGCCAGCCTCAACGATTTGGAGCACGTCGCCAGCATGGGTTTTCGCGGCGAAGGTCTGGCCAGCATCGCTTCCGTTTCGCGCCTCACCCTCACCAGCCGCCGCGCGGAAAATAACCACGGCCAACGCATCAGTGCATCCGACGGCAGGCTCCACCCCGGCGGCGCGGCGGCGCACCCGGTCGGCACCACAGTAGAAGTGGGCGAGCTGTTTTTCAACACCCCCGCGCGGCGCAAGTTTCTCAAATCGGAAAACACCGAATACGCCCATTGCGCCACCATGCTGGAGCGGCTGGCGCTGGCCAATCCGCAGATTGCCTTTTCGCTCCAACGCGACGGCAAAGCCGTGTTCGACTATCCCGTCCAAAGCCTGCACGAGCGCGTGGCCGCCATTCTCGGCGCAGACTTTCAGACGGCCTCGATTGAAATCGACAGCGGTGCAGGCATCATGCGGCTGACCGGTGTGATTGCCAAGCCCACCTTTGCCAAGGGCAAAAGCAGCCAGCAGTATTGCTTCGTCAACCGCCGCTTCGTGCGCGACAAAGTGATGCTGCACGCGGTGAAACAGGCTTACCGCGATGTGCTCCACAACGCGCTTACGCCCGCGTTTGTGCTGTTTCTCGAGCTGCCGCCGGAAAATGTAGATGTGAACGTGCATCCCACCAAAACCGAAATCCGTTTCCGCGACAGCCAGGCCGTGCACCAGCTCGTGTTCCATACTCTCAACAAAGCGCTGGCCGGTACCCGCGCCGACCAGACCGAGAGCGTGGGCAATGCCGGGCAGGTGTTGCATCAAATGATGGGCATCAACACGCCGTCTGAAAGCCCTGACGCGCCGCTTTCAGACAGCCTCACGCTGCAAACGCCGCCGCAACAGGGCAGCTTCGGCGCGTTTTCGGGCGGCAGCAAATCCGCCCCGGCCGCCTACACACCCGCCGCCCGCACGCCGCAGCAACGCGGCCTGTCGCTGCGCGAGAGCCAAAGCGCGCTCAATACCTATGCCGAGCTTTACCGATCGAATGCAAACAACGACGATGACACTGAATTAAGCCAATTCGAGCAGGCATATGAGGCCGGACACAGGCCGTCTGAACACGATTCAGACGGCCCGGCAGGCAACGACCAAACCGATGCACCGCCGCTGGGTTTTGCCATCGCCCAATTATTAGGCATCTACATTCTCGCCCAGGCCGAAGACAGCCTGTTGCTGGTTGACATGCATGCCGCCGCCGAGCGCGTCAATTATGAAAAAATGAAAGCCCAGCGCGAACGGCAAGGCCGCCTTGCCGCGCAACAGCTGCTGATACCCGTCACCTTTGCCGCCAGCCACGAAGAAACCGCCGCGCTGGCCGACCACGGCGACACCTTGCGCGAATACGGGCTGGAATTGTCCGACCTCGGCGGCAACACCCTCGCCGTGCGCGCCGTGCCGCAGATGCTCGGCAAAAGCGACGTGGCCGCCCTCGCCCGCGACATGCTGCACGAAATCGCCGAACACGGCTCCGCCCGCGCCCTCGCCGAGCGTGAAAACGCCCTCCTCTCCACCATGGCCTGCCACGGCTCCGTACGCGCCGGCCGCCGACTCACCCTGCCCGAAATGAACGCCCTCCTGCGCGACATGGAGCGCACCCCGCGCAGCAACCAGTGCAACCACGGCCGCCCCACCTGGGTAAAACTGACGCTGAAAGAATTGGACGCATTGTTTTTGCGCGGCCAGTAGCCCGGTTTCCATAACGTGGGTTCGGGACAAGCAAGTGAAATCTCTTTCGATTTTCAGAAATGTATTTCTCCCTGAGGCAGACAGAATCCGCAAGGATTCGTCATTCCCGCGCAGGCGGGAATCCAGTCGTCGGGTTTCAGAAACCTTGAAAACATTGTGGAAATGTCAGGTTTCTGGATTCCCGCCTGCGCGGGAATGACGAAAATCTGGCGATTTTCTGTCCATAGGGATGCGTAAATTTCTGAAAATAATAAGGATATCTTAAATACTTATCCAGAACTCACGTTAATTAATGCATTCAGGCCGAGACCCTTGCAAAAAATCACCGTTGTGCCCGCGCAGGCGGGTGCCCAGTCTGAAGCAACGCTTCAGCTCAAACTTGTCAGTTCTGAAAATGCACAACCTAATGGTTCATTTTGGATTTTTAGAATCAGAAAAATGGAGAGACAAGCAAAGCTGCACTTTGCACCAGGCACCCGCCTGCGCGGGTGCGACAGTGATTTTTTGCAAAGGTTTCAGCTTTTCAGACGGCCTCTGAGCTTATTCCGGACAGTAGTGCGCCTGCGCGGGTGTGACGAGCGGGGAATTTTGCAAAGATTACAGGCCGTCTGAAACAACGTTTCAGACGGCCTGCTTTTATAGTCGAAGAAATTAGTTTCTGCTACGGCGTTGGCTCGCCTTGTCGTACTATCCGTACTGTCTGCGGCTCGCCGCCTTGTATCAGAATCTAATTTCTCCGACTATATTGATGCAGATAATCAGACGATGGCATTTTCCGCATAAAGCTGCTCGTCGGGCTGCGGCATCCAGCTGGTGGCATAAGCGGCATCGCCGCTCCATGACGCGCTGCTGCCTGCGGCTGTGCCGAGCAGGAACGACAAGCCGTTGTCGAGGCTTTGCTCGCCGCTGTTGTCAGACAACAGGCTTTCGTCGGCGGCAGGCGCGGCTTGTGCAGACTGGCGTTCGGCATGGATAACCGGCACCAGCGCGGCATCGGCGTTGCCCGAAATAACGGTATCGCCACCCAACTCAGCCAGTCGCATACCGACAGTATCGGCGCCGCCGTCGGCGGCTTTTTCCTGCACATTGAAGACAATCTGATAGCCCCAGCCGGATGCATCTTCCCGGCTTGCGCCGTTATAAGCAGGATTATCCGCGCCGTTATCGGTTACCGAGAAGTTTACCCGGCCGATGCCATAGCCCCAAGCGCCGTCGTCGACCGCAAAGGTCAGGCGGCCGATGTTTGCGGCCGCTACCGTTGCGCCCTCGGCCAAGGCTGTTCCGCCCAGGCTCAAAGTGCCGTTTTCTATGCCGGTGAACGTCGCCGAGCGCAGGCCGTCGCCGTCGTTATCCTTGAAGGCAATGGTATCCGCCGCAAACTGATAAACGGCGCCGGCTTCTAGATTAACCGCCAACGAATGCGAAGTCGGCGCTTGATTCCATTGGTGTGCATTGAGGTATATTTCAGCCTCATTGCTGGTATCCTGCCCGCCGGCCAATGTGCCGCCGTTGTCGGTCAGCGTAAAGGCAATCGAATCGCTGTGATACGACGAATCGCCGCCGCTTGCCGACGGACGGTACACCAAGCCGCCCAAATCTTCGGCGGCAATCTGCTGGCCAAGCGCAACTTCTACACCATTCAGCATCAATTCGCCTTGCTCGGGCAGGTGGGTGATGTTGACCGAGCGCAACGCATCACCGTCTTTGTCAATCATCGCGAAATCATCAATACTGAAAGTGTATTCGCGGCTGGTTCCGCGGCTGGTGGAGAAATAGTCGTCTTGCACTTGCGGCGCGCGGTTGGCATGTTCTGCCGCCAGTGCCAGCGACACATCCACCGTGGCGGCGGCGGTCTGGCTGCCGTTGCTGACGGTATAGCTCAACACGGCCTGCTCATTGCTGCTGCTCATGGTTGTCATGTCGGCGCTGTAGCGCAACTGGTTGTTTTCAATCCGCACGCTGCCGCTGCCGGACACCACTTCCGCCGCCGTCAGCACCAAGGCCGCGCCGTCGCTGCTGTGGTCGTTGGCCAACACATCAATCAACACACTGTTGCGCTGCGGCGCAATCAGGTTGCCGTCGGCATCGATGATAAATTCAAACACGCCTTTACTGTCGGTATTGCTGCTTTCTGGGAGCATTTGTGCGATGTTGGTATAATCAGTCCATTCTTTACCTAACAAAGGAGCGACGCTGTAACCATCGCCGCGATGATAACCGGCAGTATGCGGCGTTTCCGGAACGTATTCGCTATTTATCTGAACAGTTTCATAACGATAAATCATGCGGGTTTGGCCATTGCCGATGTCTTGCAACTGCAATTGGTAGGCATCGGTAAGCAAGACGTCGACATAATCGTTGATATCATCGATATACCTAGAAGTCCAGTAAGTCAAATCATCGCCGGTGATGGTAACAGTTTTGCTGCCGCTGTCCCAGTCATACCAGACCTTGTTGGAGCCTCTGGAGTTTCCGCCTTCAGACACCACGCCGCTGCCTTCCACCCGGCTAAAAGCCGTAGCAAGCGGTGTAATCAACGGCTCACTGACTTCGTCATTCCACAGATAGATGGGGCTGTCCCAATTCCGTTGGAAGCTCAAAGTGCCATTGGTATCAATATAGGCCTGCGTATACGGCCCGCCGAACAAATTGATGCCTTGGGCAAATGCCGGGGTCAGGTCGAAGCTTACCGGAATGTTTTCCCAATAATTCATGCTGTAAGCAATACTCTGCTCGCCGAAGCCCAATTCGCCGCCAAGGTTGTTCACCAGATGGCTGGTCAGGCCTTCGGCGTTGGTGTTCAATTGCAGGCTCACGGCGTCGTTGGCGGCGGTCAGCACGACGGGATTGGGCTGCGGTTCGGGCTCGGGTTGCGGCTGGGGTTCGGGTTCGGGCTGCGGTTTGGGCACGGAAAGCCAAATGGTATGCACATCACTGGTATCCTGCCCGCCTGCCAAAGTGCCGCCATCATCGGTGATGGTAAACTCAATGGTTTCCGTGCCGAGCTTGGCCTCCGGCTGATAAACCAGTTTTCCCAAATCGGCAGCGGCAACCTGCTGCCCGACCGCAACTGCCACCCCATCCAGCATCAGCTGCCCGTTTTGCGGCAGGCTGACCAAGGTAACATATTGCAGCTTATCGCCGTCTTTATCCGCCACGGTAAAGTTATCGGCATTGAATGTATAAGGCGTATAAGCATTGTCAATTGAAATGCCAAAACTTTCCGTCAACGGCGCGCGGTTGGCGTGTTCTGCCGTCTGGCTCACATCGATATTGACCCTGGCCGTGCTGGTTTGGCTGCCGTCGCTGACGGTATAGGACAACACCACTTGTTCGCTGTCGGCATTCATGGCCTGAATATCGGCCACATAGCGCAACTGGTTGTTTTCAATCTGCACACTGCCTGCACCGGATACCACTTCTGCAGCCACCACAGTCAATTCACGATCCGCCTCGTTACGGTCGTTGGCCAATACGTCAATCAACAGCGTATTTTTCTGAGGCGCATTCCAATTGCCGTCTGAATCGATAATGAATTCAAACACACCCGGGCTGCCGGTATTCGAGCTTTCGGGCAAATCGCGCATCAGGCTGTTTTGCAGATTATCGAATCGTCGGGTCTCGAACAGCGCTTCACGCGTTTCGCCGTCGCCCCTCCAATAACCTGCGAAAGCGAATCCTCTTAAATATTCAAAATAGTTTCTGGTAGCCTCTACGGATTCGTAACGGTAAATCACGCGGGTATTGCCGTCGCCCAAATCCTGCAATTGGACTTGATAGGCATTGAGCTGGAAAATGTTGCCGTAAGGCAGCCATCTCTCACCCAAATAGAGCAAATCATCCGCGGTTAATGTGAAGGTTTTGCTGTCTGCATCGAAATCATACCAAATCTGATTGCTGCCGCTTGAATTGCCGCCGGGCGAGACGGGGTAGTCGAGTATTTCACCGGTAAGTTCCAGATGTCGTTCACGTTCATATTCGGTAATCTCATGGCGCATCCAAGACTGATGTGCCAATACCACGATGGCAGGCGCAAACCAGTTGGCGGAACCCGGTTCGTAATCCTCCCCTGAAATACCAAGGTTATCGTGCGAATAAGGCTGTTTGAAAGAAATTACACCTGTATTATCGATGTAGGCATGGCTGTAATTGCCGCCGTAGAGGCTGATGCCGTTGGTGAATACGCTGGAGAGATCGATATAACTATCGCGGAAATTCCACAGGTTTTCCCCGAAGCCAAGCTCGCCGCCGAGATTGTTGACCAGGCTGTTGGTCAGGCCTTCCGGATTGGCGTTCAAGAACAATGCGGCATGGTCGTCTTCGGCCTGCAACGGTTCGGGTTGAGGTTCGGGTTCGGGTTCGGGCACATTGTCGATGATGCCTTTCAACTCAGCCAATTCGATGTAACTGAACACTTGTTCGCCAAACACAAATTCGGCAGCCGCAGGCACTTCAAACCCTTGCTGGTCTTTGAGGGTCAGCGTATCTGCGCCCCCGCCCAAGCCGATAACCCAGTCGGCCTGCTGCGTGTCGTCGCCGTGATAAACCACGTTCAGGGAAATGTCTTCGGGGGTAATGCCCTCGCCGAACACAACCTTATTGAGGCCGTCTGAATCAAAAACAGTATCGTGGCCGTAGCCGTGGGTAAAGAAATAAGTGTCGTTGCCCGCGCCGCCTCTCAACAAATCATTACCTTCGCCACCATCAAGCACATCATCGCCGTCGCCGCCTTCCAGCACGTCGTTGCCAGCCATGCCGTAAAGCGTGTCATTACCGGCTCCGCCGCTGAGTGTGTTGGCCTGATGGTTGCCGGTAAGGATGTTGTCGCCATCGTTGCCACGGCCATTTATCGCGCCCCGCCCTATCAGGGTCAGGTTTTCGACATGCTCGCCCAATGTGTAGTCGATGGTGCTGATAACATGGTCGGTTCCTTCATCGGCTTCCTCCAATACCTGATCGCCGATGTCGTCGACATAATAAATGTCGTCGCCGATTCCGCCACGCATGATGTCGGCACCTTCCTGCCCGTTCAGCTTGTCGTTACCTTCTTCTCCATAAAGCACATCATTGCCGCGGCCGCCAATCAGGGTGTCGTTGCCGACTCCGCCGTAAAGCGTGTCATCGCCATCTTCACCATAGAGAGTATCGTTGCCTGCGCCGCCTATCATCAGGTCATTTCCGGCGCCGCCGGATATCGTGTCGTAACCGGCGCCGCCGTAGAGGGTATCGTCGCCGTCATTGCCATAGAGTATGTCGTTCCCATCGCCACCTTCTATGATGTCATCGCCGCCCATGCCATAAATGATGTCGTTGCCGCCGCCACCCACAAGACGGTTGGCCTGATCATTGCCGGTGATGGTGTTGTTGCCTGCGTTACCGAAGCCGTCAATGGCGGCTTCGCCGACCAGTGTCAGGTTTTCCACATTTTCCGGTGCTGTGTAGGTCACGCTGCTGTAGATGGTGTCGTTTCCGGCATGGGCAGTTTCTTCTACCACATCATCAATATTATCGATGTAATAAATATCATCACCTTCACCACCACGCATCAAATCTGCACCTTCGCCACCATCAAGCACATCATCGCCGTCGCCGCCTTCCAGCACGTCGTTGCCAGCCATGCCGTAAAGCGTGTCATTACCGGCTCCGCCGCTGAGTGTGTTGGCCTGATGGTTGCCGGTAAGGATGTTGTCGCCATCGTTGCCACGGCCATTTATCGCGCCCCGCCCTATCAGGGTCAGGTTTTCGACATGCTCGCCCAATGTGTAGTCGATGGTGCTGATAACATGGTCGGTTCCTTCATCGGCTTCCTCCAATACCTGATCGCCGATGTCGTCGACATAATAAATGTCGTCGCCGATTCCGCCACGCATGATGTCGGCACCTTCCTGCCCGTTCAGCTTGTCGTTACCTTCTTCTCCATAAAGCACATCATTGCCGCGGCCGCCAATCAGGGTGTCGTTGCCGACTCCGCCGTAAAGCGTGTCATCGCCATCTTCACCATAGAGAGTATCGTTGCCTGCGCCGCCTATCATCAGGTCATTTCCGGCGCCGCCGGATATCGTGTCGTAACCGGCGCCGCCGTAGAGGGTATCGTCGCCGTCATTGCCATAGAGTATGTCGTTCCCATCGCCACCTTCTATGATGTCATCGCCGCCCATGCCATAAATGATGTCGTTGCCGCCGCCACCCACAAGACGGTTGGCCTGATCATTGCCGGTGATGGTGTTGTTGCCTGCGTTACCGAAGCCGTCAATGGCGGCTTCGCCGACCAGTGTCAGGTTTTCCACATTTTCCGGTGCTGTGTAGGTCACGCTGCTGTAGATGGTGTCGATGCCTTCGTTGGCATTTTCGATCACTTTATCTTCGCTGCTCTTGATATGGTATACGTCATCTCCTGCGCCGCCATACATCATGTCCAGACCCGACAGGCCGTTGATGATGTCGTTGCCGCCGCGGCCGTAGATGACCGTGCGCCCCAGGCTGCCATACAAAACGTCGTCGCTCTCGGTGCCGTAAACATACACGAAATCAGGATTGTTCTGGCTCATATCCTGCGCCTGTGCCGCCGGTATGCTGCCTGTCAAACCGCCGTTGGTATTTTCTGAAGTGTTCATCACGCTCTCCTGAGTTTTTTGATTGTTCAATTGCATTGAAAATCCAATGCCCGCCTATCATAACCCGACAAATATGACAAACACCATACCAAAAGAATATTTTTTTAATCACCCAACTTACTGAAATAAAATATAAATATATAAATATCCAACATTCCGGCTTAAGCAGGACTACTGTTTTCAAGCTAATCACATGCTTTTAAATGAAATAATTCCAGCCATAGAGAGCAAAAACTCTAAAAATATTATCCGGCATATAAAATTAATGCCGTCTGAATGAATTTTCAGACGGCATGTTTCACAATGTATAGTCGAAGAAATGAGTTTCTGCTACGGCGTTGGCTCGCCTTGTCGTATAGTGGAAAAACTTACTTTAAATACAAGGCAGCAAGCCGCCTTGTATCAGAATCTCATTTCTCCGACTATATTTTATGGCATTTGGAGTAGCTTATCTGCCTTTACTTCGGCGGAGGTTAACCTCCGGTCAGCAAATGCAGGGCTTCGCGGTATTTTTCTACGGTTTTCTGAATCACTTCGGCCGGCACTTTGGGCGCGGGCGCCTGCTTGTTCCAACCGCTTTGCTCCAGCCAGTCGCGCACAAACTGTTTGTCGAACGAAGGCGGGTTGGTGCCGACTTGATATTGGTCTGCCGGCCAAAAGCGGCTGGAGTCGGGCGTGAGCACTTCGTCCATCAGGGTCAGCGTGCCGTTTTCATCAAGGCCGAATTCGAATTTGGTGTCGCAGATGATGATGCCGCGGCTTTTGGCGTATTCGGCGGCTTCGGTGTAAAGCTGAATAGCTTTGTCGCGCACTTGGGCGGCCAGCTCTTTGCCGACAATTTGTTCGCACTCGGCAAAGCTGATGTTTTCATCATGATCGCCCACGGCGGCTTTGGTGGAGGGGGTAAAAATCACTTCGGGCAACTGCTGCGCTTCCTGCAGCCCCTGCGGCAAGGCGATGCCGCAGACGGCGCCGGTTTTTTGGTAATCTTTCCAGCCGCTGCCTGCCAGATAGCCGCGCACAATCGCTTCTACTTTCACCGGCTCGAGTTTTTTCGCCACCACTGCGCGTTTTTCCAGGATTTTGGCTTCGGCTTCGGGCAGCACGTCGTCAACGCTGTCGCCGGTGAAATGATTGGGCATGATGTGGCCGAGTTTTTCAAACCAGAAATTGGAAATCTGGGTGAGGATTTCACCCTTGCCGGGAATCGGATCGTCGAGAATCACGTCAAACGCCGACAAGCGGTCGGAGGCCACCATCAACATGCGTTTGTCGTCGATTTCATACAAATCGCGCACTTTACCGGAATAGATTTTTTTCAAGCTGATGTCGGACATAATCTTTCTCTTGGCTGGGTATAGAAATAATAATTCTAACCGAATTCCCATGCTACGGGCAGATTGTTTACAAAACAAAAAGGCCGTCTGAACGTTCAGACGGCCTGTTCTACAGCAAGCGCCAATAATTAAATCATGCCGCTGGTCTGAGCCTGCACTTGTTCCTGAATGGCGTTGGCAATCTGGTTGCTGTCCCATGAGGTGCCGTTTACATCAAACGAGAAGCTTTCGATTTGGTAATCGCTACCTTTGAACCAGTCGGTAACAGTAATGCTGTCGCCTTCGCTGCCTTTGATGTCAATCACCAGGTTGTTGCCGCTGATGCTGAAGCCCAGGTCGGATGCCTTGATATTCGGGCCGAATGCCAGAATATCGCAGCTGCCGCCGGTGTCGACAATGGTGTCGTTGCCGTAGCAGATGTCGTAGTAGTAAACATCGTCGCCTGCGCCGCCATACAATACGTCGTCGCCCGAACCACCGTCGAGGAAGTCGTCGCCGTCGCCGCCATAGAGGATGTCGTCGCCGCCTTTGCCGTAAAGCTCGTCGTTACCGTCAAGGCCTTTGAGTACGTTGTTACCGGCATTGCCGATAATCACATTGTCAAGCTCATTGCCGGTACCATTAAGATTGGCACTATCCATCAAAATCAGGTTTTCAACATTATCCGGCAGTGTGTAGTCAAGATAAGTGCGTACAGTATCGATGCCTTCACCCGGTAATTCGATGATTTCGTCCGGCGCAAACTGCACCATATACACATCGTCGCCCTTGCCACCATAGAGAATGTCATGACCATGACCGCCGTTGAGGTAGTCGTCACCGTCGCCGCCATAGAGAATGTCATCGCCATAACCGCCGTAGATGGTGTCGCCGTTGGCGCCGCCATAAACGATGTCGTTGCCGTTGCCGGCATAAATCACGTCTGCACCGTCTTTGCCGTAAATCACGTCGTCACCATCGGTGCCATAGATGGTGTCTTTGACATCGGTGCCGTAAATCGCGCCCACTTCATCCGGGATGACATCCTTGATGATATTGCCCGGATTGGTGTCGATGCCGCCGAACTGATTGCCGGGATTGTCGCCGTCAACATCCACGCATTCTTCGCAATCGTCATCCGGATCAGGCTGCGGTTCGGGGTCGGGTTTCGGCTCGGGCTTGGGATCCGGTTTCGGCTCGGGTTTCGGCTCCGGTTTGGGTTCGGGTTTCGGGCAGTATTGGTAAGCCGGTTTCAGGCAGTCAAACAGGCTTTTGATGGAAAACAGGGAAAATACGGTCACGGTTTTTACCGGTTGTTTGACGCTGATGCCGGGCAGGCAAGAATAAACCGGCGCTTTGACCGGTGCGCAATAGCCGCCAAAGCCGTAAGAAGCTTTACCGTAGCCGCCATAGGAATAGCTGCCGTAAGACGGGCCGCAGCTGATTTTTGAGCTGTAAAAAGACATATCGTTCTCCAAGGATAATGTTGGTGCATCGCCAGACAGGATAGAAACACCCTGTGCCATGAGAATTCTAATTGATTTGAAATATTTTCCCGCCGCTTTGCAGAACAGCGGTTACAGCCAAAGATTAACGGTACATTTTATTCAATTTTACTAAAATAAACCGAACTGTTACAAATTCATGAAAAACAACAACCGGTTACAATGTCGCTTACACATACCGGATTTTTGAACCCAAGACGCAAAAACAGGCCGTCTGAAAACAAACGGCCTGTTGCGGTTTTTCAGTTTATGCTTGGCTTTTCTGCTTCAAGCCGTCAGCAAATGGGTTTGAATGCCGTTTGCATCCACGCTCAAATATCCGCCCCGACTACCTTCCCAATCCTGCAACACATAACGCTTGATGGCCTTGCCGTCAAACGCGTGCTCATGCACGGCCGGGCGGTGGGTGTGGCCGTGAATCAGGGCGGCAATGTCTTTACCCGCATATTTTTGCAGCAATGCCTGCACGCCCGTCTCGGTGGCATCGGAAATCTCGCTTTTGCCCTCTGCGCTTTTTTTGGTTTCACTCATCATGCGGATTTGCCCCGCCAGCATGCGCCGCTCGGCCAGAGGCTTCGCCAGCACCGCCGCCTGCCACATCGGATTGCGCGACTGGGCGCGAAACTGCTGATAAGCCACATCATCGCTGCACAATTCATCACCGTGCACCAATAGATAAGACTTGCCGTAAAGCTCCGCCACATACTGCTCCGGCAGCAGCGTGATGCCGCTTTTTTCGGCAAAAGCCTTGCCCAACAGAAAATCGCGGTTGCCGTGTTGGACAAACACCGGCGTATGGCGGCTGAAATCGGCCAACGCGGCAACCACGCTCTGAATAAACGGGCTGTCATCGTCATCGCCTACCCATACATCAAAAAAATCACCCAAAATATACAGCGCATCGATTTTACCCTGCCATTCTTGCAACGAGCGGAAAAACAAGGCGTTGAGTTCGGGCACATCGGCCGAGAGGTGCAAATCGGAAATAAAGATAGTTTGTGTATTCATCATAAGATAATGGTTATTTGCCAAAAACAGATTCATAAGAGGCCGTCTGAAAGCCTGCGTAAAAGCGGCCGTTTGCATCCAGCACCGGGCGCTTGATAAGGCTGGGCTGCTCCGCCATCAATGCCACCGCCCCACTGCGGCTTTCCGCCGCGCTTTTTTGTTCGTCGTCCAGCTTGCGCCAGGTCGTGCCGCGTTTGTTCAACAACACGTCCAGCGGGATATCCTGCAACCAGCTTTCAATCAGCGCCCCGCCCGGCGGCGTTTTTTTGAAATCCACAAATTCATAATCCACGCCCTGCTCTGCCAGCCATCGGCGTGCTTTTTTTACTGTATCACAATTGGGAATGCCGTAAATTTTAATCATCATGTTCATTTCTTTTTTCAGACGGCCTTATTTTACAAACAGAGCCGCATTTTGTCATGAAAACTGCAAAAGGGGTTGGACAGCCCGGCAAAAAAGACTATGCTTCTAGGGCTTCCTGACCATTCGTTTATGAGGGGATTTTTGCCCCTGAAAACGCATCTGCTGCGTTAAAAAGCCTCGCAAGATGCCCAATCTTGCTGCGTTTTGGCTGGTTTTACTAGCGTAGCGTGTAAAACCGCCCTCTTTGAGTAGCCTTGCATCTGCATTTTCAGGAACAAAAATCCCCTCATAAACGAATGGTCAGGAAGCCCTAGGTAAACCCAGCCGACAAACCATGGAGAAACTGATGAACCAAACCGCGCTCACCGCAATCGCCGCTGCCGCGCTGCTTGCCGCCTGCTCCGGCGGCAAAGAAGCCAGCAAATCCACTTTTGAAAAATCCATCAACCAATACACCAAACAAAACGGCGTGTGCCTGCCCTTGGCATTAAACATTCAAAATCCGCAAGGTTTCGAATCCCGCAACAACGTGATGCTGGGCGAGCCGCTTATCCTTGTGGCCGAGCGCGACCTGAACGGCAACAAGATTAACGAGACCGCGCTCAAACAACTGAAAATCGTTGACAA
Organism: Neisseria sp.; assembly: GCA_030538415.1. Classification (GTDB taxonomy): domain Bacteria; phylum Pseudomonadota; class Gammaproteobacteria; order Burkholderiales; family Neisseriaceae; genus Neisseria. The sequence continues at coordinate 9,261 of JAUNTY010000020.1, read as the reverse complement.
GGAAGGCTTTTATAAAGAAGGCGACAGCGAAACCCTCTCCGCGCCCGACGACAACAAAATCAAGATCCGCAGCTACCAGCTGACCGAAAAAGGCATGGCGCAAACACTCGAAAGCCCGCACGGCCCGCTTTTCTGCATCGGCACTCAAGAAGTAGACAAAATCAACTGGTTTACCCAACCCACGCCGTCTGACGGCGTCACCGTTTCCAAAGTCTCCTACCAGGCCAAATTCAAGCCGGAAAGCTGGGCGAAAAAGCTGCTCAAAGAAGGCGGCTCCGAATGGGAGCGTATTGGAAACATCCGCACCCAAACCGCCACGCTGGTGCGTACCAACGAGGGTTGGCGCGACATCCGCGAATTGCGTTAATTTCATTTGCCCGGGCGTTCACCCGGGCACTTTTTATACCTTGCCAACTTATGCCTTGCCAACCCACGAGTCCGGCAGCTTCGTTTTGATGCCCATTCACAAAAACAGCCTGCCGGTTTTTATGAATGGGCATAGTATAGTCGGAGATGTAGCTTCTGCTACGGCGTTACTGCGCCCTAAATTGAAACGACTATATATTTTCTTTCAGACGGCCTTCCCACACAATCAGGCCGTCTGAAGCCCTGAAAAGACAAAACAATCAAATGATGCTATGCTTCACGCTTTGAAATCATCCGTCTGAAGCAATGAAAAAGCTCCTGATTACCCTGTCTGCCGTCGCGCTGCTCGCGCTGGCGGTCGTGTTTCTCGGTCTGCCCTATTATCTTGGCATCAAGGCCGAAGAAAGCCTTGCCGAACAGCAAAAGCTGCTGTCGCAATCCAGCCTGTTGAGCGTGGAATCACACAGCTACGAACGCGGCTGGTTCAGCGCCACCGAAACCACGGTAATCCGGCTCAAGCCTTCCCTGCTCCACAACGCCCGCCAATACCTGCCCGAAAACCTCAAAACCGTGCTCAACGAGCCGATTACCCTGGTCAACCATGTCCGCCACGGCCCGTTTGCAGGCGGCATCACACCTGTGCGTGCGCAAGTGGATACCGAATTCCAATATCACCCGGAAGCGGCCAAAGTATTGGCGCGCTTTTTCGGCGACAAGCCGCCGGTCAGCATGCGCAACACCGTTTACCTGAGCGGCGCCGGCAAGATGGAGATGAGCATCCCTGCCTTTGACTACGAAGAGCTTTCCGGTATCGCCCTCGACTGGCAGGGCCTCAGCGGCAGCACCGGCTACAGCAAGGGATTCGATGACTACACCCACGACTACACCGCGCCCGCGCTGCACGTCAAGCTGGCCGACCAAGGCGACGCATCGTTTGAAAACCTGCACATCCGAACCGAAACCACCGACGGCCAAAACCGCCTCTCGCTCGGCAGCAGCAGCTTCAAGCTGGACAAACTCTCCGTCCGCTGGAACCGGGGCGTGGATTACAACGTGAAGCTCAACGAGCTGGTCAACTTGGTGACCAATCTACAAATCGGCGCCTTCATCAACCCCACCGGCACCATCGCGCCCGCCACCGTTGCGGTCGACAAACTCCAATTCAACACCCACACCCGTGAAAACGGCGAATGGATCGACAGCGAAGGCCGCTTCCAGTTTCAAAACCTCACCTATGGCGACCAGCAATACGGCCCGCTCGACATCAACGTAGCCGCCGAACACCTTGACGCCAAAGGCCTGCTGGCCATCAAGACCAAGCTGGCCGAGCTGACCGACAAAGAAATGAGCGAAGAGCAAATCCGCGCCGAGCTTCTGCAAACCGCCAAAACCGATGCCGTCGGCCTGTTCACCCAAAATCCGGTATTGAAAGTAAAAACCTTCAGCTTCAAGATGCCCCAAGGCACGGTAGACGTCAAAGGCGAGCTGCGTTTCAATAATCTGGCCGCAGCCGACATGAACGACTTTGCCGCCATGATTCGCAAGACGCAGGCGCAATTCGACATGAACATTCCGCAACAGCTGCTGGAACAACTGGCCATCAACCAGGCCGGCAACCTGTTCAGCGTCAATCCGGAAGACTTGGCCGAAGGCCGCGCCAGCCTTGACGACATCAACGAAACCCTGCGCCTGATGGTCGACAGCACCATTCAGTCGATGCAGCGCGAAGGCTACCTCAAACTCGACAACGGCGTGGTGGCGACCCGCATCGAGCTCGCCGACAATACGCTCACCCTCAACGGCAAGGTATTTGAAAGCGAACCCGAGCCCGAATTCAACGAAACCGACATGCTGCCCGAAAGCACCGCTTCCGAGCCTGCCGCCGATCCGCTTGAGCCGGAAACCATTCCCGACGCCGCCTCAATGCCCTGAAAAGCGTGCATGCCGCGTTTCCAGCCATCTTTCAGACGGCCTCAAACCATGTTTGAGGCCGTCTGAATTTTTTTATCCGCACCGGCAGCCCCTGCAAATCATGAAAGTGTTGGCAAGATAAACCAACGCAGTCAGGTTATTTTTATGAATGGGTATATAGTCGGAGAAATTAGTTTCTGCTACGGCGTTGGCTCGCCTTGCATCAGAATCTAATTTCTCCGACTAGACTAAAGTTCTGCCACTGCCGACCCTGCCCGCTGTCGGCCTGCAAACAAAAAAGCATATTCCGCAGAATATGCTTTTTACCGTTCAACCCTTTACGCTCAGAAACATTACCCCTGTCTGTCATCGGCGGGTGTTGCCAGCAAGCAGCGCCAGCGTTGCACCTGCAGGCGCACTTGTTCGGGCGCCGTGCCGCCGAGATGATTGCGGGCATTGAGGCTGCCTTCGGGTGTCAACACTTGGTAAACGTCTTCGCCAATCAAATCCGAAAAGCCTTGCAACACATTCAGCGGCAGCTCGCTCAAATCCACGCCCGCGTCATCGGCATGACGCACGGCCAAGGCAACGACTTCGTGGCTGTCGCGGAACGGCATGCCTTTTTTCACCAGATAATCGGCCAAATCGGTGGCGGTGGCAAAGCCCTGCATCACCGCCGCACGCATATTTTCCGGCTTCACGGTCACGCCGCGCATCATGTCGGCGTAAATCCGCAAGGTATCGATCAGGGTATCAACGGTGTCGAACAGCGGCTCTTTATCTTCCTGATTGTCTTTGTTGTAGGCCAGCGGCTGCGATTTCATCAGCATAATCAGGCCGGTGAGGTGGCCGATGACGCGGCCGGATTTGCCGCGCACCAATTCGGGCACGTCGGGGTTTTTCTTCTGCGGCATGATGGACGAGCCGGTGCAGAAGCGGTCTGCGATGTCGATAAAGGCAAAGCGCGGGCTCATCCACAAAATCAGCTCTTCGCTCAAGCGGCTCAAATGCACCATCACCAGGCTGGCGGCGGCGGTGAATTCAATGGCGAAATCGCGGTCGGATACGGCATCGAGCGAATTTTGGCAGATTTGCTCGAAGCCCAGCAATTCGGCGGTGGTTTCGCGGCGGATGGGGTAAGTGGTGCCCGCCAGCGCCGCCGCGCCCAAAGGCATGCGGTTGACGCGTTTGCGGCAATCGGCCATGCGCTCGAAATCGCGGCCGAGCATTTCCACATAAGCGAGCATATGGTGGCCGAAGCTCACCGGCTGCGCCACTTGCAGATGGGTGAAACCGGGCATCACCACGTCGGCGTTTGCTTCGGCCAAATCAACCAGCGAGGTTTGCAGGTTTTGAATCAGCGCCTGGATGGTGGTGATTTCGTCGCGCAGCCACAGGCGGATGTCAGTGGCCACCTGGTCGTTGCGGCTGCGGCCGGTGTGCAGGCGCTTGCCCGCGTCGCCGATTTTGTCGGTGAGGCGGCGCTCGACGTTCATGTGTACGTCTTCCAAATCCAATGACCAAGGCATCTCGCCCGCTTCGATTTCTGCTATAATTTCAGCCATGCCCTGACGGATGGCGGCCAAATCTTCAGCGCCCAACACACCTGCCTGCTGCAGCATTGCCGCGTGCGCCAGCGAGCCCTGGATATCCCACTTGGCCAGCCGCTTGTCGAAATCAATCGAACCCGTGTATTTTTTTACCAGTTCTGACACAGGTTCGTTAAAACGGCCCGACCAGGTTTTGCTATCATTCATATTTTGTTCCACTATACGTTTTATCAATCCAAACACACTAGAAAGTTTGTTGCTCATGCCCATTATACGTCAAATAATGTCCCATTTTGCAGTTCCGGACATGCGAAATTTTGGCACGCTGCTGCGCCTGATTCTGTCAAGCACGGCAATACTCTTTCTTTTTCCGCTCATCAGCGGCTCGCCGCAGGGCTATCTGCAACAGGTTTACCAACAGGCCAGCTGGGCGGCGCCCACCCTGCTGTTTATCCTGATATTCGGCTATGCCACCGCCGATTTCTTTCAGAAGCTCAAACCCGAAGCCATCGCCGTGGTGCTGGCGCATTGCATCAACACGGTGGTGTTTGTATTGGTTGATTACGTTGTTCTCGGCACACGGGAGCATTTCTGGCAGCATTTTGTCCTCTTCAACATGTTTGCGCTCTCATTCATGTACACCGAGGCCACCCGCCGCCAGAGCCTCGCGCCCTCGCTTTCCGAAGCCCGCCTGAGCGCCCTCACCGCCCGTATCCGCCCCCATTTTCTCTTCAACAGCCTCAATGCTGCCATCAGCCTTATCCGCCTGCGCCCTTACGACGCCGAAACGCTGCTGGAAAACCTCGCCAACCTGTTTCGTGCCCAGTTGCGCGACGGCAGCCAGACCAGCACGCTGGGGCAGGAAATCGAGTGGGCGCAGGAATACATCGCCATCGAGCAAATCCGCATGGGGCATACCCGCGTGCAGGTCATGTGGCAGCACCAGGCGCCCGACGACGCAGAAACGCCGCACCTCTTTCTGCAACCCCTGCTGGAAAACGCCGTGTTTCACGGCGTGGAATCGGCGCACCGCCCCGGCTATATTTCGGTGCTGACCGCGCGCCAGAATCACTGGATCTATATCCGCATCGAAAACCCCTATGTGCCGCCCGAACCTTCCTCCGACGGCGTCAAACCGCCGAAAAAAGGCAATTCGATGGCACTGGGCAACCTGCAGGAGCGCTTGTCGCTGATGTATGACAACGACGCTAAAATCAGAAGCCGCCAGCTCGACGGCACTTTCCGCGTCGACATCCGCCTGCCCTACCGCAAAAAAACTTCCGACGTCAACCGCCTGTTCGGCTGATGCGCGCTTTTTTACACGCAGATAAAGGCCGTCTGAAACCACTCTGGTTTCAGACGGCCTTTATTCATCAACAAGCATACACATTCCAACCCTTTTTTACATCCGCCGCCATCTTGTGATTTCCGGCAATGGCGCTATTTTTCTGCTGTTACCCGCCAACCCGAAAGCACCGCATGAATCTGAACAACCTGCTCAACCAGGTTTTGGGCGCCGTCCAAAACCACACTGCCAATCCCCCCGCCCAAAGCGGGCAGCCCGCATCAGGCAGCAACAACATCGGCGGCATCAGCACCGACACACTAATTAAAATCGGCGGCGGTGCCGCAGCCGCCGGCCTGCTCTCCGCCTTGTTCAAAGGCAAAAAACGCACCAGCGGCAAGCTTGTGCAGGCAGGCTCGATGGCTGCCATCGGCGCACTCGCCTGGCAGGCTTATCAGCGCTGGCAGCGCAATCAGGCGCAAACAACCGCCGCAGCCCCTACCGCGCCCGTATTGCTCGAACAGGATTTCCAACCCCGGGGAGCCGCAGCGGAAGATGCAGGCCGCATCATTCTGCGCACCATGATTGCCGCCGCCGCGGCAGACGGCCTGATTGACGAAACGGAACTCACCCTGATTCGCAGCGAAGCCGATGCGGCCGACCCCGAAGCGCAGCAATGGCTGGCGCAAGAATTGCAACAGCCCGCCGGCGCCGCCGACATCGCCCGCGACATCGGCCAAAATCCCGCACTCGCCGCCGAAGCCTATCTGGCCGCCCGCATGGTGTGCGCCGATTTGACCCGCAGGGAAATCGTTTTTCTCGCCCAACTCTCGCAAGCGTTGGGGCTGGACGGGCAACTGGTCGAATCGCTGGAACAACAGGCGGGCTTCTGAGCGCCGCCGTATCCGGCAAACTCCTTTGACAAACAGCCCGGGTTTCTTGCAGGCCGTCTGAATCTTTCAGACGGCCTCGTGTATAATCAGCCGTCTGAAAATTTTGTGAAAGCCAAAAGATGCAAACCGAAGTCGAACTGAAAATCCTCAACCCGAAAATGGCCGGTTCGCTGCCCGCCTACGCCACCCCCGGCTCCGCCGGGCTCGATTTGCGCGCCTGCCTCGAAGCAGCGGTGACCCTGCAGCCGGGCGACACTTACCTCGTGCCCACCGGCCTGGCCGTGCATCTGGCCAACCCTGATTACGCCGCCGTGTTGCTGCCCCGCTCCGGCCTCGGCCACAAACACGGCATCGTGCTCGGCAACCTCGTCGGCCTGATTGATTCAGATTACCAGGGCGAATTGAAAGTGTCGGTGTGGAACCGCAGCCAAACGGCATTTACCATCGAACCGATGGAGCGCATCGCGCAAATGGTGATTGTGCCCGTGGTGCAGGCTGCATTTAAAGTCGTGGAAGAATTCGCCGCCAGCGAACGCGGCGAAGGCGGCTTCGGCAGCACCGGCAAGGCCTGAGTGCTTATCAAGCATCAAGCGTGAGTTTGGGAAAAACCGTCCGGTTTCGGAAGGTATGGCTAAACCACTTACACCGCATGCGGCGTTGCCGACAACGGCATACCCGGCAGCATCGCCGTCAATCCGGCAATCGTCATGGCTTTGTGTATTTTTCACTTCCATATCTGCAATATTATGATTACGCCGCCCGGTGGTGGCGGATTTCCCAACAGCGATGGATTTTCTTGTTGCGGAAATCTTCCGGCACCGATTGTTTGGACACCTCTTTCACCGCATATTTCTGCGCCACCGCTTCATCCAATTCAAAGCTGCGCAGATTATTCGAGAAAAACAACAGGCCGTCTGAAGCCAATAATTTCATCACGCCGTCAATTAATTTTTGATGGTCGCGCTGGATATCAAGAATATCGAGCATTTTTTTGCTGTTGGAAAAACTCGGCGGATCCATCACCATCAGATCGAATTGTTTGCCTACTTCTGCGGCCGTCTGAAGATATTGGAACACATCGGCACGCACGATTTGATGCGCGTCGGTGTCGATTCGGTTCAACTCGAAATTGCGCCGCGCCCAATCGAGATAAGTGTTGGACAAATCCACGGTTTCGCTGCTAACCGCGCCGCCCGTAGCCGCATACACGCTGAAGCTGCCGGTGTAGGAAAACAGGTTCAAAAAGCGCTTGCCAGCCGCCATTTCGCCCACGCGCCTGCGGGTGTTGCGGTGATCGAGAAACAAACCCGTATCAAGGTATTTTTCCAAGTTCACCCAGAATAAACGCCCGTTTTCAGCGATGGTAAAATCCTCGCCCGACTGGCCGGTTTTCTCGTATTGCTGCGTGCCTTTCTGGCGCACGCGCTGCTTGAGATGGATGTTTTCCGGCGCAAATCCGGTCACAAACGCCACCGCTTCCACCACCTCCGCCAGCCAAGCGTCGTATTCTTCCGGCTGCATCAGCCAGCCGGTGTCGTATTCCTGCAAGTGGATATGTTCGCCGTACACATCGACGGCAAACGGATATTGCGGAATGTCGCGATCATAAAGCCGCCAGGCTTCGATGCCGTGGCGGCGCGCCCATTTGATTTGGTGTTTGGCATTTTTGCCCAAGCGGTTGGCAAACGCGGTGATGTCGCTCATGTTTTCAGACGGCCTGATTCGGTAAAATGCTGATTTTACCCTACTTAACCCGATTGTGCTTGACCATGTCGGCAAACCTCTTTATCATCCGCTCCTTATCTTTTGAAGCCATCGTCTTCAGCCAACCCAAGCCGCTGATTTTCATGCTTGCACGCCTTTGAGCGTATTCTGATTTGCAGGTTGTCGCCGATGTTTAACCACAAGCCAAAAGGCTTGCGACAACCTTGCGTAACATTTTCCTTGTTGCCCACTCCCTTGCTTCCGGCTGCCTGAATGTCTCAGGCAGAATGTGTTGTTGTCCGATTCAGGAAAAACATGTCTGTTAAATTTGCCGACTTAAACCTCGATAAAAATATCCTCTCCGCGCTGACCGCCGCCGGTTACGACACCCCCACGCCGATTCAGGCGCAAGCGATTCCCGCCGTATTGAACGGCCGCGACATCATGGCTTCGGCGCAAACCGGCTCCGGCAAAACCGCCGCCTTTCTGCTGCCGACCCTGCAACACATCACCCGCCGCAGCGACAAACCCGGCAAAGGCCCGCGCGCACTGGTGCTCACACCCACCCGCGAGTTGGCCGCCCAGGTTGAGAAAAATGCCCAAACCTACGCGCAAAACATGAAATGGCTGCGCACCGTCACCCTCGTCGGCGGCTCGTCTTTCGGCCAGCAGATCCGCGCCCTCAGCCGCCCGGTTGACATCATCGTCGCCACCCCCGGCCGCCTGATGGACCATATGCGCAGCGGCCGCATCGATTTCGACCGCCTTGAAGTATTGATTCTCGACGAAGCCGACCGCATGCTCGATATGGGCTTTATCGACGATATCGAAACCATCGTCGCCGCCACCCCTGCAGCCCGCCAAACCCTGCTGTTTTCCGCCACTTGGGACGGCGCGGTCGGCAAACTCGCCCGCAACCTCACCAAAAATCCCGAAGTGATTGAAATCGAACGCGTTGACGACCAAGGCAAAATCGAAGAACAACTTCTCTACTGCGACGACAAAAACCACAAAAACCGTCTGCTCGACCACATCTTGCGCGATGCCAACATCGACCAAGCCGTGATTTTCACTTCTACCAAAGTGATGAGCGAACAGCTTGCCGACGAATTGTATGAAAAAGGCTTTTCTGCCAACTGCCTGCACGGCGATATGCCGCAAGGCTGGCGCAACCGCACGCTGATGGACTTGCGCAAAGGCCGCATCAAAATCCTCGTCGCCACCGACGTGGCCGCCCGCGGCATCGACGTACCGACCATCACCCACGTCATCAACTACGACCTCCCCAAACAGGCCGAAGACTACGTGCACCGCATCGGCCGCACCGGTCGCGCAGGCCGCACCGGTTTGGCGATCACCTTTGCCGAAGTCAACGAATATGTGAAAGTGCACAAAATCGAAAAATACGTTGACCGCAAACTGCCCGAAATGACTGTCGAAGGCATGGAGCCGACCCGAAAACGCGGCAAAGGCGGCGCAGGCAAACCGAAAGGCAAAAGCTGGGGCGGCAAAGGCGGCAACTGGGGCGAGAAGAAATTCGGCGAGAAGAAAT
>JAUNTY010000084.1 GCA_030538415.1 Neisseria sp. | reverse complement strand
GTACTATCTGTACTGTCTGCGGCTCGCCGCCTTGTGTCAGAATCTCATTTCTCCGACTATCTATATAATTTGTATTGTGCAGCTTGCAGCCTACGGCCTGGTTTGCTTCTTGTTTTCATCCACTATATAAACGGTTTGTATCCGGACACATCAAAAGGCCGTCTGAAACGAAAAGTGTTCAGACGGCCTTTTTCGGGGCAGCTTACCGCTGCCTGACGGCGCGGATGCCTGTTTAGCGTTGGCCGGCCGGATTGCCTTGGGGCGCGCGGCGGTCGTTTTTACGGCCTTCTTGGCGCTGCTGCTGGTTGGCCAGCCATTGTTGGCGCTGCTCGGGCGTGAGCACCTGCATGATGGCATGGCGGGTTTTCAGCTGTTGCAGCTCGGCTTCGTTTTGACGCTGCTGGCGCTCGGCCTGGTTTTGCTCACGCTGGGCAATCAGATTGCGCGCGGCGGCTTCGTCAAATGTAGGGTTGGTCAGCAGGCTGTTTTCAGCGGCGCGGCGGGCCTGCATCTGGCTGCGGAACTGCTCGCGTTCGGCGGCGCTCGGCGCTGCGCGCTCGCCGCGTTGGGGGCGGTTTTGCGCCATGATTTGTTCGATTTGGGTTTTTTGCGCGTCGGTGAGATCCAGCTTGCGCAAATCATGCGGCAGACCGCCGCGTTTGAAATCTTTTTGCATGCCATGCTCGGATTTCGGACCGCGTTGCGGCTTGTCGGAAGAGCAGGCGGTCAGGGCGAGACCCATCAGGACGGCGGCTGAAACAGCAGTCAGTTTTTTCATAATGCGTTCCTTTGTCGGCATTGTGTTGGAAAATGAATCGACGTTATCATAGCCGTTTGATATGTAAAGGCGGGTGTTTATTGCGTAAATCATGTTTGCGGGGGTGTTAGGGCATCCTGACAATTCATATGTCATCATCTTTTTCGCGCTAAAAGTGCATCTGCCGCGTTAAAAAGCCTCGCAAGGTTGTTTTTATGGATTGGTATTCTCCGGAGGCTGCCCCCGCCTGCGGCTTGCGGGGATGACGTTTCTGAAAAACGTGCGGGGAATCCGCCAATCTTGCCGCCGCTTTTCAGACGGCCTTCAAATGGTTTTACGGTGTCACATCTGTCACGCACAGGTGTCACATTGTCTTGTTACAGGGTGTTACATGGGCGGGCATTGTTGAGGCCGTCTGAAATATTTTTTCTTTATTTTCAAGTAATAATAAACTTTTTCGGGTTTTGGCGCGGACGTTGCTGGGCATTTGGCAAGCCCTGCACCCCGAAAGGAATGCACCATGTCTGCCCCGGCTCGTGTCGGCATTATTGCCAACCCCGTCTCCGCCCGCGACATCCGCCGCGTGATTGCCCATGCCGCCGGTTTGCCGTTGGGCGAGCGCGCCAATATGCTGTTGCGCATCGTGAATGCGCTGGCGGCCTGCGGGGTGGACGAAGTGTGGCTGATGCCCGAAGGCGAAGGCCTGCGCGCGCATTTCGAGCGCATGTTGCCCGCCGTGCTGGCCGAATCGGCTTATCCGCTGCCGAAAATCGTGTGGCTGAAGATGCCGGTGAGCGGGCGCACCGCCGATTCCACCCGCGCCGCCGAAATCATGCACGAAGCCGGATTGGCCGCCATCATGGTGTTGGGCGGCGACGGCACCCACCGCGCCGTCGTGAAAGGCTGCGGCAACACCCCCATCGCCGGGATTTCCACCGGCACCAACAACGCTTTCCCGCCGATGCGCGAAGCCACCGTTACCGCGTTTGCCGTCGGCCGTTATGCCGTCGGCAACATCCCCGCCGACATTGCCCTTTGCGGCAATAAATGCCTGCATGTGCGCCGTTTTGCCGCCGACGGACGGCTGCTGCAACAAGACCTTGCCCTGATTGATGCCGCCATTCTCAACGAACGCCTGCTCGGTGCCAAAGCCATCGGTGACGCCGATACCTTGCGCACCATCGTGGTAACACAGGCTTCGGTGGAAGCGGTGGGACTTTCTGCCATCGCCGCCATGCTGCAACCTTTGAGCCGCCATGAAGCAGGCGGTCTGGTTATCGAATTGATACCGCCCGTGGGCAAACACGCCGCCGCCGAATCACCTTGGCAACTTCAGGCTGTGTTGGCACCGGGCACGGTAAGCAGCGTGCGCATCGCGGCTTGCACCCGCCTGCTTTCAGGTGCGCTCTACAGCCTGAGCGGCCAAAACGGCCTGGTGGCGCTCGACGGCGAACGCGAAATCGCTTTCCGCGCCGACGAGCGCATCGAAATCAGTTTGCAGGAAAACGCTTTTTACACGATAGATGTGGCCGCCGTGCTACACCATGCTGCATACAAGGCGCAGCAACACTGTGTGAAGCACTAAGATTAATGGCTAGTAAGCACATCGCACCGCCTCACCGCCCACCCCGTTTGACAAGGAGAAACATCATGAGCCAAATGCCTTTAAACAAAAACGAGCTGCTCGACGTATACCGCAAGATGAAAACCATCCGCGAATTCGAAGAGCGCCTGCACATCGACTTTTCGCGCGGCGACATTCCCGGCTTCGTGCACCTTTATGCCGGAGAGGAAGCCACCGCCGTCGGCGTGATGCAAAACCTCGCCGATGCCGACCGCATCGCCAGCACCCACCGCGGTCACGGCCACTGCATCGCCAAGGGCGTGGACGTTATCGGCATGATGAAAGAGATTTACGGCCGCTACGACGGCGTCTGCCACGGCAAGGGCGGCTCGATGCACATCGCCGATTTGTCGAAAGGCATGATGGGCGCCAACGGCATTTTGGGCGCGGGCGCACCGCTGGTTTGCGGCGCGGCGCTGGCGGCCAAATACCGCGGCAACGGCGATGTGGCCGTGACCTTTTGCGGCGACGGCGGTGCCAACCAGGGCACCGTGCTCGAAAGCCTCAACCTTGCGGCGGTGTGGAATCTGCCGGTGATTTTCGTGATTGAAAACAACGGCTATGCCGAATCCACCGGCCGCGATTACGCCACCGCCGCCAGCAGCTACGTCGACCGCGGCATCGGCTTCGGCGTACCCGGCGTCACCGTCGACGGCAACGACTTTTTCGCCGTATATGAAGCGGCGGGTGAAGTCATCCGCCGCGCCCGCAACGGAGGCGGCCCGGCCTTGCTCGAATGCAAAACCAACCGCTTTTACGGCCACTTTGAAGGCGACGCGCAAACCTACCGCCCGGCCGGTGAAGTGGAAAACCTGCGCGCCAACCACGACTGCCTGAAAATCTTCCGCAGCCGCGTCACCGAAGCCGGCGTGTTGGCCGATGCCGATTTGGATGCGGTAGACCAAGAAGTGGCCGAGCTTATCGAGCGCTCGGTGCAGGAAGCCAAAGCCGCGCCGCTGCCTGCCGTGGAAGAGCTGCTGACCGATGTGTATGTCAGTTATTAAACACTGGCAATCAGGCCGTCTGAAAGAATATTGTCAAAATTTCAAGGAGAAACATCATGGAACGCAGAATCACCATGAAGCAAGCGATTAACGAAGCCATTGATCTGGAAATGGCGCGCGACGAAAACGTTATCATGATTGGCGAAGACATCGTCGGCGGCTTCGGTGCCGACGGCGAAAAAGACGCCTGGGGCGGCGTGCTCGGCGCCACCAAAGGCCTCTACGGCAAATACGGCGACCGCCTGCTCGACGCGCCGCTTTCCGAAGCCGCCTATGTGGGCGCGGCCATCGGCGCCGCCACCTGCGGCATGCGCCCGATTGCCGAATTGATGTTTATCGACTTTATCGGCGTGTGCTTCGACCAGGTGCTCAATCAGGCGGCCAAATTCCGCTATATGTTCGGCGGCAAGGCCGAAACGCCGGTGGTCATCCGTGCGTTGGTGGGCGCAGGCTTCAGCGCCGCCGCCCAACACAGCCAGATGCTCACGCCCATGTTTACCCACATTCCCGGCCTGAAAGTGGTGTGCCCCGCCACCCCGGCCGATGCCAAAGGCCTGCTCGCCCAGGCCGTGCGCGACAACGACCCGGTGATTTTCTGCGAACACAAGGCGCTTTACGGCATGAAAGGCGAAGTGCCCGAAGGCGAATACCTGATTCCGTTCGGCAAGGCCAATGTCGTGCGCGAAGGCAGCGACGCCACCATCGTCACCTACGGCATGATGGTGCACCGCAGCTTGGAAGCCGCCAAACTGCTGGAAAAAGAAGGCGTAAACGTGGAAGTGATCGATTTGCGCACGCTCTCGCCGCTGGATATCGGCACCGTGTTCCAATCGGTGGAAAAAACCGGCCGCCTGGTGGTGGTGGACGAAGCCAGCCCGCGCTGCAACATCGCCACCGACATTTCCGCGCAGGTGTGTCAGGAATTGTTTGGCACGCTCAAATCCGGCATCCGCATGGTAAGCCCGCCGCACACCCCCGTGCCCTTCTCGGCGCCGCTGGAAAAAGCCTACCTGCCCACCGGCAAAGGCATCGCCGAAACCGTGCGCCAAACGCTTTGATTGAATACTGACAAGGAGAACACCATGAGCAAAATCACCCCGATCATCATGCCCAAATGGGGCTTGACCATGGAAGAAGGCACCGTAGGCGCCTGGCTGGTGGAGCCGGGCACGCAAATCGAAGTCGGCATGCCGATTCTGGACGTGGAAACCGAAAAACTCACCAACGCCGTCGAAGCCACCGACGCCGGGCTGCTGCGCCGCCAGTTTGCCCAAGCGGGCGAAACCCTGCCGGTAAAATCGCTGCTCGGCATCATGGCCGACGAGAGCGTGAGCGAGGCCGAAATCGACCGGTTTATCGCCAACTGGGTGCCGCCTTCTGCCGACGAGCTGGACGATTGAACGGCAATGCCCGCAAGCTTGCATGCTTGCGGGCATTGCCGGTTTTCGAGCGCTTCATCTGGCTATGCCGCAGGTCTACGACAAAAGTTACCGTGAGTCGGATGGCGATGCCTATTCGGGCAAGTTAAAAGATTGATTGGGTGCAAGCGCTGATACAAGCCTGCGGCTTGTGACCCTCACCCCCGTACTTGATACGGGAGTGAGGGTAGCAAACCGCCAGGTTTGCCTTGCACACCGTCAAGTTTCTTCAGCCTGCCAACCAACCGAAAGCCGCCCATGTCCGCCATTTTGCCGCCATTCGATTTATTGCCCGCCGGCCGCTTCAATCTTGCCACACGCAACTGGGCCGACAACGAGCGCGCCCTGTTGCAAGCCGTTGAAACCCCCACAAGCGGCATTGCGCTGATACACGAAGGCGGCGACGGCATTGTGGTGCCGCGCAGCTATCAGCAGGGCAAACCCGCTTTTCAGACGGCCTGCGATACGCTGGCTGCGGAAGGCTTGGCCGTGCATGTGCGCCTGTCGGGCGGCGGCGTGGTGCCGCAGGCCGCGGGCGTGGTGAATCTGCATTTGGGCTATATTATCGATACGCCCAATCCGCTGCTGGTGGCCGAAGCCCATTATCAGGCCTTGTGCGGCTTGCTCGCCGAATTATTCGGGCATTTCGGCATCGCCACCGCCGCGCAAACCGTGCAGGGCTCGTTTTGCGACGGCCGCTACAACCTCGCCGCCGACGGCAAAAAAATCGCCGGCACCGCCCAACACTGGCAGCGCGATAAAAGCGCCGAACACCGCTACCGCGTGCTCTCGCATGCCGTGATTCTCGCCGCCGATCCGTGCATGCTCACCGAACGCGTCAACCGCTTCGAAGCAGCACTCGGCAGCGACATCCGCTACCGGATCGACAAAACCACTTCGCTTTCCGAGCTGGCCGGAGCAGGGGGTGATGATGTGGTGCGGGTATTGCAGCAATTGCTGCCGACTATATCACGCGGATGATTCAAACAGGCCGTCTGAAACCGTTCAGACGGCCTGATGCCGATGCAATAAATGTTTTCCAAACCGATATGGCTTTTTGCACCGGCAAGGCTTTCAGACGGCCGTATTCCGGTATTTTCGGCTTTGTTTCAAGCCCTTCGCCCCGTTTAGCGCCAGCAAAGCCAAACCCGCCCAAATCAGGCCGTAAGTGATGTATTCACCCGCGGCTACCGGCTCGCCCAACACCGTCACCGCCAACACAAACAGCAAAGCCGGTTCGACATAACTGAGCATGCCGAACACCGTCACCGGCAGCAGCGCATTGGCTTTCAGATTGGCAAACATCGCCGCCGCGCTCGCCAAGCCCAAAGCAGGCAGCAGCAGCCAGTAGCGCGGTTCGGCCGCAACCAGCGCCAGCGCGTCGCCCTGCCACACGAGATAGGCCAACGCAGGCGGGGCAATCAGGCACAAATCCACCGTCAGCCCCTGCAAGGCCGGAATCCCCATCGCGCGGCGGCTGAGGTAATACGGCGGATACACCGCAAACACCGCCACACTTGCCCATGACAGCGCCTGCGTCTGCCACAATTCGTGCGCCACACCCGCCGCCGCCAGCAGCAAGGCCGCCGCCTGCAAAGCGTTCAGCCGTTCGCCGAACACCAGCCGCCCCGCCAACACCATCGCCAGCGGAAACAGAAAATAGCCCATCGCCACGCTCACGCCCTCGCCGTTGACCGGCGCCCACATAAACAGCCAAAACTGCCCGGCCACAATCACCGTGCCCGTCAGCATCAGCGCCCAGCGTTTCAGGTTTTTGCCCAAATGGCAGCGCACGAAATCCGCCATGCCGCGCCAACCGATTGCAGGCAGCACAATCGCCCACAGCCCGATCAGCATCATCAGCATCCGCAGCGCAAACACATCGGTGCCGCTGACGGGCGCCATCCAGTGGCTGAACAGATAGAGCACGCCGAACAAGATTTGCGAAAACAAGCCCAGCGCCACGCCTTTCAACATATCCGACATCAAGATTCTTTCTTGGTTTTTATCCACATTGTTTTCAGACGGCATCCATTAGCGTGAAATAGGGGTAAGGGTTTTAAATAATGTGAGTTCGGTATAAGCAAACGAAATATCTTTTGATTTTCAAAAATGTATTCTTCTTGAAGCAGGCCGAATCCGTAAGGATTCGTCATTCCCGCGCAGGCGGGAATCCAGTCGTCGGGTTTCAGAAACCTTGAAAACATTGCGGAAATGTCAGGCTTCTGGATTCCCGCCTGCGCGGGAATGACGAAAATCTGGCG
>JAUNTY010000019.1 GCA_030538415.1 Neisseria sp. | reverse complement strand
TAAGCTGAAGCTGTGCTTCAGACTGGGCACCCGCCTGCGCGGGTGCGACGGTTATTTTTGCAAAGACCTCAGCCTGTATCCTGTTTGCCCATCCGATTCAGTCAGCCGAATCATTGTTCTCATGTTTATTAAAACCCAACAAAACTTAATCTATTTAAAACAAAATTTATTTTTATTGACGCAATTGCCGTCGTGTATTACCATACCACTCGCTAATAGAAATAATTATTAATACTTTTAATTTATTTGTATTGATTCTGATATGGAGTGGAAATGAAAAAAACAATTCTGGCCGTTTTAATCGGCAATGCATTTGCGACGGCGGCATGGGCCGAGACTGAAGTACACAGTACGAATCTGGACGAAGTGGCAGTGACCGGCGACCGTCAGGGCACGAAAATTCAGACCAACATCGTCACCCAGCAGGAAAAAGACGAAAGCACCGCCACCGACCTGCGCGGCCTCTTGGAAGAAGAGCCTGCGATTGGCTTCGGCGGCGGCAACGGCACTTCGCAATTCCTCACCATCCGCGGCATGGGACAAAACTCGGTCGACATCAAGATTGACAATGCTTATTCCGACAGCCAGATGCTCTACCATCAAGGCCGCTTCATCATCGATCCGGCGCTGATTAAAAGCGTATCGGTGCAAAAAGGCGCAGGCTCGGCCAGCGCGGGCATCGGTGCCACCAACGGCGCGGTAATCACCAAAACCGTCGATGCGCTGGATTTGCTCAAAGGCTTGGATAAAAACTGGGGCGTGCGCCTGAACGGCGGCTATTCCAGCAACGACGGCCGCATTTACGGCGCGAGCGTATTCGGCAAAGCGGGCAATTTCGACGGCTTGCTGTCTTTCAGTCGCAATGATGAAGACGACTACAAACCGGGCAAGGATTACATCAATTTCAACGGCGGCAAAACCGTGCCCTACAGTGGCTTGGACAAACGCAGCTATCTGGCCAAAATCGGTGCAACTTTCGGCGACCACCGCTTCGTGATCAGCCGCATGCAGGACCAACACCGCGGTGTGCGGCTGGTGCGCGAAGAATTTGCCGTCACCGACAATCCCCGTCTGGCTCTTGACCGTCAGGCACCGACCTACCGCGAAACCACATTGGAAAACAACAACTTCGAGTGGACCGCTAAAGATTTGGGCTTTGTCGACAAACTGACCGCCAACGCCTACCTGATGAAAAACGAACGTTATTCCGCCGATGACAGCAAAAACGGTTATGCCGGCCAAGTTCCCGGCCCGACCACCACCACCATCACCACCAAAGGCGCGAATGTCGGCCTCGACAGCCGCATCGGTGAACACACGCTGTTGAAATACGGCGTCAACTACCGCCATCAGGAAATCGAACCGCATGCCTTCCTCAGCACGGCCTACAGCCTGACCAATCCGAAGAAAATCGATTCCGGCGTGTATGTGGAAGCGATTAACGACATCGGCGATTTCACCCTCACCACCGGCTTGCGCTACGACCATTTCAATCTGAAAACCCACGATGGCAAAGCCGTTTCCGACGGCTCGGTGAATCCGAGTTTCGGCCTGATCTGGCAGCCGCTCGACAGCCTCAGCTTCAGCGCCAGCCACAACTATGCCAGCCGCAGCCCGCGCCTGTATGACGCCATGCGCACCCACGGCAGAAACAACTCGATTACGTCCATTGCCGACGGCACCAAAGCCGAACGCGCGCGCAGCACCGAGCTCGGCTTCAACTACAACAACGGCACCTTCGCCGCCAACGGCAGCTACTTCTGGCAGACCATCAAAGATGCCGTGGCCGGCCCGCAGCAGCGCCACGATGCAAACGGCGATCCCATTTCAGGCGTACGTGAAATCGTCAACGCCGGTTACATCAAAAACCGCGGTTACGAGTTGGGCGCGTCCTACCGCACCGGCGGCTTTCTTACCAAAGTCGGCGTGGCGCACAGCAAACCGCGCATTTACGACACCCACCCGGAAAACCTGTTGAGCAACAACCCCGAATTTGCCGTGCAGGTCGGCCGCACCTGGACCGCCTCGGTCGCCTACCGCTTCAACCGACCCGATTTGGAAATCGGCTGGCAAAACCGCACCGTGCAAAAAGCCCACGGCTCGGTATTGGTGCGCGAACGCAACGACGGCACGCTGACGCAGGTTGAACGAAAAAGCTACAACATCAACGATATCTTCGCCAACTGGAAACCCTTGGGCAAAGATACGCTGAACGTCAACTTCTCAATCAACAACGTATTCAACAAATACTATTACCCGCACAGCCAGCGCGCAGGCGAAACCCTGCCGGGCATTGGCCGCGATTTCCGTCTGGCCGTGAATTACAAGTTCTGACGGGATTGGGTGGGTTGCTTCACCCAAACGGCTGAGCTCCCGCCTTATACACCGCACAGCCTTTCAGACGGCCTTAAATATCATCAGGCCGTCTGAAAGGCTGTGTTCTTTGTAAACAAACAACTGTCGCACCCGCGCAGGCGGGTGCCCAGTGCAAAGCGCAGCTTTGCTTGCCTGCCCATTTTTTGATTTTAAAAATCCAATGTGAATCATAAGATTGTACATTTCCAGAAGATTGTACATTTCCAGAGCGGGCAAGTTTGAACTGAAGCCTTGCTTCAGACTGAGCAGCCGCCTGCGCGGGTGCGACAGTTGTTTACAAAGGCTTCAGGCCGTGATTTTTACAAAATACGGCAATCTGCCTGCCGCTCATCCCTGTTTTACAACATCTGCAGCCATAGCAGATGACAGCCGCTCCGTCACGCGGTAACATGCCTGTTTTCATATTCACTTTCCCGTTTTGCCATGACCGCCATCCCCTCCAATATGCTTGCTTCCGTCGATTTGGGCTCCAACAGTTTCCGTCTGCAGGTTTGCGAAAACCACAACGGCCAATTAAAAGTCATTGATTCCTTCAAACAAATGGTGCGTCTGGCCGCCGGCCTCGACGAACAGAAAAACCTCAGCGAAGCAGCCCAGGAGCGCGCGATCAACTGCCTTGCCACATTCGGCGAGCGCCTGCAGAATTTCCAGCCCGAGCAGGTACGCGTGGTGGCCACCAACACCTTCCGCGTGGCCAAAAACATCAAGGAATTCATACCGCATGCGGAAGCGGCGCTGGGCTTTCCGATTGAAATCATCGCAGGCCGCGAAGAAGCGCGCCTGATTTACACCGGCGTGGTGCACACGCTGCCGCCCAACGGCGACCGCATGCTGGTCATCGACATCGGCGGCGGCTCCACCGAGTTTGTCATCGGCACCGACCTGCAGCCCACCAACACCGAAAGCCTGCCCCTGGGCTGCGTGACCTACAGCCTGCGTTTTTTCCAGGGCAAAATCGGCCAGAAAGACTTTCAGACGGCCATTACCGCCGCGCGCAACGAAATCCAGCGCATCAGCAAGCTGCTGAAACGCGAAGGCTGGGATTTCGCCGTCGGCACTTCCGGCTCGGCCAAATCCATCCGTGACGTGATTGCTGCCGAACACCCCGACGAGCCGGAAGCCGACATCACTTATGCGGCCATGAAAGCGCTGGCCGAGCGCATCTGCGAAGCGGGCAGCACCAAAAAAGCCCGTCTCGAAGGGCTCAAGCCTGACCGCCTCGAAGTATTTGCGGGCGGGCTGGCGGTGATGATGGCCGCGTTTGAAGAGCTGGAAATCCAGAAAATGATGGTCACCGAAGCGGCGCTGCGCGACGGCGTGTTTTACGACCTCATCGGCCGCCAGCTCAACGAAGACATGCGCAACCAGACCACTGCCGAATTCCAAAACCGCTACCATGCCAGCCTCAATCAGGCCAACCGCGTGGCCACGGCGGCGCAACAGTTTATGCAGAGCCTCGGCCATTCGCACAACACGCCCGTGCAGGAGCTGGCCTACTGGCAGCAATATGTCCGCTGGGCGGGTCTCTTGCATGAAATCGGCATCGACATCGCCCACACCGGCTACCACAAGCATTCGGCCTATATTCTTGAAAATGCCGACATGCCCGGCTTCTCGCGCAAGGAGCAGCAGATTCTCTCGCTGCTGGTATTGGGTCACCGCGGTGATGTGCGCAAGATGACCGAGTTGGTCAACGGCAGTGAAATCATGTGGTTTGCCATCCTCTCCCTGCGCCTGGCTGCCCTCTTCTGCCGCGCCCGCCTGCCGTTGGAGCTGCCGCCCTACACCCAATTGCGCCTGGCCGAAGGCGGTAACGGCTTTATTCTGCGCATCAGCCAGAGCTGGCTCGACGAGCATCCGCTGGTGGCCGGCGCACTCGATTACGAGAGCGAACAATGGCAGAAAATCAATATGCCGTTTACCGTGCAACCGCAATAAACCGGCAGGCCGTCTGAAAGAATACCAAACTTTCAGACGGCCTTTTTATCATGGGTTTCCTGCAAAACGATGCCGCCGCATGACAAGCTGCAGACAAGAATCCGGAGTTGGGTGCTTCGGCGCCCGGAGCAAGTCGTGCTTTTCGAGTTGAGGCAAACCAACGCCGTCAGTTTTTTCGAATTGGTGTAGTCGAAGAAATTATAGCGAAATAAAATAAGAAAGATACAAGGCGGCAAGCCGCCTTGTATCAGAATCTCATTTCTCCACTATATTATTCGGCTATAATCCCCAATCATGTCCGACACCACGCCCATCCCCGCCGAACTGGTGCACACCAGCGACGACACCCCTTTACGCAGCAGCGTCGACAAAGTGCCGCCACACGTTGTCCGCCAGACCGTGTATTCGGCCGACAGCTATTTCGACGCCGATTACCTGCCCCGCCCCGACGGCACGCTCTACCGCGCCGACGACCCGGCCAAAGCCGCCGCCCGGCCGCACGAGCCCCACTCCGGCCAAATCAACTGGCTGCACTTTGTCGGCATCAACGACCTCGCCCTGCTGAAAACCTTTCTCGCCCCCTACGGTATCCACGACCTGGTATTGGAAGACATCCTGAGCCCGCAGCAACGCCCGAAAGTGGAGGATTACGGCAGCTATCTATTTGTCGCCGCCCGCGTGTACCAATACGGCAGCAACAAGCTGCAAGCCGATCAGGTCTACCTGATTCTGGGCGAAAATTTCGTGCTGACTTTCCAGCAGCGCCCGCTCGGCCTCTTCAGCACCATCCGCGAACGCATGAACGACGCGCGCTACGACATCCGCCGCAAAGACGCCCCTTTTCTCGCTTACCGCCTGATTGACCGCCTGATTGACGACTATTTCCTCACCCTCGATCAATACAACAACAAAGTAGAGGCCATCGACAAAACCCTGTTTGCCGACAGCGCCGACAACAGCGACCTGCTTGCCCGCATCCACCGTCTCAAGCGCGACGCCGTGCGCCTGCGCCGCACCCTGCAGCCGCTGCGCGACGTGCTTGCCCAGCTGGTGCACGGCCAATACCAAATTTTCCACGGCGAAGCACACGTTTACCTGCGCGATGCCTACGACCACAGCATGCAGCTGATGGAGTCGCTCGACGCCTCGCGCGACATGGTGATGAGCATGATGGATATTCACTTGTCGTTTCAATCCAACCGCCTCAACCGGCAAATGCGCGTACTCACCGTGATTACCATCCTCTTCATGCCGCTCACCGTGATTACCGGCATCTACGGTATGAATTTCGACTACATGCCCGAATTACACTGGCATTACGGCTATTTCATGGTGCTCGGCCTGATGGCCGCCATCATCATCAGCCTGCTGCTGTTTTTCTGGCGGCGCAAATGGTTGTAAAATCTTTCAGACGGCCTGATATAGTCGGAGAAATTAGATTCTGATACAAGGCGGCGAGCCGCAGACAGTACAGACAGTACGACAAGGCGAGACAACGCCGTAGCAGAAACTCATTTCTTCGACTATATTTGAAGCAGGCCGTCTGAAAAGCCTTTATCCCGACAAGAAAACACCATGAACAATCTCAACAACACCACACTCACCGATGCCCTGCCGCAACACGAGCTGCAAATGTCGGTTTTAATGACGCCCGACATGGCCAATTTCAACGGCAACGTGCACGGCGGTGACCTGCTCAAGCTGCTCGACCAGGTGGCCTACGCCTGCGCCAGCCGCTACAGCGGCCACTATTGCGTCACCCTCTCCGTCGACAAAGTGACCTTCAAAGAGCCGATACACGTGGGCGAGCTGGTCACCTTCCTTGCCAGCGTGAATTACACCGGCCGCACCTCCATGGAAGTGGGCATCCGCGTAGAAGCGCAAAACATCCGCGAGCGCAGCGTGCGCCACACCAACAGCTGCTACTTCACCATGGTGGCCATGCACGAAGGCACCCCCGCACCCGTGCCGCCGCTGCCGCTCACCAGCGAATTGCAGCGCTGCCGTTTCAAGGCCGCGGAAAAGCGTAAGCAGATAAGCCTGCAAACCGACCACGGCAGCCCCTGCAGCGCCGACTAAGGTTTCAGACGGCCTTGCAGACACTCAGGCCGTCTGAACAAATATTTATTTAATACAAGGAATTGATTATGTTTACCGGCATCGTACAAGGCATGGGGCGCATCACCGCCATCGACGCACCCGCCGCCGATTTCCGCAGCCACACCGTCGAATTGCCCGCCCATATGGCAGACAAGCTGCAAATCGGCGCCTCCGTATCCCACAACGGCTGCTGCCTCACCATTACCGAAATCCACGGCAATCAAGTGCGCTTCGACCTCATGGCCGAAACGCTGGCCAAAACCAATCTCGGCACACTCAAAGTGGGCGACACCGTCAACCTTGAGCGCGCCGCCCGCTTCGGCGACGAAATCGGTGGCCACGTCATGAGCGGCCACATCATCGCCACCACGCCGATTACCCGCATCGAAGACAGCGCGCACAACCGCACCGTCTGGTTTGCCCTGCCCACCGCGCTCAAGCCCTACATCCTCACCAAAGGCTTTGTCGGCCTCGACGGCTGCAGCCTCACCATCGGCGAGGTCACCGACAGCGAATTCAACGTACACCTGATTCCCGAAACGCTGGAGCGCACCCTCTTTGGCAGCCGCAAAGCCGGCGACATCGTCAACATCGAAATCGACCCGCAAACCCAGGCCGTGGTTGATACCGTGATGCGCACACTGGCGCAGCAAAGCCAACTTTTCACACCGCCCCCGAAGACCATCACATGCTAAAAACCATCTCCCTCTTCGCCGCCCTCGCGCTTGCAGCCTGCGCCGCACCCGCGCAAAACATCCGCCCGCCCCAAGCCGATATCATTTCCGCCGACCGCCTGCACAACGGCATCACACCCAATTGGAGCGGCACATACAGCGGCACCCTTCCCTGCGATGACTGCAACGGCATCCGCCTCGAGCTCACGCTCAACCCCGACTTGAGCTACCGCCTCAGCCAAACCTATCTGCGCAGCGGCCGCAACGACACCGCCACGGTGCAAGGCAGCTTCAACTGGCAAGAAGACGAGCAAATCGTCCAGCTCGACAACTACGCCGACGGCCGACGCTTCCTGATTCGCCAAGGCTACGCCGAAGCCTACCACCTCGACGGCACGCCGCCCGCCAATGCAGCGGCCTACCGTTTGCAAAAAATTGAATGATACCCGTCCGATTTTTATGAATGGGTAGAATTTGCGCTGTAGGTCGGGCAGTAATGCCCGACATGCCCCTGCTTGGAGAAAGTGTTCAGACGGCTCTGGATTGTCGGGCATTACTGCCCGACCTACAGCCAAAATCACAGAATCGGCGCTTTGCATGGCGTTCCGGTCATGTTCATGATTCTTGCCAAACCGCCCTCCTTACCCGCCACACCTACCCATATTGCCGCGCAATCATGTCTCGCAATGCGCTGCGCCGCTGCTCGTTGGTCATGCAGGCCGTCTGAAACGCCGCCTGACTGCCCCAAAACACAAAGCGTTCGCGCGCGCGGGTGACGGCGGTGTAGAGCAGCGCCTTGTTCAGCCCCGCGCCACTTTCAGACGGCCTTGGCAAGGATGGCGGCAGCAGCCACACTTCACGGTATTCTGAGCCCTGGCTTTTGTGCACCGTCATGGCAAACGCCGTGCTGTGGGTGCTCAGGCGGCTGAGCGGAACTGGCCGGTAAGCGTCGGCAGCGGCAAACCAGGCCGACAAAGCGCCCGTTTCATCGGGCAATATCAGGCCGATGTCGCCGTTGAACACATTCAGCGCATAATCGTTGCACTCAATCATCACCACCTGCCCGGCAAACCACGGCGCATCGCCTCGGGCGCGGCCGTGTTGCTGCAGGCAGCGGCGGTAGGCCAGATTGAATGCCGCCGCATCATCGCGCCACGCCGCCAACACCACCGCATCGGTCTGGCGGGCAAATGCCGCCGCCACATCGCCCGCATCCACCGCCGCCCAATAATCCGCCTGCAAGGCATACAGCGCCTCGGCCTGCTCGCGGCTTGTGCCCGTGCGCGCGGCCAAATCCGCGGGAAAGCGGGCAAACGCCGCCCATGCCGCGGCTGCGTCTTCTCCGACCACGGCGCGCGCCAGGCAGCCGATGCCGCTGTCGGCGCCGAAACGGTGGCTCACATGCAGGCGCGCCACGTTTTGCGCCAGCGGCGGCGGTTGCAAGGCCGTCTGAAAGCCGTGTTGCGGCACAACCGCCTGCAATTCCTGCGCCAATTCCCCATCCAACACGGTCGGTTGCGCCAACTGCGCCAGCACCGCCCCGGCGCCCACCGAAGGCAGCTGGTTCTCATCGCCGAGCAACACCACACGGCAGCCCGTCGGCACTGCGCGCAGCAGTTGCAGCAGCAGCGCGATATCCAGCATTGATGCTTCATCCACAATCAGAATATCCAACGGCAGCGGCTGCCCCGCATCAAACTGCGGGCGCATCTGCGGTGGGCGCAGTTTCAGTAGGCGGTGCACTGTCTGTCCTTCCAGCTGCAGCAGATGCTGCCGGGTTGCTGCGGGCAAGTCGAAATGTGCCAGCGCCCGGTGCAACGCCCGCGCCATGTGCGCAGCCGCCTTGCCGGTGGGCGCGGCCAGCGCGATTCTCGGCATGTTCGCCCTGCCGTCGCACAGCAGCCCCAGCAGCTTGGCCACAGTGGTGGTTTTGCCCGTACCGGGGCCGCCGCTGATCAGCATAAACGGCTGCAACAGCGCCAGCGCCGCCGCATCGCGCTGCCCTTCGCTGCCTTTGTCGGCAAACCAGGCCTGCACATTATGCGCCGCCTGCATCCAGTCTGCCGCTTCGGTCGGCGCTCCGGCCAACCGCACGATTTCCGCCGCCAGATCCCGCTCCAGCTGCCACATGCGCCCGATAAACAGACGCCTGCCGTCCAGCACCAACGGCGTATTGCCGCCACCTCTGCCCACCACCGGTTCTGCCTGCGCCAGCGCGGCGGCTTCCGCTTCGTTCAGCCACACAAAAGCATGGCCGTCTGAAAGCGCGGCAAACAGGCGCGGCAGATACGGTGCGGCAATGGCCGCCGCCGCAGGGGCATGGCGCTGCAGAAAGGCCAGCGCGGCATCCGCGGCGGCCTTGTCGGTATCAATCGGATTGGCAAGCATAAACGGTTCCTCAACAAACACAACAGGCCGTCTGAAACCCTGTTTCAGACGGCCTTGATTATATAACGTGAGTTCGGGATAAGGTAAATGCATAGACAATGCAGAAACCTGTGTAAATTCAGTAATCTGTCCTCTCTCCTGTTTATCCTCGCAGGGGATGAGGAGAGAGTTAGAGAGAGTGCAAAGCTGTCGGAGGAAGAAACATTACTTAAGCCCGAGTGTTTAGCCCTCTCCCCAACCCTCTCCTCATCCCCTGCGAGGACAAGCGGGAGAGGGAGCAAGTTACTGAAATGCCAACAATTACTCAAAACACTTATCCCAAACTCACGTTATATACCACCAATTCAAAAAACAAGCCTGCAAGACGTGGTCGATTGACCTATAGTCGGAGAAATTAAGCTTTACTACGGCGTTGGCTCGCCTTGCATGGAAAATATGTTGTCCGGCCAGATAAAGCGCCGATTCTGTGATTTTGGCTGTATAGTCAGAGAAATTAGCTTCTGATACAAGGCGGCGAGCCGCAGACAGTACAGATAGTACGACAAGGCGAGACAACGCCGTAGCAGAAACTAATTTCTTCGACTATAGGTCGGGCAGTAATGCCCGACATGCTCCCACGGAGAGAAAAAATGTTCAGACGACCCCGAATTGTCGGGCATTACTGCCCGGCCTACAGCGTAAATTATACCCGTTCATAAAGGCGGTACTGATTGAGCGGAGGCTTCAGCGCCCGAGTCTTGCCGTTTTCTTTGAGCTCAGGCGAGCCAACACAGTCAGATGATTTTTATGAATGGGTATAACTCAACAAAGTCGCTGAAACGGGCTTTCAAACGGCCACCTTGCCAACCTGCTCTATATAACAATCACATAATTTGACGCTGCATCCGTATCGGAACACAACGCCGAGCCGTATTCAACAACTTCATCCCCGTATCTCGTCGGCGGGGGCGACTTTGTCACGCAATTGCCCGTCTGCCATCGTCATCACGCGGTCGAAGCGCACGGCCAATTCGTCGTCGTGGGTCACCACCACCAGCGCGGTGCCGAGTTCGTTTTTCAATTCCAGCATCATGTCGAGGATATTCTGCGCGTTTTTACGGTCGAGGTTGCCGGTCGGCTCGTCGGCCAGCAGGCATTTCGGTTGTGTGACCAGGGCGCGGGCGATGGCGGCGCGTTGGCGTTCGCCGCCGGAAAGCTCGCTCGGGCGGTGCAGCATTCGTGCCTTGAGGCCGACTTTTTCCAGCATCGCAGCAGCGGTGGCTTCGGCTTCGGCTTTCGGCTTTTTACCGATTAACAGCGGCATCATCACGTTTTCCAGCGCGGAAAATTCGGGCAAGAGATGGTGAAACTGATACACGAAACCCAAATAACGGTTGCGCAGGTCGCCAAGCTGTTTTTGGCTCATTTTGCTCAAATCGTTGCCCATCAGGTTCACATGGCCGCTGCTCGGCATATCGAGGCCGCCGAGGATGTGCAGCAGCGTGGATTTGCCGCTGCCCGACGCACCGATGATACTGACGCTCTGCCCTTCGGCCACCTGAAAATCCAGGTTCTGCAACACATCGACGCTCAGCTCGCCGTCGCGGTAGCTTTTGCCGACATGGTTGCAACTCAAAACGATATTACTCATAGCGCAAAGCCTCCGCAGGTTGGGTTTTCGCCGCGCGCCAGCTCGGATAAAGCGTGGCCAGGAAGGCCAACACCAGCGAGATGCAGGCAATCACGACGACATCGCGCGGATTCACGTCGCTCGGCAGGTAGTCGATAAAATAAATTTGCGAATTAATCAGGTGTACGCCGAACAGGTTTTCAAAAAACGCCACAATGCGCCCCACGCTCAAGCCCAGCAACACACCGCAAATCACGCCGATCAAAGTGCCGAAAAAGCCCGCAAACGCGCCCTGCACCATAAAAATCTTCATCACACCTTTAGGCGACAAGCCCAACGTGCGCAAAATCGCAATATCGGCCTGCTTTTCGGTTACCGCCATCACCAACGACGACACCAGATTAAACGCCGCCACCGCGATAATCAGCGTGAGAATGATGAACATCATCCGTTTTTCCAGCTCCACTGCTTCGAAATAGCTGCGGTTGGCAAACGTCCAGTCGCGCACCCAAACCTTGTCTTGATCCGCTTGCGGAATCAGGCCGGCAATCAGCGCGGGCGCGTTTTGCGGGTCGGCCAGTTTCAGGCGCAAACCGCCGACGCCCTCGCCCATGCGGTAAAGCACCTGCGCATCTCGCAGATGCGTCATCGCCAGCGAATTGTCCACTTCATACACGCCGGTTTTGACGATGCCGACCACGTTAAACTGCTTCAAACGCGGCACCACGCCCGCAGGGGTCACATTGCCCTCGGGCGTAATCACCGTCACCTTACCGCCGACTTCCGCGCCCAGCGCCTGCGCCAGCCCTTCGCCGAGAATGATGTCGAACTCACCCGGCTTCAAATCGGCAAAACTGCCCGCCGGCATATCCTTACCGTAATCCACTACCTTGGTTTCTTCTTCCGGCAACACGCCGCGAATCTGCACGCCGCGCACCTCTCCCGCATTCGCCAGTAAAGCCTGATCGGCCACATAAGGCGCGCTGGCCAACACCGCTTTATTGTCTTTCACATAGCGGCGCAAGCTCTGCCAATCCTCGCCGTTGCCCGTATCGTAATAACCGATTTCCGCATGCGGCGCGACATTGAGCAGCTGGCCGCGAATCTCTTTCTGAAAACCGTTCATCACCGACAACACCACAATCAGCGCCGTCACGCCCAGCGCAATCCCCGCAATCGAAATCAGGGTGATAAACGACATAAAGCCGTTGCGCTTTTTCGCCCGCAGATAGCGCAGGCCGATCCAAGTTTCTAAAGAAGCCATCTTTTCAGGCACGCCTTTTGATTGAAAAACAAGCGGGCATTGTACCGCAAAACAAGTTAAATCGGTTTAAGGCCGTCTGAAAGCGGTAAAGATGTCAACAGGCCGTCTGAAAACTTTTTCAGACGGCCTGCCTTACGCAAAAGCCGTTTCCAGATTAACCACCCTATCAGCGGAATCAATCGTTTCCTTGCGGTGCGCCACCATGATTTTGCAGACATTCAAAGCCTTTAAATTATCGTTGACTGCCTTTTCATTGGCCGTATCCAAATGGCTGGTTGCCTCATCCAAAAACAGGATTTTTGGCTTGCGATACAGCGCCCGCGCCAAAATAATCCGCTGCTTTTGCCCGCCTGACAGCGCGCTGCCCATATCGCCAATCAGCGTTTCATAGCCCATCGGCATCTTGCTGATTTCTTCATGTATCATTGCCATCCGTGCGCATTGTTCCACTTGATGCGGATCGGGTGTTTCATCGAAAAAGCTGATATTTTCGCTGATAGAGCCCGAAAACAACACATCATCTTGGGTAACCGTGCCGCTTAAGCTCCGTATGAAATCAGGATGCAGCTTGTGGATATCATGCCCGTTCACCGATACTTTGCCCGATTCCGGTTTCAAATTGCCGATTAAAATATGCATCAGGGTAGATTTGCCGCAGCCGGAGCTGCCCACCAGCGCCACCGATTCTCCCTGCCGGATATTCAGATTCACGCCCTGCAACACCCAAGGTTCGCTCTCGGCATAGCGAAAAGCCACATTTTCCACCACAATCTCAATCTCTTCGCCGCATTCCGGCATATAAGCCTCTTCGCTGCGATCTGATTCGTTTTCCATCAAAGTGATGTCGGCCAGCCGCTCCGCATGCAGCCCCAGCATTTTGATTTGCACATACTGATCGACCAATGCACCCACGCGACCTTCAAACTGGCTTTTATAGGCCAAAAAAGCCATCAACACGCCCACGGTAAACAAGCCGTCCAGAATATTGAGCGCGCCCAAATAAATAATCAACACGCCCTCAATGCAGAACAGCAGTTTATTGGCAAACCCAAACAGCACCGACAGCTTTTGCGTGGTCAGCCCCGTATTGACCGTATCCACAAACAGGCTCATCCACGCCCCGTGGCGTTGTTCGTTTTTGCGGAAAAGTTTGACCGTATGGATGCCGCGCACGGTTTCCATAAAATACGAGCTCTGTTTGGCCGCATGGATAATGTTCTCTTCCGTTGCATTTCTCAGCGGGTAATAGGCCAACCAGCGAATCAGGATATACAAGCCCAGCGTCACCAATACAATTATTGATAACTGCGGGCTGTATAAAAACATCAGCGCAAACGTGAATACCGCCATCACGCCATTTAAAATCACCACAAAAAACGTCGAAGTGAGCGTACCCTGAATACTGTCAATCGAGCCGAAGCGCGACACAATATCGCCCAAATGCCTTTTTTGAAAAAAATCGCTCGGCAAAGACAGCAAACGTTTGAACACATTGGCTTTCCATTGGATATTCAATGTCGTTGCCAAATGCATGCCCACCCACGATTGCAGCAGACTAATCAGCTGCTGCACAATCATCAGCAAGCCGAAGCCCAACACCAAAGTGGTCAGCAAATTGCGGTCGGCAGTCACAATCACATGGTCAATCACCCATTGCATAAAAAAAGGGCTGACCAGCGCAAACACCTCCAATGCCCCCGCCAACGCCAACACCTGCACCAGCGAGCGCTTGATGCCGCTCACCCCTTTCAGCAGTGGCAACACCTTGATTTTCTGTTTTTCCTCTTTCTCTTCAAAATGCGTATTCGGCCACAGCTCCAATGCCACGCCGGTAAACTTGCGCGACACCTCCTCCAGCCGCACCTTGCGCAAACCCACGGCCGGATCCATGATTGTTGCCGCATCTTTGCCCACCGCTTGCAACACCACAAAATGATTCAAATCCCAATGCAGGATGCAGGGCAGCTTCAGATTGGCCAGCTCGTGCAATTCCAGCCGCAACGCTCTGGAAGTCAGGTTCATGCCATTGGCAAAGTGCACAATATGCGCCAGATTCGCCCCTTTCAACGAAAGCGGGTATTTCTGCCGCAAAGTGCGCAAATCAGTATGATGGCCGTGGTAGCTCAAAATCGAAGCCAAACAAGCCAAGCCGCACTCTGCCACCTCGGTTTGCAGCACAACCGGCAGCTTTTTGCCGAAACCGAAAGAGAGACGGGATAAGTAGTCCATTTGCTTCCTCTTGATAATGTCGTTGTATGATTTTATAAAGGCCGTCTGAAATTCAGACGGCCTGATTGAATATTGCGCTATTTGCAAGTAAAGCCGTCAAGCATCCTCTTTTTTAAAATGGAGATAGAGAAAAAATACAGGCGCACTAATTAAAGAACTCAGATCAGAATAAGAAAAAGAAAATACCTCTTTAATGCCTGCTATTGTGTATAACAACAGCATCAGCGTTTGGACGGCTAAAATAATCAATAACAAAGCCTTCCAATTTTTAACCGCATTATTTAAGGTTATTTTCATATCTTTCCTAATGATTTAATGAGCATAGTCGTCTCCATTTTTTTATTTTCCATAATCTCCTCCATAAGAACCATCTGCCCTCAATTCAACTTCCCCGAAATACTGTAAAGCGGATCCAATATCCATTCATAAAGCCGCTTGCGCTCATGCAACACATCCGCTTCCAGAATCATGCCGATTTGCAACGGCTTTTCTTCCCCGTAAACCCGAATGCTCTGTTTGCCGAGCTTCACCTTGATTAAATAGGCAGGCTCGTTCAAAAGCGCCGCATCCGCAAAAATAATCCCCAAACCCGCCAATTCCTGTTTGCCCAAAGCTGTTTTCGCCACCGACACAATCTCGCCCTCCGCGTGGCCGAATTTCTGATACGGATAAGCCTGATAACGCAACACCACTTTGTCTTCAGGTTTGATAAAACCGATAGCGCGGCTGGGCACATAAAGATTCGCCATCAGCTCGGCATCTTTCGGCACAATGCTCAGCAGCAGCCTGCCCGGATCCACCTGCTGGCCGACCTCGACATTGGAAGTGCTGACATAGCCCGATTTGCTCGCGCGTATGCTTTGCCGCTGCTTCAAATCCCAATCCAACACCTCTTGGTTAACCCCCGAAATCGCCCGGTTAAGCTGGCTTAATTCCGTTTGCTGGCGCTCAGGCAGGCTTTTCAGGCTGATTTGCCGCTCGCCGATTTCGCGCTCGATACCCGCTTTTTCCCGCTTCAGCGCATCCAGCCGCGATAGCTGATCCAGATAATCGCCCTCATAACCCATCATCTGCTGCTCTGAAATAAAACCCTGTTGCAGCAAAGGCCGGTATTTTTCCAATACCTGCTCTGCCAGCTTTACCCGCCGCCCCTGCCCGGCCAACTGCTGCCGGACATCACCCAGCTGGCTTTGCAGCTTGGCAATGCTGCTGCGCAATGCGCGCTCGTCACCCTCATGCACCCGCTGCATCTGCCCCATTTCCTGCAACAGCAAGGTTTTCTTCAAGGCCGCTTCCGCCGCCAGCCGCGACTGGATATCGCCGCCGCTGTTGTAGCGGCTGGTCGAAAGCGTAAACAGCTCATCACCCTCATGTACAAAATCACCATCGGCAAAATTCTTGCCGCTGATAATGCCCATATCCGGCGCATAAACCTTAACCAGACCCGATACCGGCAAAAGCTGCCCCTCTACCGTGGTTTTACGGGTATAACTGCCGAAAAAGGCAAACAATACCAACACCGCCGCCACAGCCGCCGCGCACCAAGTGAGAAACACGAATGAAAACGGGCGGGTCAATACAATCCGGCCTGTCCATTGGTGTTTTTTGGCTTCAAATACTTCGGGGCGGAAAAAAGATTCGCGCGAATCAGTCATGGCAATATTTCACTGAGTAAAGTTTTAATAACAAAAAGATTTTTTAATTTTTTTTCTTTGATTGAAGCAATTTTCCGGTAAAACAGGAAAAGCCCGGTTATTCCTCATCATCCGATTTGAAAATTTCTTCCAGGTAAGATGCCTACACATCAGCAGCATTACATTCACAGGCAGCAAAAACACGGCAACCAGCCTCAACAGAAAGGCAGAAGCAATACCTGCCGCTATAAATATCAGGAAATAATTGATTTTTTATCTGCCAAAATAAATCTTTCATGCCCGCTCAAACTTCATCGTCTAACCTAAACCTTTTCACCAATTTCCAGATAAGCAAATAACCGGCAGGAAGGATAAAAATATAAAAACTGTTTTCCTGAAAAAATGGGTTATCAATCAATTTTTTCAGAATATATTTATCAACCAACCCAAAAAGCTGAACACGATAATAATCAGCATGATTTTTTTCAGCATTTGCAAAATAATGAACTTATTCATGATTTTTAAAATAATCTTCTTTCAGATTTAAAACCAACACAGCAATATCCGATCTGCAAAAAAACACTATTCTTTTTTATAATGCAAATAAGAAAAAAAGATAATGACCGTAAGCAAACTGCTGATATTATTGGCATCAACCGAAACATTAAACAGCCGCAGATTGATTACAATTTCATTAATATCCAAAAAATAAAACAGCAAGTTAAAAGTCAACTGGGTTGTTATTATTAAAAGAAGCAGGAGCTTCCACCGCTTTATAAAATTATCTAAATTAAGTTTCATATGAGCGACACGGCTCTCCCGCGATGCAATTATTTTTCAGATTGATACAAACAAGGTTTATCCTTTTTCTAACTATAAATAAGATATATCGCACCAGTAAAAGCCCCTGCCAGCAACATAAATAACCATCTGATACTGACACCGCGCTTTTGCTCAAACTCTTCTTCCAAATCAAAAAATTTGCAGATGAGAACAAGGCATAAAAAACTGCCAAAAAAAATAATACATAAATTAAATGCCATAAATCCCCCGATTATTATTCACCATGTCGGCTTAACCATAAATTAAATATATTATTCCCGTAAATATGACTGCTATCGCGACAAACAATCACCTGATGCTGATACCATGCCGTTCTTTAAATCCTTCTCCAAAATTAAAAGCTTTGCAAAAAAATAAAGTGCAAAACAAGTTCCAAAAAAGATAATGACCAAATTAAATTTCATAAATATCTCTATATTTTCAATTGGAATATTGCTGAAATTTTATTGCGAGCATAACAAGCAAAATAATGCCGAAGAATAATTTAAAGATAAGTAATTTTTTATTTTTTTCCTTGGCTATTTCAATCAGATTCAATTTAACTAAAATCATTATAAATATTACTAGAGAAACACCAATTAATAATATATACATATTATACGAGCATCCTCTTTTTAAATTTTTAAGTATATTTAAAATTGACCAATTCCAATCTTTCCAGAAACAGTTCAAACCATTTCCAGGCTAAAAATTCAAGCCTAAAAGGTCTGAACTGTTATCAAGTCAAAAGGTAATTAAAACAATTTTAACCATGCTACCCATAATCATTACCGGATTGGTCTTGCATAAGTGGTGGCATGGTTGAATCTGGTAATGTCATTAGTCCCGGGCCTATATTTACCGGATTGGCATCTAATTGATTTCCAATATAATTGGCTCCTCTTTCTGCAGCAGCTCCTGCAGCAGCCCCAAACATGACACTATGGGTACTTGAAGAACCAATAGCACCGCCCAATCCAGCCCCTACCAAACCTGCTGCTGTAATCTCCTCACCCCTGACAGTTTGCCCCATCGCATAGGCGCCCATGCCAGTAACAGCCCCCTGCGCTCCCTTTCCTGCTCCCGAACCACCAACCACAATGCTCATATCAGAAATAGATAATTCATACATGATTTTCTCCTATATATCATCAGTATCATTACTGTCTAAATGGAAAATTTTTTTAGCTTACTGAAAAGAAAGGAAGCCACCGGGAACACAAACACAAAAAAATAAAAACTATTTTCCCGAAAGAAAGCATGGTCAATAAAAGGGGAAACCATATATTTATCAACCAATGTCACGCTAACAACCACTGAAATAAAAAGTATTCCTTTTTTAAGCATCTTCTTATGGAATAATTTATTCATCTTTTTTTAAGCCTCCTTATCCTTTCCTGGATTAATCAAAATCTCTGCATACGCATCTCCTTTTATCCAAAAACCTCCACCATATCCAATGCCCCCAACTGCATCAGCAAAGCCCTGATTTTTTGCCTGCTGCCTGGTATTGCAATCCTCCGGCAACTCGTTTAATCGGGTTTTATCCCGCTTGCCCAGTTTTCCCCACGGAACCAGTTACTGCGGTTCCTATCAACCTTGGTACAATCATTTCCGCACACCACTCAAATAATTTTCAACTATGCGTACGCCTCTGTCGGTTACAGCACAGGCTTTATCTGAATGCTTGCTTAACAATGGTAGAGGATGATCGGATAATTTGAGGAATACTTCTCATGTTATCGACAATCAATTCCAACTCACGAATGGTCATTTCTTTCATTGCTCCTTTCTCCTTCTGGCAAATTTAAAAATTTTAAGGCTTCCTTCAATCAGTCCCCATGTCACAACGCTAGAAAATACAGCTGAATAATCATATAAAACTTGATAAATTTCAGTATCTAATTGATCTATCAAAAAAGTTTTTAAAATAAAAAGAAAAAATGAAAGTACAAGATAAAAAGTTATAAAAACAATTATTAAAAGTATGATTTTTTTTAATGTTGACTCCTGTTTCATAATCTGGCTCCACATTAGCTACAAGCTCCAGTAAGACGGAGTACCTAAATTAAATGCCATAAAACCTCCAGTTTTCGTTAATCATATATTTCTGAATATCCAAATATTTCTGTGGCGTTATTCTTTAAAAGCCTCCAGCACATCCAATGCCCCCAACTGCATCAGCAAAGCCCTGATTTTCGCCTGCTGCCCGGCATCGCAACCCTCCAGCAACTCGCTTAACCGGGTTTTATCCCGCTTGCCTAACTTTTCAAACGCGACACTGCTGTCTGCATCGGTATTCACTGCACACCGAAAGAACATGATTGGCATTGAAGCAAATCATGCTCTTTTTTAAAACCTGCCTTAATCGTCCAGAATATCAACAGTATTTGGATTAGTAGTCCGTGCCGTCATCGCAATAATCATTACCTGATGGGTCTGCTACTTGCGTTGACGTTACTGGTCCCAATGTAACCGTTCCTGTCCGTACACTTTGAACACCCCCGGATATAACCCCGGCAGTTCCAGACAGACCAATAGCATGAACAGCACGATTCGCGCCAACAGGACCGGTCACCGCACCAACAGCAGCCCCAATCCCAACAGCCATTGTTGCATCAACCCAGTCCCACCCATTTGGTCCTGTACTTGCATTTCCCGCATAGGCTGCTAAACCTGTTACTGCTCCAACAACCGCACCTGGAACACCAACGGCTCCTGTTACGATTTCCAAATCTTTAATATCTAATTGACGCATAATATATTCCTTTATTTTCAATTTAAAATGAAATGTTATTTATTATTTATATCAACTATAAATCAGGTATATCACACCAGTAAATGCGGCAGCCAGAATCGCAAACAGCCACCTGATACTAACACCACGCTTTTGCTCAAACTCTTCTTCCAAATCAAAAAATTTTCCAAAAAAAACAAGGAACAAAAAACTGCCAAAAAAAATAATACTTAAATTAAATGCCATAAAACCTCTTACTTTCGTTAATCATATATTTCTGAATATCCAAATATTTGTGCTGCGCTATTCTCTAAAAACCTCCACCGCATCCAATGCCCCCAACTGCATCAGCAACGCTCTGATTTTCGCCTGTTGCCCGACATCGCAACCCTCCAGCAACTCGCTTAACCGGGTTTTATCCTGCTTGGCCAACTTTTCAAACGCGACACTGCTGTCTGCATCGGTGTTGATTTTGATGCCGTTGGCAATCACAAATCCGTTTGCCAGCGTGGATAAATCCATCGTATTTAGGCGCAATAAGGCATGGTCGGGCAGGCCGTCTGCATTCGGGTTGCCAAACAGCTCCATCGCAAAAGGCGTGTCCGTGCGCACATCGCCGAGAAATGCCTGCACAAAGCTGTCGTAATGATCGGGGCTGGCAATCAGCTCGGCCACTTGCTGCGCCATATCGCGGATATTGCCCTCATCCGCATCCCGGCCTTGAAAACTGTGGCGCAGGCTGGCGATTTCGGGCGCTTTTTTCAGCAGCCATTCCAGATAGTTGTAGCCGTTTGGCGGAAAGGTGCCGATGGCCAGATGAAAGGTTTCGCAGCCCATCGGCACGGGGTTGTGCCACCAGCCGCGCGGGATATACAACACATCGCCCGCTTCGAGCACCACTTCCATATCGGCTTTTTCCGGAGGCTGTATATGCGGCATATCCTTGGCTTGCTGCATATAAAGCGGCATCTCGAAATTGGGGGCGGAAAGGCTCCAATGCTTTTTGCCCATCAGTTGCACGGCATAGACATCGCGGGTATCCCAATGATTTTTATAGGAAGGTGCATCGCCAAAAGCCAGATAGCTGCTGACCACGGTTTGTGCCCGGGCAAATTGAGCCACCTGCTTGGCAATATCATCGACAAAAGGCTCATTGTTGATGCGGTTGTAAACCAGCGTCGCCCCTTCTTGCAGATATTGATAAACAGCTGCCTTGTTGAAGCGGTAGCGGGTGCGGCCTACGTCGTTAAAGGCTTCCACATAGGCCTCTTTCGGAATCGGCGGCCCTTTGCGGAATTTGAATTGGTGATCCATCGGGTTGGCACGCTGGTAAAGCTCGTTGATTTCTTTCCAGCCGATATTGATTTCCTTGACCGCATTTTTGAATAGCAGTGGCTTTTGATAAAGATAATCACGATGAAACGCTGCTTGTGAAATATTGAAATCCAGATGCATCCCGATAGGCTCCTCAGTAAACGTTTGAAAAAATAAGCAGGTAACTGCTGACCAATATCAAAAATGATTCTTAATTTCTTTACAATTTGTGTTATATTACAAATGGATTTGATTTATATCAAGAATCAATTTTATTCAATTAATAATTTTGAATATTAATTGCAATTTAATCCCAAATTACTTTCATATCATAATAATTCAGCGTATTGATTGGCATTTTTCGATTCTTATTCTTGTTGGTTTTAAAATCGGCAGCTCTTTTTCAGACGGCCTCTGCTTTTGATTTATCCGAAGCCTGGCAGGCCGCGCTGGCTTATTCGCCAGCCTATGCCGCCGCCAAACACAACCGCGATGCCGAGGCGGAGCAGAAACATCAGGCACGGGCGGCATTGCTGCCACAGCTGAGCGCCAATGCGGTGTATCAAAAGCAGCCCTATTCGCTTTCTACCAACACCAAAAGCCACGGCTGGAATGTGCAGGCCAGCCAGATTTTGTTTGACAAAAGCCGCTTTGCCCAATACCGGCAGGGCAGGCTGGCCGAAGAAATGGCGGATATCCGGCTGGATAACAGCGCAGATGAATTGCGCCTGAGTGTGGCGCAGGCTTATTTTGACGTTTTGCTGAACAAAGACAAATTGGCCGCCATCCGGGATGAGAAAAGCGCCTATGCCCAGCAAATCAGGCAGGCGCAAGCCATGTTCAAGCAAGGCGCAGCCACCATTATCGACACTTATGAAGCCCGGGCAGGCTATGATGCGGCCTTGGCCAAAGAAATCGACACGGCCATTCAATTGCAGGTTGCAGAAAATACGCTGGCCGACCTGACCGGCCTGAACCCTGCAGGCATCCGCCCGCTCCGGAAATCCGCCATACCGGATTTGCTGGAGCAAACCCGGGAAGAGTACTGGCAGCAACTGGCCGCACAACACAACCGCGCATGGCGGTTGCAAAAAACAGCGCTCAAAAATGCCGAAGCGGCACTTGCCGCCGCCAAAGGCAGCCATTTGCCCCGCCTTACGCTCAACGGCGGCTATCAGGATAACCACAGCACCCGCGAATATGGTGCAGATCCGCAAAAATACCGCAGCAAAGGGGCGACGGTGACGCTGCAATTGAGCATGCCTTTATACAGCGGCGGCCAAACGGCCAGCCTTGCGCGGGAAGCCGCCGCCCGCGTTGCCCAAAACCGGGCATTGCTGCAGAATGCAGAACGGCAGACGCAACTGGCGGTAAAACAGGCTTATCTCAACAGCCACAGCAGCAAAATCCAGATTCTGGCGCAACAACGTCTTTTGGATACGGCCGATGCACGATTGGAAGCCACCCGGCTGGGCAAGGAAGTGGGCATACGCAACAGCCTGGAAGCGGTGCAGGCGCAACAGACCAAATCCGAAGCAGAGCAGCAACTGGCCGAAGCCCAATACAATCACGCACAGGCTTACCTGCAATTGCTGCACAGTACCGGTTTGTTTGGCGAACAGGCGAGGCTTGAAAAAATAAACATGTTGTTGTTTTAGATAACGTAAGCTCGAGACTGCATGATTTTTGGTATTTCAGTAGTTTGCACCCTCTCCCGTTGGCGGCTCTGAATTTTTCAGGCCAAGATATAGAGGGAAAACTTACTCTAATACAAGGCAGCAAGCCGCAGACAGTACAGATAGTACGGCCAGGCGCAGCAACGCCGTAGTAGGGTAAGTTTTCCCTCTATATGTTTGTCAAACCGCTACCGCGTTACTGCACCTTGCGGCTTGCCCCAAGCCGAAATTTGGTGCATCTAGTTCCTCCGGCTTATTTTCTTTTTTTAAAATTATTCATAAAATATGAATCTTAAAAAAGGCCGTCTGAAACCCCTACCCTCCCGGCCGCCCAACCCAACCCGAGGAACCGACCATGACCGATTTTACCGTATGGCAGCAAGCCCCTTTTGATGCCACCATCGACCACATCCAGCAACGCTACCACGATGTGCACCGCCAGCAACTGGCCGAGCTGATCCCGCTGGCTGAAAAAGTGTCCGTTGTGCACGCGGGCAGCTTTCCGGTTGAAGTTTTGCCGCTGCTGCAAGGCATTCAGGCGGAATTGCTCAACCACATGATGAAAGAAGAGCGCGTGCTGTTTCCGATGATTAACCAGGGCGCAGGCTCCGGCGCGGCCATGCCGATTCAGATGATGATGCACGAGCACACCGAACACGAAGCGGCCATCGCTCGGCTGCTGGAGCTGACCGGCAATCTGCAGGCTCCGGCGGGCGCCTGCCAGAGTTGGCAACGCCTCTATGCCCAGGCGCAGGAATTTGTGGATGATTTGCACGACCACATCGCGCTGGAAAACGATGTGTTTTTCCCGCGCGTCTTGTCTGCCTGAGCGGCTTGCCGGCCGGCATTTACCCCGGCGTTTGCACGGGTTTCCGCAAAAAGCCCATGCAAGCGCCAAGGGATAACGCCGGCGCAGTTTTTTGGCCGCTATAGTGAAAAACTTACTCTACTACCGCGTTGCTGCGCCTAGCCGTACTACTTGTACTGTCTTCGGCTTGCTGCCTTGTATTAGAGTAAGTTTTTCCACTATATGATTTATGCCGATCCATAAAACAAGCCAAAATCACCCCAAAAAACTATCTAACGTGAACTCAGGATAAGTATTTTGAGTAATTGTTGAAATTTCAGCAACTTGCTCCCTCTCCTGCTTGTCCTCGCAGGGGATGGGGAGAGGGTTGGGGAGGGGGCTAAACACTCGGGGTTTAAGTAATGTTTCTTCCTCCAACGGCTTTGCCCTCTCTCTAACTCTCTCCCCATCCCCTGCGAGGATAAACAGGAGAGAGGACAGATTGCTGAATTTCCACAGACTTCTGCACTATCTATGCATTTATCTTATCCCGAACTCACGTTATCTATAGCCAAGTAACCTATTTTTTTCCATACCAGGCGCAGCAACGTCATACGGGGCGTTAAATTACCTGGTTATGAATTTGCTCATGAAACAACTGCTCTTTGTTTCGTTGGTTAAGATATCCAACTTTTGGTGAGCAGTTCACATTTTTATTTCAGACGGCCTTTGTTTATTCGGCTATACCCAATCTCAACAACCGCATTCCCGCTGTTGCTTCCTGCTTTTCGGGCACCCTGTGCACAAGGTACCTTCGTGGCAACGGTAATGCTGGCAGCAGGCCGCCATTTCCACCTGAAAACCCCGCTCTGCTTCCAACCATACCAACCGGCCTTGGCAACGGCAGTCCAGCGCAGCCTGCCACCATTGCTGCTGTTGCAAAGCCGCTTCTTTATCCATCAGGCCGAAACGCTGTGCCGCAGCCAAGGCTTTCAATACCGTATCACCGAGAAAATACTGCGCCAATTTATCGGCAAGAGGGTAATGCGGCAAAATCAGGCTGCGCTGCCTTTGCATCCAGCCTTGCAGATGCAAGGCCGTCTGAAGCACCGCTTGCTGCGCGGCTTGCGCCGCCAGCATCTGCTCCGGTAAAGTATAAGCATCGGTAAACACCTCACCCATGCGATGGCGGAAGCCGCCCAAATCAGGCGCCACCCGCCACACTGCCGCCGCCCACACCGCCAGATAAACCGGCTGCCATATCCATAGCTGCCAAGCGCGGCAACCCCAATATACTTCACCCGCATGTGCATATTCGCGCTTGAGGTTGGCGTGGATTTTCGCCATTTCCGCGCTTTCGTGCACCAGCCAATCAGCCGGGCTTTCAGACGGCCTGATTTCACCTGCCAGTGCAGGCAGCGTTTCGGCACAACGGGCGACCACGCAGGAAAGTTTCAGGTTTAACGACATAAAATCAAAGCATTACCAGCGATAAGATACATTGGCCAATACATTGCGGCCTTCTCCATAATAGCAATAAGTCAGCCCGGCGCAAGAAGCCACATAGCGTTTATCAAACACATTATTCACGCTGACGCTGGTTTGCCAGCCTTTCAACGCGCTGTTCAAAGCGCCCAGCTGATAACGGGCAGACAAATCTACCAACGTATATGCGGGCACTTTCACCGTATTGGCATGATCGGCCCAAATGCCGTTGATATGGCGTATGCCCGCGCTGACATCCAGGCCGTTTTTGAAACGGTAATTGCTCCATAACGACGCCGTCCACTTGGGGGTTTGATAAGGCGTATGCCCGTTCAGCCCCTCGACGTTGTCGGCAAATTCGGCACGATTATAGGCAAGCGCCGCCTGCAAAAACCATTCGGGTGTGATTTGGGTACGGGCTTCCAGCTCTACGCCTTTGGATTTGACGGTGCCGGAGGGGATATAGTAGTTGCCGTTAATCACCCGGTTGGCGACATTTTTCTGTTTCAAATCATATAGTGCCAAGGTGTAAAGGTTTTGGCTGCCCGGCGTTTGGTATTTCACACCGGCTTCCCATTGCCGGCTTTCGGTCGGTTTTAATAATTTGCCGTCGGCATCGCTATAGGTATTGGGATTGAAGCCTGTGCTGTAACTGATATAGGGAGATATGCCATTGTCAAAGGCATAAAGCGCCGAAGTGCGCCATGTGGTTTTACCGCCTTTCCAATCGGAGGAAACCGCGCCGCTGTCTCGGTCGGTAATGGAAGTATCCACTTCATCACGGCGTATGCCCGCGCCGAAATGCCATTGCCGCCATTGCATCTGGTCTTGCAGGTAAAAGCCCAATTGGCGCAGGCGCAGGGTTCGGTTGCTGGCATATTGCCCGTAGGGATAATCGCCGCTGCCATACACCGGGTTCAACACATTAATCGGCAAGACATTGGTGTAATCGTAGCTGTAATCAGCCAACGTTTTGCGGTGCTGGTAATCGCTGCCCAGCAATACATTATGCTGCACTGAGCCGGTTTGGAAGTGGCCGTTGAGGTAATTATCAAAAGCGAATGATTTCAAATGCTCGGCAGCGTTACCGGCCGCACGCGACAAAGTTTGATTATCCAGCCAGCCGGTCTGCCAGGTTTGCCTGTTGCGGGTGTGTACCTCTGCGGAGCGGAATTTGGACGTTCCCGTCCACCGGTCGTTGAACCGGTGATGAAGCTGGTAGCTGTAGATATTCTGACGGCGGCGGAAGCGGTCGCCCGGGTCTGAATCGGAAAACGAACGGGAAAACTTGAAACCGTCATGGCTGCTGATGGTGCCGCTGGCGGGCAAGCCGCTGTGATAACCGCCGTCGGGGTCATTTTGAATATAGGCTTGCAGCAGAAGGTTGGTGTCGGGCGTGATGTTCCAACTTAAAGAAGGAGCAACAGCAAAGCGTCGGCTTTTTTGGCTGTTATTTTGCGAATCGGATGCTTTGGCAAGGCCGGTAAGTCGGTAGGACACATCGCCGTTTTCAGTCAGATTGTCGGTCAAATCGAAGCTGGCGCCGCGTTGTTTGTCGGTGCCGCCAAACACATTGATTTCATGGTAGCTGTCGTGCAGAGGGCGTTTGGTTGTGGCCGCCACCGCGCCACCCGGCGCCGCCCTGCCGTAAGTGGCGGAAACCGGGCCTTTGAGCATATCGATACGTTCGATAAAATAAGGATCTATCTGCATGGCGCTGTAAGTATTCGAATCGCTCAAAAGCTTTTGGCCGTCGATAAGGATATTATCGGTCATATTATCGTTGAAACCGCGCATGCCCACATAATCATATCGGGTGGCCGCCCCCACCAGGCCTGTAAACGCCCCTGCCGAATAGTTTAATGCTTGTGAAATACTGGCAGGCCGCTGGTCTTCAATTTGCTGGCGGGTAACCACCGATACGGATTGCGCAGTATCTTTCAGCGGCACCTTCACTTTTCCTGCCGCATTGCTGCTGTCGGCGGTATAGCCGTGGGTTCGCCCGCTCAATTCTTCATTGCGCTTGCCGATTACCTCTACTTCATCCAGCGTTGCCGTGCTGTCTGCCACTGTTTCAGCCCAGGCGGCAGCCGGAACAGCTAATAATAATGCTGATAAAATGCTCAGCCGATTTGTTTTTCTCACAATATTGGTTCCCATTTGTATTAAAAAAAACTACAATGCGCACCTGACCGGTGCTGCCGCAGATTATAAAACCCGTCTGATAATAAAAACAAGTATCATTTTCTTTATTAATTGAATTATTGTTATTACCCGAAAGCTTTGTGTGTTTTCCTTAAATCAAGCATCTTTTGCCGTGCCGACCCGTGTATTGCTGCACGACATTACCCTGCAATTCAAACCCGGCAAGGTTTACGGCCTCATCGGCCACAACGGCTCCGGCAAATCCACCCTGCTCAAACTGCTTTCCCGCCAAAACCAGCCCAGCAGCGGCGCCGTCTTGCTCGAAGGCCGCCCCGTTGCCGGTTATTCCGCCCGCAACTACGCCAAACAAGTCGCCTACCTGCCGCAACACCTGCCCGCCGCCACCGCGCTCACCGCCCGCGAATTAATCAATATGGGGCGCTATGCCTGGAGCGGCCTGCTCGGGCGCAGCAGCGAGGCCGACCGCGCCGCCGTTGCCGAAGCCTTCGCCCTCACCCACACCGAAAAATTCGCCGACCAAATCGTCGACACCCTCTCCGGCGGCGAACGCTCGCGCATCTGGCTGGCAATGTGTCTGGCGCAGCAGAGCCGTTTTCTATTGCTCGACGAACCCTTGGCCGCGCTCGATATCGCCCACCAGCTCGACGTGATGGCGTTAATCCGCGATTTGTCGCACCGCCTCGATTTGGGCGTAATCATCGTCATCCACGACATCAACCTCGCCGCCCAATATTGCGACGAACTGGTGGCGCTCAAAGGCGGAAAGCTGCTCAAACAAGGTACGCCCGCCGAGATTATGACTGCCGAAGTTTTGAACGACATTTACAGCGTCGAGATGAACATCATCCGCCACCCGCAAAGCGGCGTGCCGGTGGCCTTGCCTTGAGTGGTAAAAAATGCGGACAAGCAAGCCCGCGGCTTGCCTCACAACCATTTTCAGACGGCTTCTGTCCTACATATCAAAGCCAAAGGCCGTCTGAAACCTTTAAACAACCAACCATCATGCACACACTCTTTTCAGACGGCCTCAAACGCGCCTTATTGATTTTACCGCTGCTCGCCCCGCTCGCCGCCCAAACTGCGCCGCGCGTGGCCACATCCGACTGGACCACCGCCGAAACCCTCGCGGCCATGGGGCATGCGCCCGCCAGCCTCGGCGACAAACGCGCCTACGGCGACTGGGTAAACTACCCGCCCATGCCGCAAACCACGCTGGATTCAGGCATACGCTTCCAACCCAATCTGGAGCAGCTGTATCAGACCAAGC
Organism: Neisseria sp.; assembly: GCA_030538415.1. Lineage (GTDB taxonomy): Bacteria > Pseudomonadota > Gammaproteobacteria > Burkholderiales > Neisseriaceae > Neisseria. Next base: position 17,396 of record JAUNTY010000019.1, on the reverse strand, counting down.
CTGATTTTTTTATCCAGTCATCCTGGTTTGGCCATCTGAAACCGCAATTCGAAAAAGTAGCGCCGGTATATGAAGTGAGCTTTGCCAGCGACAACGGCATCCAATACGCACAAACGCTCGCCGGCACACGCAAGATAGGCGCCCTCATCGGCGATTCCCCCGCTGCAGAGCGCCTGATAAAGCAAACCGAAAACCAGTTTGCCCGCCAACGTCGGCAGCTCGCTCCTTATGCCGCAAGGCCGCTGGCGGTGATTCAGTTTGTCGATGCCCGCCATGCGCGTATTTACGGCAAAACCAGCATGTTTAATGTGGTTATCGGCAAACTCGGTTTGAAAAACGCCTGGCAGGGAAGCAGCAACGAATGGGGCTTTGCCAATATCGCGCTCACCGATTTGGCCAAACTGCCGCCCGATACGCTGCTGATTATCGTGAAACCCCATCCGCGCAACACCCGCGCCGCGCTCGAAAAAAGCATTTTGTGGCAACGTTTGCCGTTCAGCAAAGCGGCCAACCGCCGCGTGTTGCCGCCCACATGGAGCTATGGTGCGCTGCCCTCGATGCAGCATTTTGCCAATGAGCTTGCCGCCCGACTGCCGTCTGAAAAGGAAACCGCATGGTAAATCTGTTCAGACGGCCTGTAAGCTATTGGGCTTTATGCCTCTTTGCCGCTGCGTTTGCTTCTTTATTGTGGATACTCAAGCTGCAATGGCATTGGCCGTGGGCGGATTTGTTTGCCCGCCCCGACACGCTGCCACTTGATGCGCTGATGGTGCAAAACAACACCTTGCCGCGGATGGCGATGGCGCTGCTGGCGGGTGGCGCGCTGGCGGTGGCGACGATACTGTTGCAGCAAATCATGCGCAACCCGCTCGCTTCCGACAGCACGCTGGCGGTGAGCAGCGGCGCGCAAACCGCGCTGGTGGCGGCAACCGTGTTCGCACCCGCATTATTGGCGTGGGGCAATGCACCGGTGGCGTTTGCAGGCTCGGCGGCGGCTTTGATGATGGTATTGTGGCTTTCTTCGCGGCGGGTAGGGCTTGCTGACCATTCGTTTATGAGGGGATTTTTGTTCCTGAAAATGCAGATGCAAGGCAAAAAACGTAGCAAGATTGGACATCTTGCGAGGCTTTTTAACGCAGCAGATGCGTTTTCAGGGGCAAAAAGCACCCGTAAATCGAATGGTCAGCAAGCCCTAGTACCTTTGATGGTGGTGTTGGCGGGTTTGGTGACGGCGTTGTATCTCGGCGCGGTCAGCGGCATCATCACGCTGTTTTATTCCGAAGAAACGCGCGGCATCATGCTCTGGGGCAGCGGCTCGTTGCTGCAAGACAGTTGGCACGACAGCGCGGCGCTCTTTTGGCGCATCCTCGCCGCAGCCGCCGTGATTGCGCTGTTGGTGAAACCCTTGGCGATTATGAGCCTCAGCGACACCCAGGCCGCCGCGCTCGGCATTCCGGTGAAAACCATCCGCTTCGCGGCTTTGGCGGCGGCGGCGTTTCTCAGCGCCAATGTGGTCGGCATGGTCGGTATGATGGGTTTTGTCGGGCTGGCGGCGGCCACGGCGGTGCGCCAGCTCGGTGTGCGCACGCTGTCGGCGCGTTTGGCGATGGCGTTTGTGTTCGGCGGCCTGATGCTGTTGCTCACCGATAATTTATTGGTATTGCTCCATCATTACCGCCAAATCGATTTGCCCGCAGGCGCGGTGACGGGCTTGATCGGTGCGCCCTTATTGCTGTGGCTGATGATGAAAGCCCCTGCCCGCCCCGCTTTTCAGACGGCCTCGGCGCAAACGGTGGCGCGTTTGCGGGCATCACCGCTGTTGCGTTTATTACCGCTGTTGCTGTTGGCCGCCCTCGCTTTGTCGCTGTTTGCCGGACAAAGCGCCGACGGTTGGCAGTTTACCGTTAATCCCGATTTTATCGCCCTGCGCTACCCGCGCCTGCTGACCGCGCTGGCTTGCGGCGTGTTGCTGGCGGTGGCGGGGGTGTTGCTGCAACGGCTGACGCAAAACCCGATGGCCAGCCCCGAATTGCTCGGCATCAGCTCGGGTACGGCGTTTGGCGTGATGACGGCGGTGTTGCTGTTTGACATTCCCGCAGGCAGCGGCCTGTTTTGGCTGATTGGTATCGCCTCGGCGCTGGCGACTTTGGCGCTGATTATGCTGTTTAACCGCCAAAACGGTTTGCTGCCGGAAAAAATCCTCCTCACCGGCATTGCCGTGGCCGCGCTCGCCGATGCCTTTACCCGCGCGTGGACGGCTTCCGGCGATTTCCGCGTGCAGCAATTGTTGGTGTGGCTCTCCGGCTCGACTTATCAGGCCACGCCGATGCTGGCCGCCGCCGTGTTTGCCGCCGCGCTCGCTCTGTTGGCCGCCGCTTTGCCGCTGTCGCGCTGGCTGGGTTTGCTCAGCCTCAACAGCGTGGTGGCGCAATCGGCGGGGGTGAACGTGGCCGCCGCCCGCTATGTATTGGTGGTCTTCAGCGCGCTCCTCACCGCGCTCGCCACCCTGCTTATCGGCCCCTTGAGCTTTGTCGGCCTGCTCGCGCCGCATCTGGCCAATATGCTCGGCGCACGGCTGCCGCGCCAGCAGCTGATCGCCGCCGCGCTCATCGGCGCAACCGTGATGGCACTGGCCGACTGGCTCGGCCGCCAAATCGGTTTTCCGTATGAAATCCCTGCGGGTTTGATGGCGACGCTGCTTGGCGGCGGCTATTTCCTTTTGATGATGCGCAAGATGTAAAAATATGAAAGGCCGTCTGAAAACGTTTTCAGACGGCCTGAGAATATCGGACATGCTTACTCAAAATATGCAAAGCCTATAATGAGGCCTTTGCAAAATTCCCCCATCCGTCGCACCCGCGCAGGCGGGTGCCCAGTCTGAAGCAACGCTTCAGCTCAAACTTGCCAGCCTTGAAAGTTCACAACTTCATGACTCATAATGGATTTTTAGAATCAGAAAACAGATAGACAAGCAAAGCTGTGCTTTGCACTGGGCACCCGCCTGCGCGGGTGCGACGGTCTCTATACATAAAGCAATATCAAGCCATTTGATTTGAAAAGGCCGTCTGAAACCCATATGGGTTTCAGACGGCCTTTGTCCAACTTGTGCCTACGCTTCCGCCATCGCCATCAGGCTGGCGTTGCCGCCGGCGGCGGTGGTGTTGGTGCTGCGGCTGATTTCTTCAAAAAGCTGCAAGGCATCGACACCGGCTTTTGCATCGACGATGCGGATGAGCGCGCCGTCGGTGTTTGCCAACGCCTGTTTCACTTCTACGCTCAGGGCTTCGAGGGCGACGACGTGACTGATGCCGTGTTGCTCGGGATAGGCGGAAACGCTGAGGTAGTCGGCCAGATGTTCCTGCCAGATGGCCAGCGGATGTTCGGGCGACACCACGGCTTTGATGCCGGAGGCGGCGAGATGGGTAAGGGCGGCGTAGCTTTGTTCGAGGTCGCCGCCGCAGAGCCATACTTGCTCGGGCGCGCGCCAGGTGAGCATATTGGCTTCGCCGGTCGGGCCGTTCAACACCGATTTGGCTTCGCGCAGGGTGCTGACGCGCGATTTGCCCGATTCGGCCGCCAGCCGCAGTTTTGCTTCTTGGCTGAAACCCATTTGGTGCATTTGGTTTTCCAGCGCAGAGAGGGCTTGTTCGTCGGCTTTGCCGATGCGGTTGAGGGTGGGCGAATGCCAGCGCGGGGCGCAAGTGAGGCGTTGCAGGTAGAAAGGGCCGCCTGCTTTGGGGCCGGTGCCGGAGAGGCCGTGGCCGCCGAAGGGCTGCACGCCGACCACTGCGCCGACGATGTTGCGGTTGATGTAGACATTGCCCGCTTCGATGCGTTTGGCGATGTGTTCGATGGTGCCGTCGATGCGGCTGTGGATGCCGTGGGTGAGTGCGTAGCCTTTGCCGTTGATTTGGTCGATGAGCGCGTCCAATTCGTCGGCGCGGAAGCGGACGATGTGCAACACCGGGCCGAACACTTCGCGCTGCAATTCGTCAAGATTATTCAGCTCGAACAAGGTCGGCGGCACAAACGTGGCTTGGCCGGCGTTTTCAGGCTGCGTGATTTGATGATATGCCTTGGCCGCGCCTTTCATTTTTTCGATGTGGGCGAGCAGGTTTTGCTGCGCTTCGGCATCAATCACGGGGCCGATGTCGGTGGCCAGCTGCACGGGGTTGCCGACGCGCAATTCGTTCATCGCGCCTTTGATCATGGCAATCATGTGCTCGGCGATGTCTTCCTGCAAACACAGAATCCGCAGGGCTGAGCAGCGTTGTCCGGCGCTGTCGAAAGCGGAATTGATCACGTCGGCGCACACTTGCTCGGCCAGCGCGGTGCTGTCGACAATCATGGCGTTTTGGCCGCCGGTTTCGGCAATTAAAACCGGCGTGTCGGCGCGGGCGGCGAGGGTGCGGTTAATCAGGCGCGCCACTTCGGTCGAGCCGGTGAAAATCACGCCGTTGATGCGGGCATCTTGGGTAAGCGCCGCGCCTGCCTCGCCCGCACCAAGCACGAGTTGCAAGACATCTTGCGGAATGCCCGCTTCGTGCATGAGGCGCACGGCATAATGGGCGATGAGGCTGGTTTGTTCGGCGGGTTTGGCGACCACGGTGTTGCCCGCGGCCAATGCGGCCACCACTTCGCCGGTGAAAATCGCCAGCGGGAAATTCCACGGGCTGATGGCGACGACGGTGCCGACGGCACGTTCGTTGCGGATGGTTTGCTCGGCTTCTTCGGCGTAATAGCGGCAGAAATCCACCGCTTCGCGCACTTCGGCAATGGCGTTTTGCAGGGTTTTGCCCGCTTCGCGCACCGCCAGCATCATCAGCGCGGGGGTGTGCGCTTCGAGCAGGTCGGCAAAGCGGCGCAGGCAGTCGGCGCGTTCAGACGGCATCTTGTTTGACCACGCAGCTTCGGCGGCTTTGGCGGCGGCGACGACATCGGTAATCGAGGCCGTCTGAATAAAGGCGGCCGTACCGACGATGTCGCTGTGGTCGGCGGGGTTTTTCACGTCGTGCGCGAGCTGGTTTTCAACCGCAACGGCGGTAATCGAGGCTGCCTGAAAACTTTGCTGCGCGGCGGCGTTCATGTCGCGCTCGAGTTGTTGCAATACGTGTTCGTTGCTCAAATCCACGCCCAAGGCGTTCAGACGGCCTGCGCCGTATAAATGGCGCGGCATCGGCAGGGCGGCGTGCATCCGTCCTTGGGTGGCTTCGGCGGCTTCGAGCGGGCAGGCGATCAAATCGTCGATGCTGACTTTTTCATCGACAATCTGGTTCACAAACGAGGAATTCGCGCCGTTTTCGAGCAGACGGCGCACGAGGTAGGCCAGCAGCGTTTCGTGGGTGCCGACGGGGGCGTAGATGCGGCAGCGGCGGCCGAGGTTTTGCGCACCGACCACTTGGTCGTAAAGCGTTTCGCCCATGCCGTGCAGGCATTGGTGTTCGAAATCTTTGCCTTCGCCCATCTGGTAAATCGCCGCCAGCGTGTAGGCATTGTGGGTGGCGAATTGCGGGAACACGGCATCTTGCGCGGCCAGCAGTTTGCGCGCGCAGGCGAGGTAGGAAACGTCGGTGTGCACTTTGCGGGTGTAAACGGGGTAGCCCGCCATGCCGTCCACCTGCGCCCATTTGATTTCGCTGTCCCAATACGCGCCTTTGACCAAGCGGATCATCAGCTTTTGATGGTTGCGGCGGGCAAGGTCGATCAGATAATCAATCACAAACGGGCAACGCTTCTGATAAGCCTGCACCACAAAACCGATGCCGTTGAAGCCCGCCAAATCGGGGTCGGAAACCAAGGCTTCCATCAAATCGAGCGACAATTCGAGGCGGTTGGCTTCTTCCGCGTCGATATTCAGGCCGATATTGTATTCTTTCGCCAGCAGATACAGCGCTTTCAGGCGCGGCAGCAGCTCCGCCATCACGCGTTCGTGTTGGGCGCGGAAATAGCGCGGATGGATGGCGGAGAGTTTCACCGAAATGCCGTTGCCGTCATACACGCCCGCGCCCGCCGCATCTTTGCCGATGGCGTGGATGGCGTTGACGTAATCCTGATAATAGCGGTCGGCATCGGCCTGGGTCATCGCCGCTTCGCCGAGCATGTCGAAGGAGAAACGGTAGCCGATTTTTTCGCGCTCTTTGCCGTTTTTCAAGGCTTCTTCAATGGTTTGACCGGTGACGAACTGTTTGCCGAGCAAGCGCATGGCGTAATCCACGCCTTTGCGGATTAAGGGTTCGCCGCCCTTGCTGACCACGCGGGTGAGCGCCGAGCCGAGGTTTTGCTGTTTGGGGCCGGCGGAGGTGAGTTTGCCGGTAATCAGCAAACCCCAGGCGGCGGCGTTGACAAACAGCGACGGGCTGTTGTTGAGATGGCTTTTCCAGTCGCCGCCGGACAATTTGTCTTGAATCAGCTTGTTGCGGGTAGCCACGTCGGGAATGCGCAACAAGGCTTCGGCCAGACACATCAAGGCCACGCCCTCTTCGCTCGACAAGGAAAATTCGTGCATCAGCGCATCCACGCCGCTGGCCTTGCTGCGGTTTTCGCGCACCTTGGTGACCAATTGGCGGGCGAGCTTGGCGGCGGCTTCTTTTTCCAGCGGCGTCATCTGCGCCTGCGCCAGCATATCGGCCACGGCTTCGGCTTCGTCGCGGCGGTAGGCGGCGGTGATGGCTTGGCGCAACTCAGATTGCGGATGTGAGAAGGCAAACATGATGGTTATTCCTTTGTAGATGATTGTTCGGCTGAAACGACCATTCAGCCTCAATATTACCGTTTATTTTACTTTGATGTACATGGTAGGCGGTATTCTTTTCAGACGGCCTTTTGGTTTGTATCAACAGTTCAGACTGCATCATAAAGAAGGCCGTCTGAAAGCAACAATCAGCCCTGATACACCAACACCGCCGCCGCCAAATCTTCCGCCGCCGTGCCGACGGCTTTGTAAACGGTGATTTCGTCGGCAGAGGTGCGCCCCGGATGTTTGCCGAGGCAGAGGCTTTCGAGGTCGGCGAGAATCTGTTCGCGTTTGAACACCCCCGCGGCCATCGGCGAGAGCAAATCACCGGCTTTGTCGGGCGCTTCGTCGGTATCGACGAAGACCGAAGTATCGGCAAACATGGCATCGTCGGTTTCGCGCATATCGGGCTTGAAGCTGCCGATCAAGTCAATGTGGGTGCCGGGTTTGACCCATTCGCGCAACACCAAAGGCACGGTGGACAAGGTGGCGCAGCTGACAATATCGCTGGCGGCGACGGCGGCCTGCAAATCGGCGACGGCTTCGGCGGCAAAACCTTGGCTGCGCAAATCGGCGGCCAGTTGCTCGGCTTTGTCGTGGCTGACGTTCCAGATGCGGATGTGTTTCAGACGGCATACTTCGGCGTAAGCGGGGGCGAGTTCGCGCGCCACATTGCCCGCGCCGACAATCAGCAGCGACTCGGCATCTTCGCGGGCGAGATAGCGGGCGGCGAGCGCGGAAGCGGCGGCGGTGCGGCGGCAGGTAATTTGATTGCCGTCCAATACCGCCACGGGCACACCGTTTTGCGCGTCAAACAAGGTATAGGTGGAATGCAGGCCGGGCAAGGCGTATTTACCGCCGTTGTCGGGATAGATGGTGACGTGTTTGATGCCCATGAATTTGTTTTTCTGCCACGCGGGCATAATCAGCAGCGTGGCGGCGGCATCGTCGCTGTCGATGGCGTGGATGTGGCGGCGCGGCACGGTGCAGCCCTCGGTGAAAATAGCGTGGATGGCCTGAATCAGCGCGGCATACGGCATCCGTTCGCCTGTGGCGGCGTAGTCAAAAATCTGCATGGGGTAGCTCCTGTGTAAACTGTTGTTGATTATACTATGTGAAAGATATTTTCGTATCAGAAAAATTTAACGGCAACAAGGCCGGGCAGCGGGCTTGTGCTAAAATCTTCATCAGCACAATCCACACCAAAGCCAAACACATGAACGCCGCCGATAAAACCGATGTTTCCCCCGACAATCCGACCAATTTTCTGGCCGGGCGCGTCCACCATTTGCGCAAGCAGGCCGGGCTGACTTTGCAGCAGTTGAGCGAAAAAAGCCATATTTCCGTGTCGACCTTGTCGAAAATCGAAAAAGGCCAGCTCTCGCCCACTTACGAAAAAATCGCCTCGCTCGCCCGCGGCCTGTCGGTGGGCGTGGCCGAGTTGTTTCACGAAGAAAACCAGGCCACGCCCAACGGCAGGCTGGCGGTTTCCCGCGCCGGCAAAAGCCGCGTCCACAATACCTTGCAATACGATTATCACCCGCTTTGCGCCGAATTGAGCCACAAGCAGTTTGTGCCGCTGTTGACCCGCATCAAGGCGCACAACATCGGCGAATTTCCGGCGCTCTTGCAACACGAGGGCGAGGAGTTTATTTACGTGCTCGAAGGCGAAGTGACGCTGCACACCGATTTTTATCAGCCGACGGTATTGGCCGCGGGCGATTCCTGCTATTTCGACAGCACCATGGGTCATGCCTGCGTGGCGGGAGAACAAGACGCGTTGGTGTTGTGGGTGTCGTCGCATACGTCGTTGGGAAATTATTGAATCGAGTTAACGTGAGTTCGGGATAAGCAAGTGAAATCCCTTTGATTTTCAGAAATATATTTCTCCTTGAGGCAGACAGAATCCGTAAGGATTCGTCATTCCCGCGCAGGCGGGAATCCAGTAGTCGGGTTTCAGAAACTTTGAAAACATTGCGGAAATGTCAGGCTTCTGGATTCCCGCCTGCGCGGGAATGACGAAAATCTGGCGATTTTCTGTCTATGAGGTGCATACGTTTATGAAAACAATAAGAATATCTTAAATGCTTATCCCGAACTCACGTGAGTTAAATATCAAACAGGCCGTCTGAAATATTTCAGACGGCCTGTTTGATTCCATCGGGTTTAATCGTCAAGCTGTTTGCCCGCCGCCTCGCTCACCGCGATAATCGCCAGCAGCGACACCACGCCGGTGAAAATGATGTAGAGCGCAATCGGCACATAAGAATGGTTGAATTCTTTCAGCAGGAAGGTCGCCACCAAAGGCGCGGTGCCGCCTGCCAAAGCCGCGCCGATTTGGTAGCCGAGGGTAATGCCGGTGTAGCGCACGTTGCTTTTGAAAATCTCCGAAAACATGGTGCCGAGCACGGCGGTGGTCGGCGCCCAGATGATGCCGAGACCGATTACGGTCGCCAACACCAGCATCGCAAACGAGCCGCTTTGCAGCATCCAGAAATAGGGAAAAGCATACGCCATCATCAGCAACACGCCGCCGACATACACGGTTTTGCGGCCGATTTTGTCGGAAAGCGCGCCCATCAGAGGAATCAGCAGCGTGGTGACAATGGTGGCGATGGTGACCGCGTTCAACACCTGCGTGCGGCTGAAATCCAGCTCGGTGGTGGCGTAGTAAACGATAAAGGTGGACATGATGTAAAACGGCGCGGTTTCGACGAATTTCGCCCCCACCGCAATCAACACCTCGCGCTTGTGGGTTTTGAAGGTTTCAAACAGCGGCACCGCCACCACATTGCCGCTTTCCTGATTTTTCTTGAACGACGGCGTTTCATCAATGCCTTTGCGTATCCACAGGCCGACAAACACCAGCACCGCGCTCAACACAAACGGCACGCGCCAGCCCCAGGATAAAAACGCATCATCGGGCAAAGTGCTCATCACCGTCAGCGCCAGCGTCGCCAGCAGCATGCCGATGGTCACGCCCATCTGCGGCACGCTGCCGAAAAAACCGCGTTTTTCCGGCGGCGCGTATTCCACCGCCAACAGCATCGCGCCGCCCCATTCGCCGCCGATGCCCAAACCCTGCACCAGCCGCAGCGTTACCATTAAAATCGGCGCGGCCACGCCGATGGCCTGATAAGTCGGCAGCAAGCCCATCAATACGGTTGCGCCGCCCATCAGCGAGAGCGTGAGCACCAGCGTTTGCTTGCGGCCGATTTTGTCGCCGATGTGGCTGAAAATGATGCCGCCGAAAGGCCGGATAAAAAACGACAGCGCAAACGAGGCAAACGCCAGCATGGTGCCGACGGTCGGGTCTTCGGCGGGGAAAAACAATTGGTTGAACACCAAAGCCGCCACCGTGCCGTATAAGAAATAATCGAACCATTCGATCGAGCTGCCGACCAGGCTGGCCAGCAATACCCGATTGGATACTTTGTTGTTGTGCATTTCCTTCTCCTCAACAGATGTGTTTTTATAAAATGTAAATTTATTGTATCCGCTATTTAATTTTCTTAAAAGAAAAATTTATCGAAAACTAAAATCATGTTTCAGACGGCCTGATGCAGGGTCTGGACACGCTGCCTGTGGAAAAATGCGGCGCAATCCGCCGCCTGCCGCCACGCCTTACGCAACCGGTGCGCAACAGAAAAACGGCGTTTGCGCGCTTATCCGGCATGCTTTTCAGACGGCTTCGCCAATACAGCGTACAATGGTTTCCTTTATCAATATCCATTCATATAGTCGAAGAAATGAGTTTCTGCTACGGCGTTGGCTCGCCTTGCCGTACTATAGCCGTTCCGTTAGTTTGATACAGCGTTGCTGCACCTTGCCGTACTACCTGTACTGTCTGCGGCTTGCTGCCTTGTCTCAATCTAACGAAACGACTATACATCTCCGACCATATATAGCCAAACGACCGATACCGATTCATCAGTATTACTGCGCCTTGGCTCAAAGAGGCGGCAGCTCCGTGCTATAGAGGGAAAACTTACTCTAATACAAGGCAGCAAGCCGCAGACAGTACAGATAGTACGGGGCGGCGGACTTGCTGCTTCAGCAGCTTAGTCAAGCCCCCTCTTTGAGCCAGGCGCAGCAACGCCGTAGTAGGGTAAGTTTTCCCTCTATACTTGCCCTGCCTGCGGCTGGCTGTGTATGCGGAATGTGTTGTTCGGCCGCATAAAAACAACCCGGCTGCACCAACCCGCCTTGCCCGCCTGTTTTTATGAATGGCTATTGCCCGCCTCCCCCAACCCTTTCAGACGGCCTGTTTGCGACTGCCCATGAATACAAATGCCCCCGCCCTGCCCTCGCGCTGGCTGCCGCTGCTGCTGGCCATCGCCATTTTCATGCAGATGCTCGACACCACGATTCTGAACACGGCTTTGCCGAAAATGGCCGCCGATTTGAACCAGTCGCCGCTCAATATGCAGTCGGCCGTGATTGCCTATGCGCTGACGCTGGCGCTGCTGATTCCCCTCAGCGGCTATCTGGTCGACCGTTTCGGCACCCGCAACATCTTTGTCGGCTCGTTGGCGGTATTCATGCTCGGCTCGGCCATGTGCGCCGCCGCGCCTAACCTGCCGATGCTGATTGTGGCGCGTATCGTGCAGGGCGTGGGCGGCTCGATGCTGGTGCCGGTATCCAGACTCACGCTGTTGCGCGTGTATGACAAATCGCAGCTGCTCAATGCCATCAATTATGCGGTGATGCCCGCGCTTATCGGGCCGGTGCTGGGGCCGCTGGTGGGCGGCTATCTGGTGGAATACGCCAGCTGGCACTGGATTTTCCTGCTCAACCTGCCCATCGGCGCGCTGGGCATCTGGATGGCCATGAACATCATGCCCGACGTCAAGGGCGACAAGCCCGACCTCGATTTGTCGGGTTTCCTGCTCTTCGGCGCCTCCGCCTGCGCGTTGAGTCTGGCGGTGGAGCTGGTTACCCATCCGGGTGCAAAACTTTTCTCATTATTGCTGGTTATCGGCAGCGCGGCGGCCATGTGGCTCTACTGGAAACACGCCGAACGCGACGACGCCCCGCTCTATGCCCGCAATCTGTTTCAGGTGCGCACGTTCCGCCTCGGGCTGGCAGGCAACCTGTTCAGCCGCCTGGGCATCAGCTCGGTGCCTTTTCTGCTGCCGCTTTTGTTTCAGGTGGCCTTTGGCTTCAGCGCCAGCCTGTCGGGCTGGCTGATTGCGCCGATTGCGCTGGCCTCGCTGCTGACCAAGCCGATTGTGAAGCCGGTCATCGCCCATTTCGGCTACCGCCGCGTGTTGGTGGCCAACACCCGCATTGTCGGTATTCTGATTATGTGTCTGGCCATTCCCAGCGCCGACACGCCGCTGTGGCTGTGGATGGTGCTGCTGTTGCTGGTCGGCACCTGCAACTCATTGCAGTTTTCCGCCATGAACACGCTGACCATCGCCGATTTGCGCCCCTACCAGACCGGCAGCGGCAACAGCCTGATGGCGGTCAACCAGCAATTGGCCATCAGCTTCGGCATTGCCTTGGGCGCGCTGATTTTGAATTTTTTGAGCAAAAGCAGCATCGGCACCGCCAACCTGCACAGCGCCTTCCGCTATACGTTTATCTACATCGGCGCCATCACCTTTATCTCGGGCTGGATTTTCATCGGCCTGCACGGACACGACGGTGAAAATCTGGTGAAAAAGCCGCCGCAATCATAAGATTAAGCCCGCCAAGAAAATGAAACCTCCGGCCTTCAAGGCCGTCTGAAACCTGACAACCCACAACAAGGAGCAACGTATGTCGTTTATCAGCAAATACCGCGCCGGCGGCAAAAACTTCAAACTGGCCGACCACAATCCGGGCGACAAATCCGACGTGCCCGCCGGCAAAGAAGCGCGCAACGCCGAAACCGAAGCATTGAGCATCGAGCTCGACCGCCTGCAAGACATCCTTTACGGCCAGTCCGAACACCGCCTGCTGGTGGTGTTGCAGGGCATGGACACCTCCGGCAAAGACGGCACCATCCGCGCCGTGTTCCGCGCCGCCGATCCGCTGGGCATGCGCGTGCAGGCATTCAAGGCACCGAGCGAAGCCGAGCGCGCACGCGATTATTTGTGGCGCGTACACATGATGGTGCCGAAAAACGGTGAAATCGTGATTTTCAACCGCAGCCACTACGAAGACGTATTGGTCACCCGGGTGCGCGGCTGGATTGATGCGGCCGAACACGAGCGCCGCATCCGCCAGATTAACGATTTCGAGCGCATGCTGGCCGAAACCGGCACCACCATCGTCAAAATCTATCTGAATATCTCCAAAGACGAACAGCGCGAACGGCTGCAAGAGCGCATCGACCGCCCCGACAAAAACTGGAAATTCAGCCCCGGCGATCTCGAAGACCGCAAACTGTGGGGCGATTTCATGCAAACCTACCAAACCGTCATCGCCGCCACCGATACCGACCACGCGCCCTGGTATATCGTGCCCGCCGATTCCAAATCCTCGCGCAACGTGATTATCGTCAACATCCTGCTCGAACACCTGAAAAAACTGAATTTGGCCTATCCCGAAGTCGACACATCAGGCTGGCCGGAAACCGTAGAATAAACAGCAACACAAGCCTTTCAGACGGCCTTCAAGCCAAATCAATCCGAGGCCGTCTGAAACCCGTATCCGATATGAACCGCACCTTTGCCTACCTGGCTCTGCCCGCCCTGCTCGCGGGCTGCCAAACCCTGCCCTCGCTGGAAAACCGCAGCGAGAGCCTCCGCATGCACATCGCCTCCGCCCCGCGGCTGGAATCCGCCCTGCAGCCTGCCGCCGCCGGGCTGGCCGACCAAGAGCAAAATACCTCCGGCGTTTACCTGCTCGGCGACGCACACGACGCCTTCGTCGCCCGCGCCACCTTAATCGAATCGGCCGACCACAGTCTGGATGTGCAATACTATATCTGGCACAACGACGTCTCCGGCAACCTGCTCTTCAACATGCTCTACCGCGCCGCCGACCGCGGCGTGCGCGTGCGCCTCCTGCTTGACGACAACAACACCAACGGGCTGGACGACGTGCTGGCCGCGCTCAACAGCCATCCCAATATCGAAATCCGCCTGTTCAACCCCTTTACCACCCGCAAATGGCGTGCGCTGGGCTATCTCACCGATTTCCCGCGCCTCAACCGGCGCATGCACAACAAATCGCTCACCGCCGACAACAAAGCCACCATCGTCGGCGGGCGCAACATCGGCGACGAATATTTCAACGTCGACGGCAACACCGTATTTGCCGACCTCGACATCCTCGCCACCGGCAGCGTGGTCAGCAAGGTATCCGACGATTTCGACCGCTACTGGGCCAGCCAGTCGGCCTATCCGCTCGAACGCATCATCAAGCACCCCAACCTTGCCGAAGGCTTTGCCAAGCTCGACCGCACCGACCCGAAAAAAACCGCCGTCCTCAACCGCTACCACGCCGACCTTGCCCATTCCGGCCTGCTGCAGTCCATCCGCGCCAACCAAGTGCCGTTCACGCAGGTCAAAACCGAGCTCATCAGCGACGATCCCGCCAAAGGCCTCGACCGCGACCGCAACAAGCCCTCCATCGGCGCCAAGCTGGCCGAATCGCTGCAAACGCCGCAACACGAAATCTATCTGGTGTCGCCCTATTTCGTGCCCACCAAAGCGGGCACCGAAGCGCTGGCCGACCTGACCCGCGACGGCGTGTCGGTCACCGTGCTGACCAATTCGCTGCAGGCCACCGACGTGGCCGCCGTGCATTCGGGCTATGCGCGCTACCGCAAGCCGTTGCTGGAAAGCGGTGTAAAGCTCTACGAGCTGAAACCCAACCATGCCGTGCCCAAAAGCCGCGACCGCGGCCTCACCGGCAGCTCGTCCACCAGCCTGCACGCCAAAACCTTTATCGTCGACCAACAACGCGTGTTTATCGGTTCGCTCAACCTCGACCCCCGCTCGGCGCGCCTCAACACCGAAATGGGCGTGGTCATTGAAAGCCCCGAAATCGCCTCCGACATGCAGCGTACGCTGGTCAACACCACCCCCGAATACGCCTATAAAGTGACCCTCGGCCAACACAACAAGCTGCAATGGCACGATCCGGAAACCGGCGAAATCCTCAAAAAAGAGCCGGAAGCCGGATTCTGGAAGCGCCTTACCGTGAAAATCTTGTCGGTGTTGCCGATTGAAGGTTTATTGTGATTAAGGCCTGAGGCCTTTGCAAAATACCTTCTGCTGCATCGCAAAAGCATCCGCTCCGTCATTCCGGCGCAGGCCGGAATCCATAGCCCGCCATAAAAACCCATTTGAAATCAAATAACTGAATCTTGGAGAAATGGATTCCGGCCTGCGCCGGAATGACGGATGGAATGGATATTTCCAAGAAAAAAGTATTTTGCAAAGGTCTCGGCCTGTATATGATTTGAGGCCGTCTGAAACATTTTTCCAATCAGTATATTTCCCGACCGGCCTCATTTGTAAGGCCGTCTGAAACCACAAACCCGGTTTCGGACAAACACATCTTTTCAGACGGCCGTTTTTCTTTTATATTGATGCCACCATGCATTCGGCCTTGCCGGACATCCCGGCAGCCTGAAAGAAACCTACATGAACAGCCTGCTCAAAACCGCCCTGCTGGCCGCCGCGCTGGCCATGCTCGCCGCCTGCGGCAGCAGCCCCAAAAGCAGCCCGAAAACCCAATCCGGCCAAATCCAGGCACGCAAAGTGCAGCCTGTGCGCATCACCCACATCGACCGCGACCACGGCGCGCAGGAATTGATGCTGCAAAGCATCAGCCTCGTCGGCACGCCTTACAAATACGGCGGCAGCAACACCGCCACCGGCTTCGACTGCAGCGGCATGATTCAATATGTGTATCAAAACGCGCTGGGCGTCAGCCTGCCGCGCACCGCCCGCGACATGGCCGCCGCTTCGCGCCAGATTTCGCAAAGCCGTCTGAAAACCGGCGACCTGGTCTTTTTCAATACCGGCGGCAGCAGCAAATATTCACACGTGGGGCTTTACATCGGCAACGGCGAATTTGTCCATGCTCCCTCCAGCAACGGCACCATCCGCACCGAAAAGCTCAGCAGCCCCTATTTCGCCAAACGCTTTGTCGGCGCACACACCTTTTTCTGATGCCGCCTTTGCACCGTCGAAAAACTGACCGGCGTCAAGGCATCGTAATTAAATTTCACCCTGCCGCTTACGCCAACGGCAAACTTTGGTAAACTGTTAATTTGTACACAAACTGCGCCTGCGCCGTACCCAGCAAGCAAAGGCCGTCTGAAAACTTTAGGAGTCCTCATGTCAAACAAACTGATTCTGGTATTAAACTGCGGCAGCTCTTCCCTCAAAGGCGCCGTTTTGGATAACGACAGCGGCGAAGTATTGCTGAACTGCCTGGCCGAAAAACTCAACCTGCCCGACGCCTTCATCACCTTCAAGGCCAACGGTGAAAAACACACCACCAGTCTGGCCGAACATCCCGACCACACCGGCGCGGTAGAAGCGCTGATGGTCGAGCTGCGTGCCCACGGCCTCGACAGCAAAATCGGCGCCATCGGCCACCGCGTGGTCAGCGGCGGCGAACTCTACAGCGAATCCACTCTGGTTGACGACGACGTGATTGCCGGTATCGAAAAATGCATTCCGCTGGCGCCCCTGCATAACCCCGCCCACCTCTTGGGTCTGCGCGCCGCCATCGACATTTTCAAAGGCCTGCCCAACGTGGTGGTGTTCGACACCGCCTTCCACCAAACCATGCCCGAACACGCCTACACCTATGCCGTGCCGCACGAGCTCTACACCAAATACGGCCTGCGCCGCTACGGTGCTCACGGCACCAGCTACCGCTTCGTGGCCGATGAAACCGCCCGCTTCCTCGGCGAAGACAAAAAATCATTGCGCATGGTCATCGCCCACCTGGGCAACGGCGCATCCATCGCCGCCGTGGCCGACGGCAAATGTCAGGACACCAGCATGGGTCTGACCCCGCTGGAAGGCCTGGTAATGGGCACCCGCAGCGGCGACATCGACCCGAGCGTGTTCTCGTTCCTCGCGCAAAACGCCAACATGAACATCACCCAAATCACCGACATGCTGAACAAAAAATCCGGCCTGCTCGGCATTTCCGGCTTGTCCAACGACTGCCGCACCATCGAAGAAGAAGCCGGCAAAGGCCATGCGGGCGCGAAGCTGGCATTGGAAATCTTCGCCTACCGCCTGGCCAAATACGTCGCCAGCATGAGCGTGGCATCCGGCGGCATTGATGCATTGGTGTTCACCGGCGGCATCGGCGAAAATTCCAACCTGGTTCGTCACAAAGTATTGAACTACTTGGGCTTCCTCGGCCTGACCGAAGACGCCAAAGCCAATGAAGACGCCCGCTTCGGCAACGCCGGTGTGATTACCAGCGCCGACAGCAAAGTCAAGGCTGTGGTGATTCCCACCAACGAAGAGCTGATGATTGCGCACGACACCGCCCGCCTGGCCGGCCTGTAAGCCGCATCCGCATGAAAAAACCGCACTTTCCCGGATGAAAGTGCGGTTTTTTATGAATTGATGCCACTCCCGTCATGGGTTTGCCGGTAATGCCCGACACGCCCCGCTTCGGGAAAGCTTTCAGACGGCCTGAGACCTTTGCAAAATTCCCCTGCCCGTCGCACCCGCGCAGGCGGGTGCCCAGT
>JAUNTY010000083.1 GCA_030538415.1 Neisseria sp. | reverse complement strand
CGGCGTTGCTGCGCCTTGCCGTACTATCTGTACTGTCTGCGGCTTGCTGCCTTGTCTCAAATATTAAGTTTATCCACTATATATGCCTGTGCACAGCCGCTTATAGCGTGTGCTTCGCCCACGTTTTGCTTTGCACCAACGGCTTATAGTGAAAAAACTTAATTTCTACTACCGCGTTGCTGCGCCTGGCCGTACTACTTGTACTGTCTGCGGCTTGCTGCCTTATATTAAAAATTAAGTTTTTCCACTATACCCCAACCTGCACTGTTCGTGGGCAAAGCCTACGCTACCTCATTACGCGCCAATTATCCATAGATGCCCACTACGCAAGGCCGTCTGAAATCAAGTGCGGTTTGGCCGACAAAAAGCCGTCTGAAAGTTTCAGACGGCCTGATACGACACGTTACCGCAAGCTTTTCAACTACTTAATGACGCACTATTTCGTCCGACAGCGGTTCGTCTTCTGCCGCCGCAACGGTATAGTCTTCATTCGCCCATGCGCCCAAATCAATCAGCTTGCAACGCTCGCTGCAAAACGGACGGTATGGGTTTTCCGGCTGCCACAACACCGCTTCGCCGCAGGTCGGGCACTTTACTACGGGAATTTCGCTATTCATCGTTTACTCCACAACGGGGTCGAAGCTGCACATAATCAGCTTGAACGGCACATCTTCCTCCAGCGCCTTGCCGCGCGCATTCTCTTGCGAGGCACTCAAAAAGCGGATGTGGGTGAAATATTTGTTGGCCGACACTTCCGGCAACGCCTGCTGCGCCATGTCCACTTCAATCGACAACATGTGGATATTCTGCGCCAGGCTGTTGTGCTGGTAATTACCTTTGTGCGCCAGGCATTCGACTGCGCGGGTATTGCTGCGCAAGATGCCGAGCAACACCGACACGGCGTTGCGGGTGGGCGTCAACATGCCTATCCATTTTTGCAAATCGGCCAAACGGCGCTCATGCGGCAGCTGCTGCCAGTAATAATAAGACGACATGTCAAACGGGCTGGTGCCCCCCGGCACGAGCATGCGCTGTTTGATGGCCATCAGCCATTCGTTTTCACGCAGGTGCTGACCGAACTTCTGCTGCACGCCCTGCAGGCTTTCCGCTGCCTGTTGCAGCTGTGGTTGCAGCCTGCCCGCTTCTTCTTTGCCGATATCGCGGCTGCTGGCCAATATCTGCTTTTGCCGCTCCAGCTCCTGCAGGATATCCAGCTTCACCTCGGCACGCCCCGCGCACTCCATGATTTCAAACAGGGTAAACAGCGCCAGATGGTGCGCCCACGGGCTGTCTGACCGCACGCTTTCGACATTGAAGCGGTTAAACAGGTGCTCGATGCGCAAAAAGCTGCGGACGCGCTCCGACAACGGATGTTCAAAAACAATCATGGCCTTACTCTGGATAAAGGGATAAACGCACGCGCCGGGGCTGCGGAACGGCAAAATTGATTATGCACCGGACGGTTGGGAATAAATGGCGCTGTAATAACGGTGCAACCGCCCGACCGCCGCCGCCAGCGCCTCCGGGCTGCCTTCGTTGCCGAGCACATCGTCGGCGGCACGCAGACGCCTGCCGCGGCCGACCTGGCTTGCCATTATACGTTGGATTTCTTCGGCAGATAAGCCGCTGCGCTGCCGCACGCGATTGATTTGTGTTTCCTCGGCAACATCCACCACCGCAATCCGCTCCACCAGAGCCAGAAATTGCGGATAGCCCACCAGCAGCGGCAGCTCGATAACGCCGTAAACCGCACCGGCATATTGCTGCTGTTGCGCCCGAATGCCTGCAATAATCAGCGGAAACATCAGCGCTTCCAAACCGGCTTTGGCTTCAGGCCGTCTAAACACCAAATCGCGCAAGCGCTCGCGTTTCAGACAGCCTGCTCCATCAAACAACTCATCGCCGAAGCGGGCGCGGATGGCGGGCAGCGCGGCGCCGTTTTCCGCGGTCAGGCTGCGGCTGACGGCATCGGCATCAATCAGCGGCACGCCCAAACGTGCAAATTCGGCAGCGGCTTTTGATTTGCCGCTGC
The DNA here is from genome assembly GCA_030538415.1 of Neisseria sp. Classification (GTDB taxonomy): domain Bacteria; phylum Pseudomonadota; class Gammaproteobacteria; order Burkholderiales; family Neisseriaceae; genus Neisseria. The sequence continues at coordinate 5,276 of JAUNTY010000083.1, read as the reverse complement.
CGATACCGCCGGTCAGACCAATCCATACCGTCATGTCAGAATCCCGAAGCCTGCAGCCACCAGCGCACGCCCGCCATCACCTGCTCGTTGGCCACAAATACCAGCCAGCCCGCCACGGCCAGGCTGGGGCCGAACGCAAACTGCTGCCCGCGCGCAACGCGCATTACCACCGCTGCGACAATGCCCGTCAAGGCAGCCAGAAAGACAATAACCGGCAGCGCCGACACGCCCAGCCACGCGCCCAGCGCGGCCAACAACTTGAAGTCGCCGCCGCCCATGCCGATTTTGCCGGTAGCCAGTTTGTAGAGATAGCACAACAGCCACAAACTCATATAGCCCGCCACCGCGCCCCAAACCGCCGAAGCCAGCGGCACCAGGCCGTCTGAAAGATTGAACAGCAAGCCCAGCCACAACAGCGGCAGGGTAATCTGGTCGGGTAGGTATTGGGTGTCGGCATCGATAAAGGTGAGTGCCACCAGCATGGCGGTCAGCACCAGCCCGGCCAACGCGACAAAGCTCCAGCCGTATTGCCACGCCACCACGGCAAATAACACGGCAGTCAATAATTCCACCAGCGGATAGCGCTTGCTGATGGGCGTTTTGCAGCTGCCGCATTTGCCGCCCAGCAACATATAGCTCAGCACCGGGATATTCTGCCAGGGCTTCACCGGCGCATAGCACTGCGGGCAGCGCGAATCGGGCTTCACCAGATTAAACGGCTGCTTTTCGGCTTCGCTCGCTTCGAGACCGAGATGCTCTTTGGCAAACAATGTCCAGTCGCGCTCCATCATCACCGGCACGCGGTAAATCACCACATTCAAAAAACTGCCGACCAAAAGACCGAACAAGGCAGCCAGCGGCACCGCAAACGGCGCCCAGGTATTCGCATCAAACATGATTAACCCACCACGCTGCCCAAGTTGAAGAGCGGCAGATACATGGCCACCAGCAGCGTGCCGATGATGGTTCCCAACACCACCATGATAATCGGCTCCATCAGCGAAGAAAGCTGGGCAATCGAATTGTCCACTTCGTCTTCATAAAATTCGGCCGACTTGTTGAGCATGTCGTCGAGCGAGCCGGATTCCTCGCCAATCGAAGCCATTTGCAACACCATATTGGGAAACATGTCGGTGCCCTGCATGCTGGAGGTGAGCGACAAACCCTGCGTCACTTTCGAACGGATGTCTTGCGTGGCCTCTTCATAAAGAATATTGCCCGACGCGGCGGCAACCGAATCCAACGCCTCCACCAACGGCACCCCGGCGGCAAACAGCGTGGCCGTGGTGCGCGACCAGCGGGCAATGGTGGCTTTTTTCACAATCGATCCGAAAATCGGCAGCTTCAGCATCAGCGCGTCCATCCGCTTCTGGAAAGCGGGCGAGCGCTGGTGCAGCTTGAACAATGCAAAAACCAGCACAATCATGCCGATAATCATCGCCCAACCATAGCTGACAAAGAAATCCGAGATATTCATCACCATCTGGGTCATGCCCGGCAATTCCGCGCCCATGTCGCTGTATACCTTCTTGAAGGCCGGCAACACAAACATCATCATCACCATAATCAGCGCCACGGCCACCACAATAATGGCAATCGGGTAGGTAAGCACACTTTTGACTTTTTTCTTGATGGCCTGGGTTTTCTCTTTATAGACCGCCAGCTTGTCGAGCAGGCTTTCCAATACGCCGCCCGTTTCACCGGCCGCAATCAGATTGCAATAAAAGCGGTCGAAATATTTCGGATGTTTGGCAAATGCCTTGCCCAACGAGCTGCCCTGCTCCACGTCGGCGCGCACCTGCATCAGCAGCTGCGTCATCGCCGGATTGACATGGCCGCGCGCCACCAGCTCAAAAGCCTGCATCAGCGGCAAGCCCGCCTTCATCATGGTGGCCAGCTGGCGGGTGAATACGGTAATGTCTTCCTGGGTGATGCGCCGCTTGCGCACCGCTTTCACCTTACTCACGCGCAACGGGCGGATGCCTCGGCGCTGCAGCTTTTTGCGTGCTTCTTCTTCGTCTTTGGCAATCACCTCGCCGCGCACGATTTGGTCGGTATTGGTATTTTTGCCTTCAAAGGTAAAGCGCTTGCCCTTGTCTTTTTTCACAAAGCGGGAGCCCGCTTTTGCTTGATTCATGTTATCCCCTTAAAAAATTAATCGTTGGTATGCGCCAACACTTCTTCCAGCGAGGTCAGACCCTGCATGACCTTCATCAGACCCGCACGGCGCAAGTCTACCATGCCTTCCTGATACGCCATATTCATAATATCGACTTCCGTGCCGTTATTCAGGATGACCCGCTGCATTTCTTCCGTCACCGGCATCACTTCATACACGCCCATCCGTCCTTTATAACCCTTGCCGCGGCAGCTGTCGCAGCCCACCGGGCGGTAGAGCGTCCATTCCTTCGCCAAATCCTCTTGGGAGAATCCGGCTTTTTCCAATGCGGATACCGGCGGCTTTTCCGCCGGCGCCTTACAGCTCGGACACAAACGGCGCAACAGCCGCTGCGCCATAATCAGGCTGACCGAGCTGGCGATATTAAATGGCGCCACGCCCATGTTGAGCATACGCGACAAGGTGGCGGGCGCATTGTTGGTGTGCAGGGTAGAAAACACCATGTGGCCGGTTTGCGCCGCCTTGATGGCGATGTCGGCGGTTTCCAGATCGCGGATTTCCCCCACCATGATGATATCGGGATCCTGGCGCAGGAAAGAGCGCAAGGCCGCCGCAAACGTCAGCCCCTGCTTGTCGTTGACATTCACCTGGTTGATGCCCGGCAGGTTGATTTCGGCCGGGTCTTCCGCCGTGGCGATATTCACGCTTTCCGTGTTCAGAATATTCAGGCAGGTATAGAGCGACACCGTTTTGCCCGAACCGGTGGGCCCGGTCACCAACACCATGCCATACGGGCGGTGGATGGCTTCCAGCAGCAGGTCTTTCTGGAAAGGCTCGAAGCCCAGTTGCTCGATGTTCAACACACCGGCGTCAGAATTTAAAATCCGCATCACCACTTTTTCGCCAAACAGCGTCGGCAGCGTGCTGACCCGGAAATCAATCGGCCTGCCGTGTTTGTGAAACGCAATCTGGATGCGGCCGTCTTGCGGAATCCGCTTTTCGGAAATATCCAGCCGCGCCATCACCTTGATGCGTGAGGCCAGCTGGCCGCGCACCGCCACCGGCGGCTGCACCACTTCGCGCAACTGGCCGTCGACACGGAAACGCACGCGCGCCATCTGCTCGTAAAACTCAAAATGGATATCGGAAGCACCGGCATTGAGCGCATCGGAAAGCGTTTTGTGGATAAAGCGCGGAATGGGCCCGTCTTCCGCTTCTTCATTGTCGATATACAGCGACTGCGCAGGCAGGCTTTCCTGCTGCTCATTGCTGATTTCTTTCAGGATGCTGGTCGAGCGCTGGCCGAGCCACTCCAGCAGCGTGCTCAGTTGGTCGTCGCGCACCACCACCAAATCAATGGACACGCCCGAAGAAAAAGCGATTTTCTGGAAATTCTGAATCCGCGTGGGGTCAGACACCGCCAGATAAACCTTGCGTCCGCGCCGGAAAATCGGCACGCAGCGGTTTTGCAGCATCTGCTCTTCTGTCAGCACGTCCGTCAAAATATTGTTGCGCGGATAATAGCGCAAATCCAGCAAAGGATAGCTGAACACCCTTGCCAGCAGCTCGCCCAAGGTTTTCGGATTGGTCACGCCGTCATCAAACAACATCGGAATAATATCTTTTTCGCCCGCCAAAGCACCCTGATACCGCTCCGCCTGACTCGCGGTAACAATCTGGCTCTGCACCAACACTCTTAATAAACCGACGCTCATTGTAGATAACCTGCCTGTTTCCATATGCCGCATGATTATTCAAAACAAATAACCACAACAGGCCACACAGAAACCTAATAATGATATTTAGAGAAAATACGTTGCAGCATTATAAGATAACTTAACTCCACATAGAAATGAAATTGCATATTTTACTATCGGAGAAAACTATTTCGTTGTACAAAAACAGGCCGGAGAAAATTCCCCGGCCTGTTTGCCGCATCAGAAACCGCCGATTCTTTTAAACCCACAGCCGCCCATACGAAGCAGGAAGCATTGCCTTGCATCAGAAAACGCATTTCGGCCGGGCAAAAAAATAACCGCAAAATGCGGTTAGTGGGCGACCCACTATCGAAATTAGATCATAACAACATGTTTTTAAATATAAATATTTTCAACAAATACCAAAATACCCCCAAAAATACCTCCATTCAGCAAATATCACAACTTTATGATGTATTTTATCAACTGGTGTTGCAGACAGCAGACGCGGGGCGAGCTGTCAAACACGCGCGGCCTGCTTCAGGGTAGCGGACACCCATTCATTCAGGCTGATATTGCTTGCAGCGGCGGCGGCAACGGCGGCGGCATGGACTTGCGGGCTTACCCGCACATTGAAACGGCCTGAATACTGCCTGTAAGGTGCTATGCCGTGTTCTTGGCAGACTGCAAGAAAGGTTTCAAGGCTTGCCGCGCCCTCTTGGTGCAAGGCGGCCACGTTGTCGGCGTAAAAATCCGCGCCACCGTTTAACCCGATAAATTCACCGCGCAAAAGCTCGGTTTCAGGGTCGTATTGAATCACGGCTTTATGGCCGTTAATTTCCATCATGTTCAGCATTTGGGTTTACTCCGTGTTCTTCAAGCCATTTACGCACGCTTGTTACCGCGCCTTTATCGGTGTCGGGGCTGGGGTGTGGGCGGTGAAAGACTTTCACTTGTCCAAACATCACCACGGCTATACGGCTGCCTGCACGCTCTTCAACCACCGCGCCAAGTTCGATAAACAGGGCTTCTATATCCGCCCACTTGATGCCGCCTGATACGGGGCGGCTGTATATCAGGGCAAGCGTTCGCTGGTGTTTCTTTTTCATCATAAAAATAGCACTAGAATTTAGTACCATTCTAAACCAGCGGCGGCAATATTTCAATATCTGCCGTCAGCATCGGGGCAAGTTCCCGCCGCGTTTTCAGACGGCCTTGTATTGCGCCCGCTGCCGCGCCATAAAATACCAAGAATCAAGGCTTAACAACGCTTGTTAATGTTGCTTTAACAAATGCTGAAAAGGAAAAAATTCTGTAAGTGAGGGGTAAGTAACAAAAAAGGCGATATTTTTGAGTTCTCACCCCCTAAGTAACAAAAAAGGCGATTTTTCCCTATTTCTTAGAAAAATAATCGTTGATAAACATTATCTTGTACTCTTTTTTCATCCCCTGATGAACCC
>JAUNTY010000018.1 GCA_030538415.1 Neisseria sp. | reverse complement strand
CGACATTCGTCAGCCCCGTTAAGTTAGGCCGTCTGAAAGTTTAGGCCGTCTGAACCGTAAACGGTTCAGACGGCCTTTCACTGCCTGCAACAGTTTATTTACTTGAATTTCACCGCCGTGCCACTGACACTCACCATCATCATCATGGAGCCGCTCTGGCCGATGACTTCATAATCAATGTCCACTCCCACCACGGCGTCGGCACCGAGTTTCTTGGCGTATTCTTCCATTTCCGCAAAGGCGATATTGCGTGCGTTGCGCATCTCGCGCTCATACGCGCCCGAGCGGCCACCAACGACATCGCGGATGGAGCCGAGCATGTCTTTGAAAAAATTGGAACCCAAAATCGCTTCTCCGACCACGATATCGAGATATTCGGCGATTTCGCGGCCTTGCACCGTCGGCGTTGTGGTTTTCAGCATGTTTTTTCCTTTCGTTTGACAGATATGCCATAGTGTACCCAAACGGCCTTACCCGCAAATGAAAATACCCGCTATCACTGATGACGGGCGTTTTGCATGCCCGTTGCGGCGCGGCTCAGACCAATACATTCCACACCATTTTGGCGGCAATCACCAGCAGCAGCATGCCGAATGCCAGCTTCAGCTTTTCCGGCGGCAGCTTGTGCGCGACTTTGACGCCCAGCGGCGCAAACAATACCGTGACCACGCTCAACACCGCCACCGCAGGCAGATACCAGAAACCAAACGCGCCTTCAGGCAAGTTTGGCACATTCCAGCCGGAATACAGATAACCCGCTGCGCCTGCCACGGCAATCGGCCAGGCCAGCGCCGCCGAAGTGCCCACCGAGCGGATAACCGGCACATTGCAATAAATCATGTAAGGCACCGACAACGAACCGCCGCCGATACCCACCCAGCTGGAAAGCAGCCCGATGATGCCGCCCGCCGCCCCCAAACCCGCACGCCCGGGCAGGCTGCGGGAAGGTTTGGGCTTCACATCCAGCAGCGTTTTCAAGGCCACCAGCACCACAAACACGATAAAGAAAATCTGCAGGCCGCTTTTGGGAATGTATTTCGACAAGGCCGCGCCGAGCAATACGCCCGCCACCATGCCCGGCGCCATGCGCCGCACGACAGACCAGTCTATCCCGCCCTTTTTATGCTGCGCCCAGGCGCTGGAAAAAGTGGTGAACACCATAATCGCAAACGACGAGCCCACCGCCAGATGTTGCGCATGCTCAAGCGCGCCCAAGCCTTGCAGCTGCAACACCCACAAAATCACCGGCACGATAATCATGCCGCCGCCGACGCCGAGCAGCCCGGCCACAAAACCGGCAAAGCCGCCCACCAGCAGCATCAATAAAATTATCTGGATATCCCACATCATTTATTCTTTCAGACGGCCTGCTTGCGCCGTTGCCACCATTTCCAGCCAAACATCACATAACCCGACAGGCTGTAGCCCAGAAAAAACAGAAACAGTATCAGCGAAGGCTCCATCGCCACCACCAGCAGCAGCAGCATGGCCAGAATGATGGCAAAGAAAGGCACTTTGCGGCGCACATTGATTTCCTTGAAACTCCAGAAACGCACTTGCGCCACCATAGAAAGCCCGGCAAACAGCGTGATAAACAGACAAATCCACTCCACCGCCGGAAAGCGCTCGTAGCTGTGGTTGACCCAAATCAGGCCGACAATCAGCGCCGCCGCGGTCGGGCTGGGAATGCCGATAAACCAGCGCTTGTCGACCTTGCCGATCAAGGTATTAAACAAAGCGAGCCGCAGGGCGGCGCAGGCGCAATAGACAAACGCCACCGAATAACCGATTTTGCCGAATTGCCACAGCTGCCATTTGTAGGCAATCAGCGCGGGCGCCACGCCGAAGCTCACCATGTCGGCCAGGCTGTCGAGCTGCTCGCCAAACGCGCTCTGGCTGTTGGTCCAACGCGCAACGCGCCCGTCCATGCCGTCGAGCAGCATCGCCACAAACACGGCAATCGCCGCCGTTTCATAGCGCCCGTGCATGGCTTGGGTGATGGCGAAAAAAGCGCAGAAAAGCGCCGCAATCGTAAACGCGTTCGGCAGCAGGTAAATGCTGTTTTGGCGGAGGGAAGGCCGGTTGCCCGGCTGCGGGTTTTGCGGTTCAGACATAGATTTCCTGTACGGCCGCGATGGTTTCAGACGGCCTCATGAATATTATGCAGCCGATTATACCGCATATCCGCCGTTAAAAAGCCTTATTCAGCTCGATAAACGAGCGGGTTTTACCGTGGCTGTAGAAAGCATCGTTGCTCTGTGTGCGCAGGCGGCTGATGGTGAAGCGCGGCGTCACGCCGCCGAAATGCAGGGCGCGGTGCCACAGCGACAGCGAGGCATTCCATTCTTTGTCGCGCCTTTTCACCCCTTCGCTGAGAAAGCTCGGCGTTTGGTAACGGCGCTGCGCATAGCCTGCCGACAGCCGCGTGGAAATGCCTTTCGGCCACTCCTGCCCCCAGGCGGCACGCACGCCGAAGCGGTTGAAATTGTCGCCCTTGTCTTCATCATTGCGCTCCTGATACACATCGGCACCCAGCAGCCACGATTGGCGCGCATTGCGGTAAAACACCAGCGAGCCGCTCAACAGACGGTTGTCGTTGTCGGAGCGCAGCCGCTGCATGTTTTTCAGACGGCCCAGCTCCAACGCCTGCAAACTTTGCAAACGCGGCAACCACCAATGATTCCAATGCAGGCGCACGCCGTTGCTGTAGCTGTAGGCATCGTTGCCGTAAATGCGGCGCTCGTGAAAAGGCGTCAAGCCCGCATCATTGCGCTGGTCGGCATAACCCACACCGGCCGACACCCTCGCCGTGGTATCGTTGTAGCGCCCGTATGACGGATAATATTTGCCGTAAACATCCGCGCCCGCTTTCGTATACCAACCCCCGGGCAGCGACCATTTTTTCTCGATACCCGCCTGATAATTGATGCCTGCCGCATCAATCGGCGCGTCAAACGTCCAGCCGCGCCAGCAGTCGTCATCCGGATTTTCCTGCCGCATGTAAGCACATTGCGCCTCATTCAGATAGCCGCCCAGCTGGCGGCTTTCCGGCGCCTGGTTGATATTGCTGTCACGGCTCACGCTGACACCGGCATATACCTGCACCGTATCGCGCTGGCGCAGCGCTTCCCGGTATTTTTCCACCATCTCCCGCACCGGCTCGGGCAGGTTTTCGCTGCCCAGCCGTTCAAACTGGTCGGCTGCGGCTTCGTTTTGCCGGTCGTCAAACAAGGCCTGCGCCAAACGGAAACGGATGGCCGCCGCATCGGGATATTCGGCAATCATCGCACGGTAAATCCCCACCGCCTCTTTCGCCCGCCCTTCCGCCTGCGCCACCAGCGCGCGGCCGAGTTCGGCCAACTGCACATCATGCTGCGGCCATTTCTTATAAATCGGCAGCAACACCTTGATGCCGGCGGTGTTTTGCTCCATCACCGCCGACTGCATCGCCCGCGACAACAGTGCCGGATTTTGCAGCAACATCGCTTCATCCACTTCCAACACCCGCTGCGCCACCTGCCCTGCCGCCGCCGGTTTTTGCTGCACCGCCGCAACCTCAGGCTGCGCGGTATTGAGCCTGAGCTCAGGCTCCGCTTGCGGCTGCTCCGGCAACGGCGGCGCAGTTTCCGCCATTGCCCACGCAGGCAGAGTCAGCAACACAGCCCATAACGCTTGTTTCATACAGGTATTCCCACAGGATATATGTTGATAACGTGAGTTCGGGATAAGTATAGTCGTTTCAATTTAGATTGAGACAAGGCAGCAAGCCGCAGACAGTACAGTCATAGTGAAAAAACTTACTCTACTACCGCGTTGCTGCGCCTGGCCGTACTACTTGTACTGTCTGCGGCTTGCTGCCTTGTAGTAGAGTAAGTTTTTCCACTATAGTACAGCAAGGCGTAGCAACGCTGTATCAATCTAAATTGGAGCGACTATATTTTGAGTAATTGTTGGAATTTCAGCAACTTGCTCCCTCCCACTTGTTCTCTATTCACCCCCTGAGACGACAAGCGAGAGAGAGGACAGATTGCTGAATCTCCACAGGTTTCTGCATTATCTATGCATTTGCCTTATCCCAAACTCACGTTTGATAACAACAGGCCGTCTGAAAACTTTTCAGACGGCCTGTTCATAACAGCAGATTACTGGCGTTTGGCACCATAGCCGCCAATCAGCTGCTCGGTGTTGGCCTGGTTTTTCAGGCCGTAGGTGCCGCCGATTTCGGCCACGGATGCGCCGCCATAGAATTTACCGTTGAAAGTGCCGCTCATGGCTTTGTCGGCAGTGGCAACATCGCCTTTAAACGCGTTTTCACCCGCACGCCAAGAAGCCGTGCCTTTCATGTCCAGATTGGCCGCCGCCACCGAAGTGCGCACATTGTTGTTCAAGGTATGAATTTGCGAACCACTGGTGGCAAAACGCACGCCTTTTTTGGCGAAATCGGCCACAGCTTCAACATTGGCCGTTACCTGACGGGTTGCTGTTTTGCTATCCAGATAAGCGGTGGTAATGCCTTTATAGGTGGCGGTGCCGCTGGCGGGCATCTGCGCTACCGTGGTTTCGTCACCGAGGCTTTGGTAACCGTGCAGAATGCCGTTCACCGGGTCTGTATAATGGGCGAATGTCTGGTAAGTCCAACCGGCAGCGGCAGGGTCATGCATCACAACCTGGGTGCCGTTTTCAAACTGGATGACATACACTCCGTCAAAAGCTTTATCAAACATCAAGCCGTTTTTGTCTTTTTTGATGTAGGCAAGGTTGTCCAGAACAGTATTGACTTGACCTTCCATTCGCACGCGACGTGCCATATCCGTATTGTAAATCGGCTCCAGCTTAGCGATTTCCGCTTTGGCTTCATTGATTTGCTCCAAATCCGATTCCGGATCGGCCACCACTTTCCGCGCCTCCTCCAAAGCATTGAAAGTCGCTACGATATCTTCATCCAGTGACGTTTTTACATTGGAATACACGCCACGCTTCTCACCCACCATGGCACTGATATCTTCTTGAGTAGTACCTGCCGAGCTGGCTTTGGTGATGGCCGAATTCGGACTTAAATATTGCACTTCAGTAGCACCACTGCCACTTGCTCCGGGGCTGGCCGCATTGGTCAATACTGCACCGTCAATCACCACTTGGTCATTTTTGTTCAATACCAGGCTGCGAATCAGGCCGATTTGGGTATCCACTAATGCAGGTTGGCCATCCACTACGCGCAGCTGCATATGCGGGTTGTGTTGTTGCGCTGTAGTAGAAGAGATAAAGGAAGTGTGCAGCGGCGTGGGCAGGTTCAACGGGGTAAGGCTGTCGTTGTCTGCCATCACACCGCCGGATACCGCTGCCAGCTTGCTTTCGGTGGCGCTGCTCACCCAGGTTTTCTGATTGTCGCTCAGCGCATCATAAGCGTTTTGCGCAGCGGCAACCTGCGCTTCTTCGGCAGCCGTATCAATATCTGCCGCCGCAGGCAGGGCGTTTACGGCGGCGGTCACAGCGGCGGCGGCGGCAGCATTGGCTTTTACTGCTTCCAAAGCCTCTTCCAGCTTGGTTCGGTTTGCCACGCTCACCAACGCCTTCTGGTCGCTGCTCAGGGCATTGTAAGCCTGCGTTGCCGCGGCAACTGCTGCTGTATCATCGGCTTCCAAATCCGCTGCTGCATCAAGCGCTTCAATCTGGTTCATCACTTGCCGCGCAGCTGTGGCATTCCCTACCAAATCAGTATCGAGAGAATTTCCTCCGCTACCGCCTCCGCCACCACAGGCAGCGAGCACGGCGGCGCAAATAACGGTAAGGGCAATGTGTTTGACGGAGTTTTTTGATGCAGACATGACGACCTCGTTTAGTGAATAGAGTTATTTTTCGTTTAACATTTGTTAATACAAATTATATAAATAATACAATAACACTGGCAAAACAAGCAAGTTTAATTTATACAGCATGATAATTTACACTCAACTGTAATTTATCCAAAATATTTGAACTTTTCCTGTTCTTTCAGACGGCCTAATGCCTTGGCAAAAATATCTTTTTCGCATACAAACGGCTTTTACTGCCGGATTGTCTGTGCGGCACCCGCCTTATATCAGAATCTAATTTCTCTGACTATGTATGTCAGAGATTGCCATGTTTGAAAAACGACAACTACCGTCATCGGCTTCGTCAGTCCGCTACGCCGCCTGAAATCCATAGCCAAACTTCTGCAACATATTGTTTGAATAATATTACCCGAACGGAAAAGCAGATTCCGGCCTGCGCCGGAATGACGTGGCAATGGCCTGCTTTTACAGGGGTTTCACCAACGTGGATTTGGGATAATTATTTTGAGTAATTGTTGAAATTTCAGCAATTTGTTCCCTCTCCCGTTTATCCTCGCAAGGGACGAGGAGAGAACAGTTTGCTGAATTTCCAAAGGTTTTTGCTCATCTATGCGTTTGGTTTTATCCCGAACCCAGGTTATATAGTGGTTAAACTTAATATTTAATACAAGGCGGCAAGCCTCAGACAGTACAGATATAGTGGGAAAACTTAATTTCTAATACAAGGCAGCAAGCCGCAGACAGTACAGCTAGTACGGCTAGGCGAAGCAACGCCGTAGTAGGAATTAAGTTTTCCCTCTATATACAGTAAAAATATGCCTGATGCGTCTGTCGTTCTGCCTGACGGTTTCGTGCCGCTTGTCAGACGCTGAGGCCGCAAAAAAAGCAGGCCGAAGCCTGCTTTTATCGGGTTATGCCGACATAAAACATTTATCAATACATGCCTTCGCGCTCTTCGCGCATGCTGATGTAGATGTTTTTCACCTGCGTGTAGGCTGCCAGCATCATTTTGTGGTTTTCGCGACCGATACCGGAGGTTTTGTAGCCGCCGAACGGTGCGCCTGCGGGCAGGCGGTTGTAGCAGTTTACCCACATGCGGCCGGTTTCCACCGCTTTGGCCACACGCAGGGCGCGGTTGATGTTGAGCGTCCATACTGCGCCGCCGAGGCCGTATTCGCTGTCGTTGGCCATGGCGATTACTTCTTCTTCGGTTTTGAATTTAATCACGGTGGCCACCGGGCCGAAGATTTCTTCCTGGGCGATGCGGTCATCGTTGCTCTTGGCTGCAATCAGGGTCGGTTCGAAGAATTCGCCCTTGCCCAAATCACCGCTGTCGGCACGTTTGCCGCCGGTGATGATGCGCGCGCCTTCCTGCTCGCCGATTTTCACATATTTGGTGATGGTGTCCATCTGGCCGGCGTTGACCTGCGCGCCCATTTGGGTGTCGTCTTCCCACGGCAGGCCGACTTTGACTTTCTTGAACTCGTCGGCCAGCGCGGCGACGAATTTGTCGTAAATGCCTTCTTGCACGAAAATACGCGAACCGGCGCAGCACACTTGACCCTGGTTGAACAGGATGCCTTTTTGCGCGCCTTCGAGGGCTTTGTCAAACGGCATGTCGTCGAAGAAGATATTGGCCGATTTGCCACCCAACTCGAGGGTGGCGGGAATCAGCATTTCGGCGGCGGCGATGCCGACATGACGGCCGATTTCGGTGGAGCCGGTAAAGGCCAGCTTGCTGAAGCCTTTATGATGCAGCATGTATTCGCCGGATTTGGAGCCGCGGCCGGTAATCACGTTCAACACGCCTTTGGGCAGCAGATGGTTGATTTTCTGGGCGAATGAAAGCAGGCTCAGCGAGGTGCTGGACGAGGGGTGAATCACCACGGTGCAGCCTGCGGCCAATGCGGGGGCGATTTTCCAGGCGGCCATCAGGAAGGGGAAATTCCATGGGATAATCTGGCCGACCACGCCGATGGGCTCGCGCACTACAATGGAGATGTCTTCGTTGTAGATTTCGTTGACGCTGCCCTCTTCGGCCAGAATCACGCCGGCAAAGTAGCGGAAATGCTCTGCACCCAACGGAATATCGGCGGCGCGGGTTTCGCGAATCGGTTTGCCGTTGTCGAGGGTTTCCTGCAGCGCCAACTCTTCGGCGTGTTCTTCGATAGCGTCTGCAATTTTGTTGAGAATGGCGCTGCGTTCGTACACGGTGGTGTGACGCCAGGTTTTGAATGCTTCTTGTGCCGCAGCCACGGCAGCATCGACATCTTCGTTGGTTGCGTCAATAAACGTTGCCAGCGGCTCGTTGTTGGAGGGGTTGTAAGAGGTGAGGGTTTCGCCTTTGCTGCCGTTGGTCCATTCGCCGTTGATCAAAAGGCCGTAGGCTTTGTCAAACACGTTTAAATCTTTTGCCATGCTGTTTCTCCTTAATATTACATGTGAACGTACTACCCGGATATCGAGGCATGCGGGGTGTATTCCACCCCGCAAAAGCAGTTTCAGCTTAGACTGATTTGGCGCGGATTTCAAGACGGAATCCTGTGATATTTTATTACATACACTTTGTTTTTATGGGGTTATTGTTTGGTCGCGGCTTTTTTGGCTTGCTATAGTCGGAGAAATTAGATTCTGATACAAGGCGGCGAGCCGCAAACAGTACAGATAGTACGGTAAGGTGCAGCAACGCTGTATCAAACTAAATTGGAACGGCTATAATTTTAATCCCGCTACTTACAAAATAAAGCCGGATAATAAAAGGCCGTCTGAAACATTTCAGACGGCCTCGGTTCAATCATTGGCAATGCAATTAGTTTTTATCCAAATCCACCAGTTTGTTTTGGGCAATCCACGGCATCATGCCGCGCAGCTGGTTACCCACCACTTCAATCGGATGCTCGGCATTAATGCGGCGGCGCGCAGTCATGGCCGGGTAGTTGGTGGCGCCTTCCTGGATAAACATCTTGGCGTATTCGCCGGTTTGGATGCGTTTCAGGGCGTTGCGCATGGCGTCTTTGGTGGCGGCGGTCACGACTTCGGGGCCGGTCACGTATTCGCCGTATTCGGCGTTGTTGGAAATCGAGTAGTTCATGTTGGCAATGCCGCCTTCGTACATCAGGTCGACAATCAGTTTCAGTTCGTGCAGGCACTCGAAGTAGGCCATTTCGGGCGCGTAACCTGCTTCCACCAGGGTTTCGAAGCCGCATTTCACCAGCTCGACCGCGCCGCCGCACAATACGGCTTGTTCGCCGAAGAGATCGGTTTCAGTTTCTTCGCGGAAGTTGGTTTCGATTACGCCGCCTTTGGTGCCGCCGTTGGCCGCTGCGTATGAAAGGGCGATGTCGCGGGCTTTACCGGATTTGTCTTGGTAAACGGCGATCAGGGTCGGCACGCCGCCGCCTTTTTTGTATTCGCTGCGCACGGTGTGGCCGGGGCCCTTGGGGGCAACCATGATGACGTCCAAATCTTCACGCGGTACGATTTGGTTGTAGTGGATGTTGAAGCCGTGGGCAAAGGCCAAGACGGCGCCTTGCTTGAGGTTGTCGGCCACTTCGGCTTTGTAAACGGCAGGCATGGTTTCGTCGGGCAGCAGAATCATCACCACGTCGGCGGCTTTGGTGGCTTCGGCCACGCTCAATACTTTGTGGCCGGCGGCTTCGGCTTTGTTCCAAGAACCGCCCTGACGCAGACCGATGACCACATTCACGCCTGAATCTTTCAGGTTGGCGGCATGGGCGTGGCCTTGCGAGCCGTAGCCGATGATGGCGACGGTTTTGCCTTTGATGAGGGAGAGGTCGGCGTCTTTATCGTAAAATACTTGCATTTTCAGTTCCTTATGATATGGATATTGAGGGTCAGTTTGTTGGAAAATCAATTTCTTGCAACAGCGTAATCTCCACGCTGTCGGTTTTGCCTTCGATGGCTTTGACGAAGGTTTGGAAATGCTCGCTGGCATTATGCTCATCAATCGCGGCTTGCGACTGCCAATGTTCGATAAAGACCAAACGGTTGGGGTTGTCCAGCGCTTCGTGCAAATCGTAGCTCAGATTACCCGCTTCTTCACGGCTTGCCTGAATCAGCGGTTGGAAGCAGCCAAGCAGCTCTTGGCGGTATTCGGGCTTCGCCATGATGGTGGCGACAATTTTTATACCGGTAGTCATGTCATCCTCCGAATCAGAATCAAGGGCAGGCAAAACCGGCTTGTCTGCCGGATGCCTACATGTTTCGCTTTCAGACGGCCTGGGCCGTCTGAAAGCGGCTGCTCAGATTTTCAGAATCCGTTCGCCGCGGCCGATGCCTGCTGCGCCGGTGCGCACGGTTTCCAAAATCAGCGGTTTGCTGACAGTTTCGAGGAAAGAATCGAGCTTGTCGCTGGTGCCGGTGACTTCGATGGTGTAGCTCTTGTCGGTCACATCCACCACACGGCCGCGATAAATCTCGGCCAGGCGCAGCATTTCGTCGCGATCTTTACCTACCGCACGGATTTTCACCAGCATCATTTCGCGCTCGACAAAGCGGCTCTCGTTCAAATCCACCACTTTAACCACTTCAATCAGCTTGTTGAGCTGCTTGGTGATTTGCTCGAGCACCGCATCGTCGCCGTGGGTGACAATGGTCATGCGCGAGAGGGTTTTATCCTCGGTGGCGGCTACGGAGAGCGAGTCAATGTTGTAATCGCGGGCGGAAAAAAGGCCTACCACGCGGCTCATCGCGCCCGATTCGTTTTCCATCAGGATGGACAAGATGTGTCTCATGGCACGCTCCTTGTGTCGTAATCGCGGTCGTTGACATCGTTGACGTCGCTGTCTTGCGGGGTTTCGCGCATATGCGGCGGCAACACCATCTCGTCGAGGCCTTTGCCGTTGCCCACCATCGGGAACACGTTTTGTTTCTTGTCGGTGATGAAATCCATGAAGACACAGCGGTCTTTCATCGCCAGCGCTTCGCGCAGCGCGCCTTCCACATCAGAAGCCTTTTCGATGCGCATGCCCACGTGGCCGTAAGCTTCGGCCAGCTTCACGAAATCGGGCAAGGAGTCGAAATAAGTTTCCGATTCGCGGTTGCTGTAATAAAGCTCCTGCCATTGACGTACCATGCCCAAATAGCCGTTGTTGAGGCAGATGGTTTTAATCGGCAGCTTGTATTGGAAGCAGGTGGAAAGCTCCTGGATATTCATCTGAATCGAACCTTCGCCGGTGATGCAGCACACGTCTTTGCTCGGGTCGGCGAGATAAGCGCCCATCGCATACGGCAGGCCGACACCCATGGTGCCGAGGCCGCCCGAATTGAGCCATTGGCGCGGGCGTTCAAATGGATAATATTGCGCGGCAAACATCTGGTGCTGCCCCACGTCTGACGTGATGATGGCATCGTTGTTGGTGAGTTCGGCCAGAGTTTTGACCACGTATTGCGGCAGAATGATGTCGCCTTCGGCTTGCGGAATGCGCAGGCAGTCGCGGCTGCGCCAATTTTCCAGCGTTTGCCACCATTTGCCGAGCATGCCTTCGTTGAACGACAATTCCTGCTTTTTCCAAATGCCGATCATTTCCTGCAATACATGTTTCACATCGCCGACAATCGGCACATCTGCTTTCACGCGTTTGGAGATGCTGGAAGGATCGATGTCGATGTGAATCACTTTTTTCGGCTGTTCAGTAAATTTCGCCGGCACCGATACCACGCGGTCGTCGAAGCGCGCGCCGATGGCCACCACCACGTCGGCATTGTGCATGGCCAGGTTGGCTTCGTAAGTGCCGTGCATGCCGAGCATGCCGAGGTATTGTTTGTGCGACGAGGGATACGCACCCAAGCCCATCAGCGTGCCGGTGCACGGCGCGCCGGTAAGCTGCACGAATTCGGTCAGCTCTTGCGATGCGTTGCTCAACACCACGCCGCCGCCGAAATAAATCAGCGGGCGCTTGGCTGCCGCCAGCATCTGGATGGCTTTTTTGATTTGGCCGGTATGACCCTGCGTCACCGGCTGGTAGGAGCGGATAAAGATATCTTCCTGCGGATAGCTGAATTTCGCCATTGCCTGAGTCACATCTTTGGCGATATCCACCACCACAGGACCCGGGCGGCCGGTTTTGGCAATCTGGAACGCTTTTTTGACGGTATCGGTCAACTCGTGGATGCTGGTGACCAAGAAATTGTGTTTCACACACGGGCGCGACACGCCCACCATATCGATTTCCTGAAACGCGTCGGTGCCGATGGCAGGCGTGCCCACCTGACCCGAAATCACCACCATCGGAATCGAATCGGCATAAGCCGTGGCAATGCCGGTGATGGCATTGGTGGCGCCGGGGCCGGAAGTCACCAGCGCCACGCCTACCTGGCCGCTGGTGCGCGCGTAGGCATCGGCAGCATGTACGGCAGCCTGCTCGTGACGCACCAAGATATGCTTGAATTTGTTTAATTGGAAAAGCGCATCGTAAATTTCGAGAACTGCGCCGCCGGGATAACCGAACACGTATTCAACGCCCTCGGCCTTGAGACTTTGCACAAGGATTTGTGCACCTGATAATTGCATGGCAACCTCTTTTGTATAACGTGTAGACCAATAGGAGCCACCGGCCTCGCCACCGCACCTGTAATGCGATTTCTGCAAGCAGCGGTTTAGGGTACGCGCACTGCAGAAATCCGGCGACAACCAAGCAACCCAGTCAATTGATTTAGACGCTTGAGAGTTATGAAATAAGGGAGCTACACAATAACGCAAACCCCCTGTTCAGGCAAGACAAAACCTTTCAGTTTTTAACAAAAAAATTTCATTATCCGTCTAACACCTGATTTTTATCAAAAAAATCGTTCACAATCTGGACAACTATGCGGCAAAAAGGGCAACATGTCGGAAAACATGCCGCCCTTTTTCAATATCCGCATTGCATTTCAGCCGAAATGCAATCTGAATCTGGCGCACCCAACAGGGATCGAACCTGTGACCTCCAGCTTCGGAAACTGACGCTCTTCCAACTGAGCTATGGGTGCATCGGGGCGTAAGATTAACCCAAAAAGGCCAAATAAGCAAAACTTTTTGCAGCAGACATACACCCCACTACACCCCGAAAATCCTTTTCAGACGGCCTTTTACACATATTTTGCACGACAGCCCCACGATAATTTGAGGCAAAGCAGGCATTAAAGATTGGAAAGCCCTTGCGAATTCAGTATAATCCAGCAAATTATTGTTAATTCAAATTAACAAATCCGAATAATATTTTTCGTCACAACTACCAAAACGGCGAGGCCAACCAAATGAATCAACTTAACAACAATAAAGCCCGAGGCTCTGCATTGTTCACCCTTCTGGGCGGTATCGTTATTCTGCTTGCAGTCCTGTTTTTACTGGTGAAACTGGCTACCAGCGGCTATTACAGCGATGTTGAAGAAACCACCCAATCCGCCACCGAAACCCGCATCATGCCGGTCGGCAACGTGACCATGGGCGACGGCACCCCGGTTGGCGAGCGCACCGGCGAGCAAATCTTCAACAAAGTCTGCATCCAGTGCCACGCCGCCGACAGCGTCGTCCCCAATTCTCCCAAAATCACCCACAACGCCGAATGGGCGCCGCGTATTGCGCAAGGCTTCGATACCCTGTTCAACCACGCACTCAACGGCTTTAACGCCATGCCGGCCAAAGGCGGCGCGGCCGACTTGACCGACGACGAGCTCAAACGCGCCATCGTCTACATGACCAACCAGTCGGGCGGCAATTTTGCAGAGCCTGCCGCAGGCGCGGCTGCTGATGCCGCAGCTTCCGATGCCTCGGGCGCCGCTACCGACGCCGCGCCGGTAGCCGCCGCAGGCGGAGCCGACGGTAAAAAAGTATTCGACGGCTTGTGCATGGCCTGCCACTCGGCCACCTCAGCCATTCCGTTTTCTCCGAAAATCACCCATAAAGACGATTGGACAGCCCGTATCAAACAAGGCAAAGAAACCCTGTTCAAACACGCAATCGACGGCTACACCGGCCCCGACGGCGGCTTTATGCCACCCAAAGGCGGCAATGCAGGCCTGACCGACGATGAAGTCAAAGCGGCAGTTGTCTACATGGTGAACGAATCGGGCGGCAACTTCTAAAACAGATTCCGCCAACAAAAAGCGCATCTCATTCGGGATGCGCTTTTTTCTTGCAGGCCGTCTGAAGAGAATCGGGCGGCCACAAACAAATCGCGCTAAAATAACGCTTTCTTTCAGACGGCCTCCAAATGAATCAGGATACACAGCTTTATATCGGCATGATGTCGGGCACCAGCATGGACGGCGTAGATGCCGTCTTAATCCGCATGCAGGGCAAACGCTGGCTGGCTGCCGAAGCTCATGCCTTTCTGCCCTACCCGAGCCGTCTGAAAACCGACTTGCTGGATTTGCAAAACACCGGCAGCAACGAGCTGCATCGCAGCATCATGCTGTCGCAGGAATTGAGCCGCCTCTATGCCGACACCGTTGATATGCTGCTGCAAACTCAAAATCTTACGCCCGCCGACATCACCGCCATCGGCTGCCACGGCCAAACCATACGCCACGCGCCCGAGTGCGGCTACAGCATCCAGCTTGCCGATTTGCCGCTGTTGGCCGAATTGAGCGGCATTTTCACCATCGGCGACTTCCGCAGCCGCGATTTGGCGGCAGGAGGCCAAGGCGCGCCGCTGGTGCCCGCCTTTCACGAAGCCCTGTTTGCCAGCCTCTCCGAAGCCCGTGTGGTGTTGAACATCGGCGGCATTGCCAACATCAGCATACTGACGCCCGACGCGCCGACGCGGGGCTTCGATACCGGCCCCGGCAATATGCTGATGGATGCCTGGATGCAACACGTTTGGCAGCAACCTTACGACAAAAACGGCGAAAAAGCCGCCGCAGGCCGTGTGTTGCCCGACTTGCTGGACAAACTGCTCGCCCATCCCTATTTCAGGCAGGCGCCGCCCAAAAGCACCGGCCGCGAGCTTTTTTCACTCGGCTGGCTGCTGCCGCAGCTGCAAGGCAATGAAAATCCGCATGATGTGCTCGCCACTTTGGCCGAATACAGCGCAATCAGTATTGCAGATGCCGTTATTCTGTATGGCGGTTCTGCAAAAAATGTTTATGTATGCGGCGGCGGCATCCGCAACACCACGCTGATGCAGCGTCTGCAAACCCGGCTTGCCCTGCACAATATCCGCCTGCACAGCAGCAGCGAGCTCAACCTCGACCCGCAATGGGTGGAAGCCGCCACCTTCGGCTGGCTGGCTGCCTGCTGGGTCAACCGCATGCCCAGCAATCCGCACCACGCCACCGGCGCGGCCAAAGCGTGTATTTTGGGTGCCGGGCATTACGCATGAGAAGAGGCCGTCTGAAAAACAGTTTTCAGACGGCCTCTTGCTGAGAAAATAACACTACATACAAGGCGGCAAGCCGTATCAGTTATTCAGTTGTTTCACTCTATAGCCGTTTCAATTTAGATTGAGACAAGGCAGCAAGCCGCAGACAGTACAGATAGTACGGCAAGGTGCAGCAACGCCGTAGCAGATATTAAGTTTTTTCACGATAGTACGGCAAGTCGCAGCAACACTGTATCAAACTAACGGAACGACTATATAACCTTGCAAAACCAAGGCCGTCTGAAAGCCAACCATGGCTTTCAGACGGCCTGTCAATCCCATCAACATTATTCCTTACGCAAGGCTTTCGGCAACACAAATACGATGCTCTCCTCCGCGCCCTCGCCCTCGCGCACGGTATTGAAACCCCAGCCGTCAATAGTGGCGATCACTTCTTTCACCAACACTTCCGGTGCCGACGCGCCTGCGGTGACGCCGACTTTTTGCTTGCCTGCAAACCATTGCTGCTGCAAATAGCCCGCGTTATCCACCATATAGGCATCCACCCCGAGCAGCGCCGCCACTTCGCGCAAACGGTTGCTGTTGGAGGAATTGGGCGAGCCGACCACGATCACAATGTCGCATTCCGCCGCCAGCGCTTTCACCGCCTCTTGGCGGTTGGTGGTGGCGTAGCAGATGTCTTCTTTGTGCGGGCTGCGGATATTCGGAAAACGCGCTTTCAAGGCTTCGATGATGTCACGGGTTTCATCGACCGACAGCGTGGTTTGGCTCACGTGCGAGAGCTTGTCGGGATCGGCCACTTGCAGTTTGGCGACATCTTCCACCGTTTCCACCAACAACATCGCGCCGTCGGAAAGTTGCCCCATCGTACCTTCCACTTCCGGGTGGCCTTTGTGGCCGATCATGATAATCTGATAGCCTTGCGCATCGAGTCGGTCGACTTCTTTGTGCACTTTGGTCACCAGCGGGCAAGTGGCGTCAAACACGCGGAAACCGCGCGCCGCCGCTTCCTCTTGCACCGCTTTGGAAACGCCGTGCGCCGAGTAAATCAGCGTCGCGCCCTCGGGCACATCGTTCAATTCTTCAATAAAAATCGCGCCTTTTTCGCGCAGGTTGTCCACCACGAATTTATTGTGCACCACTTCGTGACGCACATAAATCGGCGCGCCGTATTCTTCCAGCGCGCGCTCGACAATGCTGATGGCGCGGTCAACTCCGGCGCAGAAACCGCGCGGATTGGCCAGCATAATGGTTTTATCGTTCATATCTTGTTTTCAGGAATGGTCGGATGTGTGCAACAGGCTTTCAGACGGCCTGTTTATTTTTCGGGCAGCAATGCTTTTTGCTGCAAGACATAATCATATACTTCGGCCACCGTATCCTCAGAATAGCTTTTGCCGAAGCGCTTTTTATAACCCATCTCATACAGGCGCACATGCACATCGGGCGTAACGCCGACATTTTCCAGACACGAGCTGGCGCAATGCAGCTGGCAGCCGTCTATCGCCAGCAGCGGCCTGCCCGACTGCGCCTTTTTCACCAGCGACGGCACTTTGCCGCCCACTCCGGCAATGCACGACATTTCAAACTCGCCGGCATGGTCGAGCGAAAGCGCGGTATCGTTGGCCAGCTGCGCCACATCGGAGCAGCCCGAGCAGGAATAAATCAGCGGCAGTTGGTTGCGGGTGTTCATGAGAGCATGCTTAAAAATAACTGTAATCAGGCAAGCATCATAACAGCAGTTGCCGGCAAAGCATATGCCTGACGGCCTTTTACGCCGTTATCCGGGTATTCGGCAAAGCCGCCCGCAAGCGTTCGGTTTCGCTTGGCGGCAGCAGATTGGTTGAGATGCGCAGCTTTTGCAGCCACACCATTTTTTCGAGCGATTTCGGCAGCCGGGTGATTTTATTGTTGTCCACATCCAGCGATTTTAGCTTTTTCAACGCCGAAATTGCTTCGGGAATCTCCATTTTAGCCTGACAGCTCCATAATGCCAGTGTTTCCAGATGTTCGAATACCGCAATCCGCTGCCACAGGTTGCGGGTGTCCAGTGGCGGCGAATGGTTGGAATGGATAATCAAGGTTTTCAGTTGGGTCAGGCGGGCAATTTCTTTGGGAATATATTTGAAATCATTCATCCCCAAATCCAATATCCGCAAACCGGCCAGTTCAAAGAGCCCCGTCGGCATTTGCTGCAAACCGTTGCTATTCAGATTCAATTCGCGAAGCTGCCGCAAAAGTCCGATATTGTCGGGCAGCACGCCCATATTCACGATGTTCAAATGCAGCACCCGCAGCGCGGCACAGCGGCTGAGTTTGTCAAACATGTCTTCCACATCGACAACCGCCAAGCGCTCGGAAAACCAAAACTGCATCATCGAAAACTTTTTCAGCTTCGGCAAACGCGCAATGCCTGCGGGGATGGTGGTCAGCTCCGTCTCGAAAAGCTCGATTTCCTGCAGGTTTTCAAGCGCAAACAAGCCGTCGGGCAATGCTGCCAGCGTTCCGGAAATGTGCAGGGTCTTCAACTTTGTCAACTGCAGCACCGCCTGTGGCAACACTTTATCCTGCGGTGCGGAAATTACCAGCTTTTCCAGCCCCTGTGCCTTGGCGAGCGCCTTTGGGATAACGGCATTTGGATTGAACGAAATATCCAGTTTTTTCAATGCCGGCAGCTCAAACAGCCAGGCCGGAAAAGTTCGGATGTCGTTTTCCGCCAGCGAGATATTTTCCAGCTTCGTGCAACCGCGCAATGCCTCCGGCACTTGATCCAGATGCAAACGGGAAAGGTTAATGCTGCGGATGCTGTCTTTTTCCGCCAGCAGTTTTTTCAGGTGTTTTTCCATCCGCCCTCCTGTTACCGCAAACGTGTTCAGACGGCCTTGTCTTTCTTATGTTTGAAACCGTCAATTACCAGCAGCACTGCACCCACGCAGATAAAGCTGTCGGCCACGTTAAAGGCGGGGTAATACCAGTTTTGCCAGTAAAACAGCAGATAATCCACCACATGGCCGTGTTGCAGGCGGTCGATGACATTACCGATGGCGCCGCCGATAATCATCGCCGCGCCGGTTTTGCCCCACAGGCCGAAGTCGTCTTTCACAATCGCGCGCGCCAGATAGCTGCAAATCACCACCGCCAGAATCAGAAAGAAATATTTCTGCCAGCCGCCCGCATCGGCCAGAAAGCTGAACGCCGCGCCGGGATTGTAGAGCAGCGTCAGGTCGAAGAAATCGGGGATAATATTCAAACGCTCGCCGTAATCGAAATATTTCAACACCGCCAGTTTGGAAACCTGATCGGCAATAATGGCAAAAACAGCCAGCAGCCAGTATTGGATTTTCGCGCTTTTTTTGTGAGACATCTTTCAGACGGCCTATATCAATCAAAGCCCGCATTTTACCCGATTCATACTGCGATGGGGCTAATTCGTGTAAAGGCCGTCTGAAAGCCCCGCGCCGTTATATAGTCAGGAAACTTAACTTTTACTACTGCGTTGGCTCGCCTAGCCGTACTGTCTGTACTGTCTGCGGCTCGCCGCCTTGTATTAAAAATTAATTTTCCTGACTATAGTCGAAGAAATGAGTTTCTGCTACGGCCTTGGCTCGCCTTGTCGTACTATCTTTACTGCCTGCGGTTCGCCACCTTGTATCAGAATCTCATTTCTCCGACTATTATTCATGTTTTTGTCGCTGCAATTTGGCCGGTGAAAAGCAGGCATTGGCATCGAAAAAGCGCCGGTATACCGACCAGGCCGCCAGCATACTGCCGAGCGCCGAGGCCGCGCACATGAAAAACATCACCACAATCTGATAGCGCACCGCCTGCTCCGGCGCGCCGCCCGCCAAAATCTGACCGGTCATCATGCCCGGCAGGCTTACGATGCCGACCACCGTCATGCTGTTGATGGTCGGCAGCATGCCCGCGCCGACCGACTGGCGCGCGATGTCTTCAAACGCCTCCCAAGGCGTGGCGCCCAGCGAGAGCATCATTTCGATTTGGCCGCGCTGCTGCGCCAGCGCCTGCGTGAGCCGGTCAAACGTGAGCGCCACTGCATTCAGGGTGTTGCCCAGAATCATGCCCAAAATCGGAATCACAAACTGCGCCGAATACCACGGCTTCACATGCAATACCGCAAACAGGCCGATGGCCGCCACCAGCCACGAAGTCACCCATACCGACACCAGCGCATCGCGCCGCTCGCCCGCATACGTGTAGCGGCTGCGGCTGTTGGCCGAAAAGCCCGCCGTGAGCGTCATCACCAACACAATCACCGCAATCCAAAGCGGATGCTCGGCGGCAAACACATATTTCAACAACACACCGATAGCGGTCAGCTGCACCACCGTGCGCACCGCGGCGATGCCGATTTTGCGCGTGAGCCCCAGCCGCAGCCACATCGACACCGCCACGCTCACGCACACCAAAATCGATGCGATGCCCAAATCACCCCAGCTTACTTCATGCATGATGCGCTCCCACGGTTAATTTGCCTGCGGCCACGTGCCACACGGTTGCCGAAATACGCGCCAGCTGCTCGGGACTGTGAGAAATCCACACATAAGCACCCGCCTGCTCGCGCTTTTGCTGCCAATCATATACCAGTGTTTCCACTGCTTCCGCCGACTCGGGGTCGAGCGCCGCCGTCGGCTCGTCCAGCAGCAACACTTGCGGATTGAGCTGCAACACCCGCATCAGACACACCAATTGCGCCTCGCCGCCGGAAAGATTGGCACTGTCGCCTTCCAGAAAATGCGCCGTGCGGCCGATGCGTTTGAGCATATCCTGAATCCGCGCCTCATCCTGCTTTTGGCCGCGATACGCCGCCAGCGTAAACGGAATATTCAGATTGTCCGCCACGCTGCCCGGCAACAGCGACGGCTGCTGCCGCACATAAGCCACCCGCGTGCGATACGCTTCCGCCGCCGCGCGCCCCGCCACCGCTTTGCCCTGCCAGCGCAATTCCCCGCCGTTTGGCCAATCGAGCAGCGCCATCGTGCGCAGCAACACGCTCTTGCCGCTGCCCGAAGCGCCTTCCACGCCGATTTTGTCGCCCGCGCACACGCTGAAATCCGCAGGCTGGAGCAACACCTTGCCCTCTTCCGCCACGCGCGTGAGGCCGTGGGCGGACAGCAACACCGCAGCATCTGTATTCATGATTGTGTCCTGATTGGTAATGATTTAGGATTCAGACGGCCTCAAGCCGCCAAGGCCGTCTGAAATGCGTTTCACATATATCTTTTTGTTATTTTTTCAGACGGCCTCAGACCGTAGCGTGGGCTCCGCCCACGTTTTAATTTAAATTGTTAGCCAACATTTTATACCGCTATGTCACACGGCACTGGTTCGCGGGCAGAGCCCACGCTACTATTGGTTTGCATGGCGAACAATGATTTTGGGCTTTCAGACGGCCTCGCCATACGCCGATGCCCACAAAGCCAGCGTTACCGCCGACTCGTAGCGTGGGCTCCGCCCACGTTTTTATTTTTTAACCAATACTTTATACCGCTATGTCACACGGCAATATTCCGTGGGCAAAGCCCACGCTACTGTTGGTTTTGTCGAACAACGGTTGGTTTTCAGACGGTCTCGCCATACTCTGCCGCCCACAAAGCCAGCGTTTTCTCCAGCTCGTTCATATAAACAAATTTCGCCGCCCGCCACACCTCGCGCCCGTCGGCAAACAGCATCACCACCGGCGCAGTCAATACATGAAAGCGCCCCGCCAATTCGGGCAAATCCGCCGCATCCGCTCGCGCAGCGGCGATTTTCGGCAGCGTTTGCAATACCCGCTCCAGCTTCGGCTCGACCGCGTGGCAGATGCCGCAGCCGCGCGACACCACATACAGCAGGCTCAGGCGGTGCGTGGCAATATGGGCGTCGATTTCGGCGAGGGTATTCAAAGTCTTCATGGCGGTCATTTTAACATCAAGCACATAACAAAAGGCCGTCTGAAACCATTCTTTCAGACGGCCTTGCATATCAACAAACGGCATCAAGCGTAATGGCGCGTTTCACCTTTGCCGTCGACATTATCGGCGCAGCGGGCGCAGATGGTGGGATGACCGGCAACCGAGCCGACATCGGCGGTGTAGTGCCAGCAGCGCTCGCATTTTTCGCCTGCGCTCACAGCGGCGCTGACGGCCAGCTCGTCGCCCTTCTCTACGCCGGCTTTGGACACCAGCAGGGCAAAACGCAATTCTGCGCCGAGGGCTTTCAGATAGCCTGCCACCGCATCGGGCGCGGTGATTTCGACTTCGGCCTGCAACGACGAACCGACCGATTTATCGGCACGCAAGGGCTCGATGGCGGCGGTAACCGCGTCGCGCACTTCGCGCACGGCCTGCCATTTTTTCACCAGCTCTGCTTCGCTCTTCTCGTTGATGGACGGGAATTCGTGCCAAGTGTGGAACAACACGCTGTCTTCTTCGCCGCCGCCGATGATGTCCCAAGCTTCTTCGCCGGTGAAGCAGAGAATCGGCGAAATCAGCAACACCAGGCTGCGGGTGATGTGATAGAGCGCGGTTTGGGCGCTGCGGCGGGCGTGGCTGTCGGCTTGGGTGGTGTAGAGGCGGTCTTTGAGAATATCAAGGTAAAACGCGCCCAAGTCTTCCGAGCAGAAGGCCACGATGTCTTTCACGGCGAAGTGGAAGGCATAGCGCGGATAGTAATCGCCCGCCAAACGCTCTTGCAATTGGCGCGCCAACACCAAGGCGTAGCGGTCGATTTCGAGCATTTGGTCTTGCGGCACGGCGTGTTCGATGGCGGAGAAATCGCTGAGGTTGGCAAACAAAAAGCTCAAGGTATTGCGGATGCGGCGGTAGCTTTCGGTCACGCGTTTGAGGATTTCTTTGGAAATCGCCAACTCACCGCTGTAATCGGTAGAGGCCGTCCACAGGCGCAGGATGTCGGCGCCGAATTCGTTATACACTTCTTGCGGCGCCACCACGTTGCCCAAAGATTTCGACATTTTGCGGCCGTTTTGATCGACCACGAAACCGTGGGTAAGCAATTGTTTGTAAGGCGCGCGGCCTACTGCGGCGCAACCGATCAGCATCGAGGATTGGAACCAGCCGCGATGCTGATCGCTGCCTTCGAGATACAAATCGGCAGGCCAGGCCAATTCTTCGCGCTGTTTCAACACTGAAAAATGGGTGCTGCCGGAATCGAACCACACATCGAGCGTGTCGCTGA
The DNA here is from genome assembly GCA_030538415.1 of Neisseria sp. GTDB lineage: Bacteria > Pseudomonadota > Gammaproteobacteria > Burkholderiales > Neisseriaceae > Neisseria. Next base: position 24,758 of record JAUNTY010000018.1, on the reverse strand, counting down.
GTTTTTCATAATCGGCGGCTTCGTCGCCCAGCAATTCTTTGGCATCGAGCGCAAACCAGGCTTCAATGCCTTTGCCTTCGATGCGCTTGGCCACTTCTTCGAGCAATTCGGCGCTCTTGGGATGCAACTCGCCGCTTTCTTTATGCACAAAGAAGGTCATCGGCGTGCCCCAATAGCGCTGGCGGCTCACCACCCAATCGGGGCGGCCTTCAATCATCGCTTCGAGGCGGGCGCGACCCCAGGCGGGGAAGAATTCGGTGTCGTCCACCGCTTTCATGGCCTTGTTGCGCAGGGTTTTGCCGTCGTTGCCGGCTTTGTCCATGCCGATAAACCATTGGCCGGTGGCGCGGTAGATCAGCGGGGTCTTGTGCCGCCAGCAGTGGGCGTAGCTGTGTTCGATTTTGATGTGCGCCAGCAGGCGGTTGTTTTCCTGCAACCATTCGATGATCACGGGATTGGCTTCCCACACAGTCAGCCCAGCCACGCGCGGCACGTCGCTGCGGTAGCGGCCTTCGCCGTTGACGGGATTGTCCAATTCGATGCCGTATTTGATGCAGACGAAATAGTCTTCCAAACCGTGCGCGGGCGCGGTGTGGACGAGGCCGGTACCTGCATCGGTGGTGACGTGGTCGCCGTTGAGCATCAGGATGTCGCGCTCGAGGAAGGGATGGCTCAGGTGCAGGTTTTCCAGCTTGCTGCCGTTGGTTTCGGCCAAAACGGGCGCGCCTTCCAGGCCGTAGCGTTCGAGCGCTTCTTCGGCCAAATCTTTCGCCAACACCAGTTTGCCTTTGGCGGTATCCAGCAATTGATACACCAAATCCGCACCGGCGCTGACGGCCTGGCTGGCGGGCAGCGTCCACGGCGTGGTCGTCCAAATCACGGCAAAGGCTTCGCCGCTGATTTCGTTCAAACCGAAGGCTTTGGCGAGCGCGGCGTTGTCTTGGAAACGGTAGGCGACGTCAATCGCGGGGGAAACTTTGTCTTTATATTCCACTTCTGCTTCGGCCAGCGACGAGCCGCAATCGAGGCAAAACTGCACTGGTTTTTCGCCGCGATAAAGATAACCGGCTTTGTAGATTTCGCCCAAAGCGCGCACAGTGTCGGCTTCGGTTTTGAAATCCATGGTGAGGTAAGGATGCTCCCAATCGCCCATCACGCCCAGGCGGATGAAGTCTTTTTTCTGGCGCGCGATTTGCTCTTTGGCATATTCGCGGCACAATTCGCGGAAACGCGCGGCGGGAATGTCTTTGCCGTGCAACTTTTCCACCATCAATTCGATCGGCAGGCCGTGGCAGTCCCAACCCGGCACATACGGCGCGTCGAAACCGGCCAGCGTTTTGCTGCGCAGGATGATGTCTTTCAGAATCTTATTGGCGGCATGACCGATGTGGATGTCGCCGTTGGCATACGGCGGGCCGTCGTGCAGAATGAATTTCGGACGGCCTTGGGCGATTTCGCGCAGCTTTTGGTAGCGTTTAAGCTCATACCAGCTTTTCAGCCAGCCGCCCTCGCGTTTGGCCAAATTGCCGCGCATCGGAAACGGGCTTTCGAGCAGGTTTACGGTTTTGCTGTAATCGGTCATGTCGGTTTTCTCGTGCTTCGTTGAACCGGTTTCAGACGGCCTTTCATATGAAAGGCCGTCTGAAACCTTGTTATACTAAAAATATATTGTAACGGAATCTGCTTTATTCTATCAGGCTTTCAGACGGCCTCACATGATAATTCTTCAGGCCGTCTGAATATTCAGCTTTCCGCCCAATTGCGGGCGGCATCCATATCCACCCAAATCTGCTGCTTAAGCGCATCGATGCCGTCGAATTTTTCTTCGTCGCGCAATTTGTGCAAAAAGCGCACGCGGATACGTTGGCCGTATAAATCGCCGTCGAAGTCAAACAGATGCACTTCCAATTTCTGTCGGCGCGTGGCGGAAACGGTGGGATTGAAACCGAAGCTGGCCACACCGCGCTTTTTGCCGAACGCGCCTTCGGCTTCCACCACAAACACGCCGCTCAAGGCATAGTGGTGTTGCGCAAGCTGGACATTGGCGGTGGGGCAGCCGATGGTGCGCCCGAGTTTGGCGCCATGCTTCACATGGCCGCTGAGCATATAATCGTGACCGAGCAGCTTTTTGGCATAAGCCAGATTGCCGTCTGAAAGGGCACGGCGCACGGCGGTGCTGCTGGCGCGGATATTTTCCACCAATACCGATGGCGTGCGCTCGGTAACAAAACCATCATGACTTTGCAGCATCGCAAAATCGCCCTGCCGCCCTGCACCGAAGCGGAAATCATCGCCAATCAGCAGATATTTGGTATTGAGGTTACGGCACAGCAAGCGGCTGATAAATTCCTGCGCCGCAATATCGGCAAATGCCTGATTGAAACGCAACACCCACACCGCATCCAGGCAGCCGGTTTCGCGCAACAGCTGCAATTTGCTGCGCAGGGGGGTTAAACGGTAAGGCAGTTCGCGCCCCTGCTTGCGGGCAAAAAATTCCTGCGGCTGCGGCTCGAAAATAATCGCCACGGCAGCCAGGCCGCGGCTGTCGGCTTCCGCCCGCAAGCGCTGTAAAATATGGCGGTGGCCGAGGTGCACGCCGTCGAAATTGCCGATGGTGACCGCTGCGCCTTGCGGAAAATCGGGGGCTTGGGTTTGCCCGAACCAAACTTTCATCATCAGTTTGTCTGTGTTTTTGCAATAATTCGATATTGTAAACGCAATCGGCTTTTTTTTATAGCCAATAAGCCTTTCAGGCCGTCTGAAACCGCCATCGCGCCACCGGCCGTTTGACCCGAAACTGCTTGACTTGCCTGCCCGTCGCTTGGCATGATATGGAAAATTGTTAACAATTTTAGCCTTGCCGCGACTATTTTTCCCATCCTGTAGCACCGTCGTGCATTTAGCCGCCCAAACCCGGCATTTTATTGTAAAATAGCGGGTTTACCAGCCGGATTCAATCCGCCCCAATCCATTAAAACCCAATCAGAAGAACCTCATATGGACTTTCGTTTCGACATCATTTATGAATACCGCCAAATGTTTTTCTATGGCGCACTCACCACTTTGGGGCTGACCGTCGCAGCCACGCTCGGCGGCACCGTATTGGGCTTGTTTGGCGCGCTGGCACGCATCATCCGTTTTGAAAAAGGCAACGCCTTCACCCGCGCGCTGGCCTGGCTATTGCGCACAGCCTCGCTGGTTTACGTCACCATTTTCCGCGGCACGCCGCTGTTTGTGCAGATTTTCATTTGGTATTTCATCTGGGCGGTAGCCCTCATCAACCCCACCGACGGTTGGCTCATCAGCGGCGATCTGGCAGTGGAGCTGCGCCGCAACTACGGTGCGCTGATTGCGGGCACGCTGGCGCTCACCGTCAATGCGGGCGCCTACATTACAGAAATCGTCCGCGCCGGCATCCAGTCTATCGACAAAGGTCAGATTGAAGCCGCCCGCTCGCTCGGCCTCAGCTATCCGCAGGCCATGCGCTATGTGATTCTGCCACAAGCCTTCCGCCGCATGTTGCCGCCCTTGGCCAACGAATTCATCACCCTGCTGAAAGACAGCTCGCTGCTATCCGCTATCGCCGTGGCCGAATTGGCTTACGTGCAGCGCACCATCTCCGGCCGCTATTCGATTTACGAAGAGCCGCTCTATACCATCGCGCTGATTTACCTCGTGATGACCATGTGTTTGAGCTGGCTGTTTGCCCGGCTGGAAAAGCGCTACAACACCAGCGGCCAGCGCTGAGGGGAATCCGCGCAAACAATAATGGTTTTGCCTGCATGCCGCGCCTGACGGGCGGCAACGCCACCGCATCAATCTGGCCATCAAAATACCGGCCCATCAGAGCCTGCGGCATACGAGGCGGTGTTTTCAGGAAGCGTTCCCAAAGCGTCAGAATGTCGGACACAACCGCCCGAGTCATGGCGGAAATTTATAGTCGTTCCGTTAGTTTGATACAGCGTTGCTGCGCCTTGCCGTAGCAGATATTAAGTTTTTTCACTATATAGTGAAATCAATATTCTAAACCCAAAAAACAGCAAAACCGCACGCAACAACTCAATAGCGGTTTTGCAGCAATCCCTCGATATCCATTCACACAAAAGGCCGTCTGAATCCTTTCAGACGGCCTTTGATGATGCCCGCACTCTTTACCCGCGCTGCGCATCCACGGCAGCCAGCGCCACCATATTGACAATGCGGCGTACGGTGGAAATCGGCGTTACCATGTGTACCGGTTTGTTCAGCCCCATCAGAATCGGGCCGATGGTGATGCCGTTGGGGCTGGATACGCGCAACAGATTGTAGCTGATGTTGGCGGCTTCCAGATTCGGCATCACCAGCAGGTTGGCCGAGCCTTTGAGCGTGGTTTCGGGGAAAATCTGCTTGCGCATGTCTTCCATCATCGCCACGTCACCCTGCATTTCGCCGTCGATTTCCAAATCGGGGTTTTGCGCGCGCACGATTTCCAGCGCCTGCTGCATTTTGCGGCTTTCCGGCAAATCAATGGAGCCATAGTTGGAATTCGACAGCAAAGCCACTTTCGGCGTGATGCCGAAGCGCTGCATTTCTTTGGCGCACATCAGCGTACCCTGCGCCAGCTGTTCGGCGGTGGGGTTGGCATTTACATAAGTGTCGGCGATAAAGAAATTGTTGTTGTTGATAATCAGCGCGTTCATGGCGAAGGCGTTGCGTTCGGGGTTGTTGTAGCCGATAACGTCTTCCAGTACCTTGAAATGATCGCGGAAACGGCCTACCGTGCCGCACACCAGCGCATCGGCGTGGCCGAGATGCACCATCAACGCGCCAATCAGCGTGTTGTTCGACAGCAGGCGGCTGCGCGCCATTTCCTCGGTAACGCCTTTACGCTTGAGCAGGTTGTAATAGCTTGTCCACAAGGCTTCGTAATGCGGATTGGCGGCTTTGTCGATGATTTCGAAATCCTTGCCGGGCTGGATGGTGAGGCCGATGTCTTGCAGGCGCGCTTCAATCACGCCGGCGCGGCCGACCAATACCGGAAAGGCCAGTTTCTGGGTGGCAATCTGCTGGGCGGCATGCAACACGCGCTCGTCTTCGCCCTCGGCCAACACCACGCGTTTCACGTCTTTTTTCGCTTGAGCAAATACCGGACGCATAAACAGGCTGGATTTGTAGACAAACTGATTCAGCTTGTCGACATAAGCGTTCATATCGGTAATCGGACGCGTGGCCACGCCGGAATCCATGGCCGCCTTGGCCACGGCCGGTGCGATGGTGGCAATCAGGCGCGGGTCGAAAGGCTTGGGAATCAGGTATTCGGGGCCGAAATGCAGGTCGGCATCGCCATAAGCGCCGGCCACCACATCATTTTGCTCGGCCATCGCCAAATCGGCAATCGCACGCACGCAGGCGAGCTTCATTTCTTCGTTGATGGTGGTCGCACCCACATCCAAGGCGCCACGGAAGATGAACGGGAAACACAATACGTTGTTGACCTGATTGGGGAAATCCGAACGGCCGGTGCCAATCACCACATCAGGGCGGGCGGCCTTGGCATCGGTCGGCCAGATTTCCGGCGTGGGGTTGGCCAGCGCCAATACGATGGGCTGCTCGTTCATGGTTTTGAGCATATCGGGGGTCAGCAGATTGGGGCCGGACAAACCGAGGAAAATATCTTTACCCGGCACGGCATCGGCCAATACGCGCTGGCCGTTGTCTGCAACCGCATAGTGTTTTTTGGATTCATCCATGCGGTCTTTGTCTTCGCGAGTCTGGTAAATCACGCCTTTGGAGTCGCATACGGTGATGTTTTCGCGTTTCATGCCCAAGGCCACCAAGAGGTTCAGGCAGGCAATCGCTGCCGCGCCCGCGCCGGAGCACACCAGCGTGGCTTCACCGATATCTTTACCCACCACGCGCAAGCCGTTGAGTACGGCGGCGGCGGTGATGATGGCGGTGCCGTGTTGGTCGTCGTGAAACACAGGGATATTGCAGCGCTCACGCAGTTTTTTCTCAATATAAAAGCACTCGGGCGCTTTGATGTCTTCAAGGTTGATGCCGCCGAATGTCGGCTCCAGCGAAGCGATGATGTCGACCAGTTTGTCGGGATCGGTTTCGTTGACTTCGATATCAAACACATCGATGCCGGCGAATTTTTTGAACAATACGCCCTTGCCTTCCATCACCGGCTTGCCCGCCAACGCGCCGATATTGCCCAAGCCCAAAACCGCCGTGCCGTTGGAAATCACCGCCACCAGATTGCCGCGCGCGGTGTATTTGTAGGAAGCGAGCGGGTCGTTGTAAATTTCCATACAGGGTGCGGCCACGCCCGGCGAGTAAGCCAGCGAAAGGTCATACTGGGTGGCCAGAGGCTTGGTGGGAGCGACTTGGATTTTGCCCGGATTGGGGTATTCGTGAAAATGTAGGGCGGCTTCTTTGATTAAATCGTCCATGCTGATTTGTCCTGATGGTTTTGGGTTGACAGGCCGTCTGAAAACGTTCGGGCGGCATTGCATTAATAGCCAAGAAACTGACGCTTCATGCAGCGTTGCTGCCTTGTATGCGTATGTTTGCTGACTATAGAAACCCCATATGTTATCACGTGTAGTAGGGATGCGCCTACTGCAATATTGATTAATATCCATTCACAAAAGGCCGTCTGAAAGCCTTTTGGCAGTCGAAACGGGAATTTTCACTGCCTCATGCTTTTCAGACGGCCCAAAGTTTTCTGATTCATCGTTTACAAGGTTTTTTTACACCTGAAAATGCAGATGTAAAGCGCACTCAAAAAGAGTGGTTTTACACGCTGTGCCAGCAAAGCCGGCCAAAACGCAGCAAATGCGTTTTCAGAGGCAACAAGCAGCCGTCTATTTCGGCGCTTGAGCCGCCTGCCCCAAAAGCTTGTCCATCGGCGTCAGACTCACCGCATTGCCCTGGCTCACCACCCAGGTATTTTCCACCCGCCAGATACCGGCGGCATCTTCCAACCGCACATACCAGTGGTTGGCCTTGGGCAGCGGCTTGAACACGGCGCTGTAAGTGGCTTTGTCGCCCGATGCTGCGCCGTCTGCCTGCAGCTTCACGGTTTGGTCGTTGGCTTTTTGCGCCGGATGCATCAACACCAAGTTCATCGGCTCTTGCGCATCGAAATCACCGCTCACAAACACTTTGGCCGCATTATTATCCGGGCTCACCAATACCTGCGCTTCGATATGGCGCTTGACTGCCTCTTCATCGCGGTGCAGCTGGATATCAATGTGTTTGCCGTCTTTATAATAATCATCGCTCACCAGATCCGGGGCATTTTTTTGGGCGATGTAAAAAGTGGTGAAAGCAGCCACCACCACAATGGCGGGGCCTGCCATCAAAAGCCAGGGCCACGGCTCTTTATACCAGACCCTGGATTTATCCTGTTTGTCCAAACTCATTCTCCAATAAACGAAGCTTTTTCAGTGATGGTGCGCGGTGCGGCGTCAGCTTCTGCGGTGTCGCGGTAGCTGAATTCGAATTCAATCGAATGGCTGCCTTTGTCCGCATACTCCGGAATGGTAGACACCTGCACCGGCACGGTGATGGTTTCATTGCCGGGCACCCTGATGCCGCCTTCGGGCAGGCCGGTCAGGGCGATTTCGTCGAAGCCGCTCACTTTGGCCGTGAGCACCTGCTCGCTTTCGCTGGCATTGATAATGCGCAGATTATACGCATTTTCGAGCCAGCCCTGATTATTTTCGCGCACCATCACGCCGCGGTCTTTGATAATGTCCACATGCAGGGTTTCACGGGTGAAAATGCCGGTCAGCAACGCGGCCACCGCCACAAACAACACGGCGCCATACCCCAGCACGCGCGGGCGCAGCAGACGTTTTTTGATGTCTTTGTCGGTATATTCGTGTTTCAACACACTTTCGGTGGTGTAGCGGATAAGGCCGCGCGGATAATTCATTTTGTCCATGATTTCGTCGCAGGCATCAATACAGGCGGCGCAACCGATGCATTCGTATTGCAGGCCGTCACGGATGTCGATGCCCACGGGGCATACCTGTACGCACATGGTGCAGTTGATGCAGTCGCCGAGGTTGGTGTCTTCCTTGCTGGCGGTTTTCTTGCGTGCGCCGCGCGGCTCGCCGCGTTCTTCGTCATAGGAAATCACCAGCGTGTCGTGGTCAAACATGGCGCTCTGGAAACGGGCATACGGGCACATATATTTACACACCTGTTCGCGCATGATGTGGGCAAACAGGAAAGTCATGAAGCCGTAAAACGCCGCAGCAAACAGCGCGCCGCCGCCGACGGTGAAATTGAAAATGGCCGGCACCAGCTCGCGAATCGGCGTAAACCAGCCGGCAAACGTGATGCCCGTCCACGCGCACACCAGAAAAATCAGCAGATATTTGGTGGCTTTGATGCGGATTTTGCGCGCATTCCACGGCTCTTTATCCAGCTTCAGGCGTTTGTTGCGGTCGCCCTCCACAAAATGGTCAATCCACAACATGATTTCGGTATACACGGTTTGCGGGCAGGCATAGCCGCACCACAAGCGCCCGGCAATCGTCGTCCACCAAAACAGGCCGAAAGCCGAAATAATCAACAATCCCGCCAGATAAATCAGGTCGCCCATGCCCAGCGAGAGGCCGAAAATATAGAAATGGCGGTTCGGAATATCAAACAGCACCAGCTGGCGGCCGCTCCAGTTAAACCACGGCAACACATAAAACACAAACTGGGTGGCCAAAATGGCCAGAATACGCCAATTGGCAAAGCGGCCTTTCGCCAGCTTCGGATGAATCCGCTTGCTGCCCTGGTAAAGCTGTACAACCTGCTCTTTCGGCACTTTGGATTGGGGCTCTTTCGACATGGTAGGTTCCTTGTTAAACAATCGCGGCTTTGGTTCGGGCGCAGTAGCCGCAACAGCAGATTCCGCTCCTGCCGCGCGACATACCTTAGGGCATCCTGACAATTCGATTTATGGGTGCTTTTTGCCCCTGAAAACGCATCTGCTGCGTTAAAAAGCCTCGCAAGGTGTCCAACCTTGCTGCGTTTTTTGCCTTGCATCTGCATTTTCAGGAACAAAAATCCCCTCATAAACAACACCGCTGCGCTGTCAGGAAGCCCTAGCGCCCTACAGCCTTATTTATTTGGGCTCTATTATACGTATCTTTCAGACGGCCTTACAGCCAAACCACATCAAAATATCATGATTTATACGCCAGGGCTTTCTGACAGCGCTGCGTTGTCAGAAAGCCCTAAAACCGCTCAAATCCAACCGGAGCCGTCTGAAAGCTTGCTGCCTGAAAAAAAATCCCTTACAATATTTGTATTAATACAAAAAGGATTTTGTATGGAGCAATTAAAACCCAAAGGCACCACTGCTGTCAACATCGCGCAGTCCATCGAGCAGCTCATCCGCCTGCAAAAATGGCCGCCGGGCTTCCGCCTGCCCACCGTGCGCGTCTTGGCCGATGATTTGGGCGTCAATCCCAACACCGTATCCGCCGCCTACAAACAATTGCGCGATGCCGGCATCATCGCCACCGACGGCCGCCGCGGCAGCTTCGTACCCGAAAAAGCCGCCACCGGCTGGCAGCAAATGGCCATTCCCGCAGGCCTTGCCGACCTGGCCAGCGGCAACATCGACCGCAGGCTGCTCCCCAAAATCGACCCCGCCATGCTGGCAAACTACAACCTTGCCGCCGACGTCGGCAGCCACGGCGACAGCCCCGCGCTGATTGCATTTATACAACACTGGCTGCAACAGCACTGCCAAATCAGCGCCGAGCCCTACCTCTTTTTCGGCAGCCTCGACATCATCGAGCGCGCCCTCACCCAGCGCTGCCTGCCCGGCGCCAAAGTGCTGATTGAAGACCCCTGCTGGCCGCCCGCCATCACCCTGCTCCACCACCTGCGCCTGCAGGCCGTGCCGCTGGCGATGGACGCGGAAGGCGCCAAAATACCCGACGAAGCCACGCTGCGCAGCGCCTCCGCCATTATCCTCACCGCCCGCGCCCACAGCCCCACCGGCATCTGCTACAGCCGCGCACGCTGGCAGCAATGGCAACAAGCCCTCAGCCGCCACAGCGCCCTCCTCATCATCGACGACCACTGGGGCGCCCTCAGCCGCCAGCCGTTTCACGGCATGCAGGATTTTGCAAACGAATGGATTTACTCCACTTCCACCAGCAAATTCCTCGGCACCGATTTCCGCATCGCCGTGGCCGCAGGCAGCAGCCCCATCCTGCCCGCCATGAAAACCCGCTTTACCCTGGGGCCGCGCTGGATCAGCAAGCTGTTGCAACACCTCGCCCTCAGCATCTGGCAAAACCTCGATTCAGACGGCCTCAACCACATTGCAGCAAGCTACGCCCGCCGCCGCCATCTGCTGCTAAACGCCCTTACCGTCCACCACATCCGCCTGCCCTGGCAGCCCGAACGCGGCGAAGGCATGCACATCTGGCTGCCCGTACCCAACGAGCCGCAAATCATCCAGGCGCTCGCAGCCAAAGGCTGGGCGGTGCAAAGCGGCGCACCGATTTCGCTTACCAAGCAGCCCGCCATCCGCATCACCATCAGCAACCTGAGCGACGAAAGCTGCCAAACCCTCGCCGACGACATTGCCGAAGCGCTGGCAGGCGTGGGCAGAGCCGTGTATTGATTCGGTAAAATTTCATTGTCAACAGCCGTCTGAAAGATTTGTTTTCAGACGGCCTGAGACCTTAGAGCTTCCGCCCGCACAAAAAGGCCGTCTGAAAAAATCTTTTCAGACGGCCTTTTGTTATTTCAGCAGCTTATTTTTTCAAATCCGCCAAAATCTCATCTACGGTCGCTTTGGCATCGCCGAAGCACATCACCGTATTTTCATTGAAAAACAGCGGGTTCTGCACGCCTGCGTAGCCGGTGTTCATCGAGCGTTTGAACACCACCACTTCCTTGGCCTTCCACACTTCCAATACCGGCATGCCGGCAATCGGCGAATTCGGGTCGGTTTGGGCGGCGGGGTTCACCGTATCATTCGCACCAATCACCAACACCACATCGGTTTCGGGGAAATCATCGTTGATTTCATCCATTTCCAACACGATGTCGTAAGGCACTTTCGCTTCGGCCAGCAACACATTCATGTGGCCGGGCAAACGGCCTGCAACCGGGTGGATACCGAAGCGCACTTCCACACCCTGCTTGCGCAAGAGGTCGGTGATTTCGGCCACCGGATATTGCGCCTGCGCCACCGCCATGCCGTAGCCCGGGGTAATAATCACGCTGTGGGCGCCTTTGAGCATTTCGGCCACATCCGCCGGTTTCACCTCGCGGTATTCGCCCTCTTCCTCGCCGCCTGCCGCTGCGGCGGAACCATCGGTGCCGAAGCCGCCTGCAATCACGGAAATAAACGAACGGTTCATGGCTTTACACATGATGTACGACAGAATCGCACCGCTGGAGCCGACCAATGCGCCGGTCACAATCAGCAAATCATTGCTGAGCATAAAGCCTGTGGCCGCCGCCGCCCAGCCCGAATACGAGTTGAGCATGGAAATCACCACCGGCATATCCGCACCGCCGATGGAAGCCACCAAATGCCAACCGAAAGCCAGCGCGATGGCGGTCATCACAATCAGCGCCAACCAGCTGCCATGCACCGAAACAAACAACAACAGCAACACAAACGACACCACCAGCGCCGCCAGATTGAGCTTGTGCTTGTGCGGCAGGCTCAGCGGTTTGCTGCTGATTTTGCCGTTGAGTTTGCCAAAGGCCACAATCGAGCCGGTAAACGTCACCGCACCAATAAACACACCCAAAAACACTTCAATCAGGTGAATGGTTTCCATATCGCTGGAAATATCGCCCGGCTCGATAAAGCTGTTGAAGCCCACCAATACCGCGGCCAAGCCGACGAAGCTGTGCAACAGCGCAATCAGCTCCGGCATTTCGGTCATTTCTACCTTTTTGGCTTTATAAATGCCGACGGCCGCACCGATGACCATGGCGATAATCACCCAGCCCAAACCGGCGGTGTTTTCGCTGAAAATGGTCACAAACAAGGCAATGGCCATACCGGCGATGCCGTAATAGCAGCCGTTGCGGGCGGTTTCCTGCTTGGAAAGCCCGGCCAGCGAAAGAATAAACAAGATGGCGGCAACGATGTATGCCGCAGTAACCAATCCGTGTGACATATCGGCCTCCTTAACCTTTACGGAACATATTCAACATGCGGCGGGTCACGTAAAAACCGCCGAAAATATTGATGCTGGCAATCAGCACCGCGATAAAGGCCAAAAACGACACCGCCGCATGACCCTGGCCGATTTGCAGCAGCGCGCCGACCACGATGATGCCGGAGATGGCATTGGTGACCGACATCAGCGGCGTATGCAGCGAATGCGACACGTTCCACACCACGTAATAACCGATTACGCAAGCCAATACGAACACGATAAAGTGGTTGAGGAATTCAGCCGGAGCTACCGCGCCCATCCACAAAATCAGCGCGGCGGCAATCACGGCAGGTGCCAGTTTTTTCCACAAGGGTTGCGGCACGGGCTCGGGTTTCGCCAGCGGCGCGGCCTGAGCGGCAGCCTGTTTCGGCGCGGCGGAAACCTGAATCGCGGGCGGCGGAAAGGTGATTTCGCCCTCGCGGGTGACGGTCATATTGCGGATAATCACGTCTTCAAAATCGAGCGTGATTTCGCCGTCTTTGTTCGGGCTGAGCAATTTGGCGAGGTTGACCAGATTGGTTGCGTAAAGCTGGGAAGACTGCCCCGCCAAACGGTTGGCCATATCGGTGTAGCCGATGACTTTCACGCCGTTGTCGGTCACAAACAATTCGCCCGGCTTCGTGGCTTCGCAGTTGCCGCCGGTGGCAGCCGCCAAATCGACAATCACCGAACCGGGCTTCATGCTCGCCACCATGTCGGCGGTAATCAGCTTCGGCGCGGGTTTGCCCGGAATCGCGGCAGTGGTAATGATGATGTCCACTTCTTTGGCCTGCTCGGCAAAGAGCTTCATCTCGGCGGCGATAAATTCCTCGCTCATTACTTTGGCATAGCCGTCGCCGCTGCCGCCCACTTCCTGCGGGAAATCCAGTTTCAAAAATTGGCCGCCCATCGACTCGATTTGCTCAGCCACTTCCAAGCGCGTATCGAAGGCTTTCACAATCGCGCCGAGCGAATTGGCCGTACCGATGGCCGCCAAACCCGCCACGCCCGCACCAATCACCAACACCTGCGCAGGCGGCACTTTGCCCGCGGCGGTAATCTGGCCGGTGAAGAAGCGGCCGAAGGCATTCGCCGCTTCAATCACGGCGCGGTAGCCGCTGATATTGGCCATCGACGACAAGGCATCCAAAGCCTGTGCGCGCGAAATACGCGGCACCATGTCCATCGCCAACACATTCACTTTTTTATCGGCAAGCTGCTGCACCAACTCGGGATTTTGCGCCGGCCACACAAAGCTCACCAGCGTCTGCCCCGCGTTCAGACGGCCTGTTTCCGCCGCATCGGGCGCATTGACCTTATAAATCAGCGGGCTTGCCCACACTTCAGCCGCATCAAGCAGCGCCGCTCCGGCGGCTTCATAAGCCGCATCACTCAGGCTGGCTCCCGCACCGGCACCGCGTTCCACCGCCACCTCAAACCCGAGTTTCTGCAACTGGGTAACGGTAGCCGGCGTGCACGCCACGCGGGTTTCGCCTGCCAGAGATTCTTTTGGAATACCAATTCTCATCAGCTTGTCCTTTTTATGAAAGAAAACAACACATCTACATAACTTAACAATACCGTTATAACCAATTTGGCCGCCGAATTCAATACATACGGTCAAATTATTGTGAGTTAAACAAATCTGAATCCTCCTACGGGAACGAGGCCGTCTGAAAGATGAAACCGCCTTGTGCTAGAATAAGGCAAAAGCGCTGTCTTTTCAGACGGCCTGCTGTTTTGTTTTCAGAAAACCAACAAGGAAACCACCATGCGAATGCTCCACACTATGCTGCGCGTCGGCAACCTCGATAAATCATTAGCATTTTATCAAGATGTGCTCGGCATGAAACTCTTGCGCAAAAACGACTACCCCGACGGCAAATTCACCCTCGCTTTTGTCGGCTACGGCGACGAATCCGACCACACCGTGCTCGAGCTCACCCACAACTGGGGCACCGAAAGCTACGACCTCGGCAACGGCTACGGCCACATCGCCATCGAAGTAGACGACGCCTATGCCGCCTGCGATGCCGTGCGTGCCAAAGGTGGCAAGGTCACCCGTGAAGCCGGGCCGATGAAGCACGGCACCACCGTGATTGCTTTCGTAGAAGACCCCGACGGCTACAAAATCGAATTTATCCAGAAAGGTTCGGGCAACGACTGATGCCGTTTTACTGATTAAACGTGTTGATACGAAACATCAATAAGGCCGTCTGAAAGGGATAACACCATTTCAGACGGCCTTTATCAAACCCATCTTCACTATCTCGCTACAGGACTATCTCGCTACAGGCCGTCTGAAGCAGGTATAATCAGCTTCATTTCCCATTCAAGACCCCATCATGATTTACGACGCCCTCATCATCGGCGGCGGCCTGGTCGGTGCCGCAACCGCTGTCGCACTCAAGCGGCAGCAGCGCAATGTGGCGCTGCTCGAAATCCGCCCACCCGCAACCGACGCCGCCAAGCTCGAGCAAGGCTGGGACGCGCGCATCTATGCCATCAGCCCGGCCAACCGCCGGTTGCTGCAATCCTTGGATGCCTGGCCGTCTGAAAGCCGCATTCAGGCGGTGTCGCGTATGGACGTGCGCGGCGACAACGGCGGGCGCATCGAATTCGCCGCTGCCGATATTCATGCCGAACGCCTCACCAGTATCGCCGAAAACCGCTGGCTGCTGGCGGCATTGTGGCGGCAGGTCGAAGCGCTGGAAATCCCCGTGTTTACCGAAGCCGCCGCCAAACTGGACACCGCCGTTGATGCCGCCACGCTCACACTGCAAAACGGCAACACCCTCAAAACCCGCCTGATTATCGGCGCCGACGGCGCCAATTCGTGGGTACGCGCGCAGGCCGGGATAGCGGTCAAAGAAAACGCCTACGGCCATCACGGCGTGGTGGCCAATTTCCACACCGAAAAAAACCATCACGGCACCGCCTTTCAGTGGTTCGAACAAGGCGAAGTGCTGGCCTACCTGCCTTTGCCGGGCAACAAGATTTCCATCGTCTGGAGCACCGCCGAGCCTGAAAAACTCACCGCACTTGCGCCCGAAGATTTGGCCGCCGCCGTTACCGCGCAAGGCGGCGGCATATTGGGCAGGCTCTCGCCGCTCTCTCCCGCTTTTGCCTTCAACCTGATTTTGCGCCGCCCCGAAACCACCGTGGCGCAGCGTATCATGCTGGTCGGCGATGCCGCCCACACCATTCACCCGCTGGCCGGGCAAGGCGTCAATCTCGGCTTCGGCGACGTGATTGAATTTGCCGCAATCAGCTTGGGCGCGCCCGATATCGGCGCACACCAACTGCTCAAGCGCTACGCGCAAAACCGCCTCGAGCCTGTGCGCATCATGCAGCTTTCCTGCGATGCGCTGTTTCACCTGTTCGGCGGGCAACAACTGCCCGCGCTGCCGTGGCTGCGCAACACCGGCCTGAATCTGGTCAACGCCGCATTGCCGGTCAAAAACATGCTGGTCAGACACGCCATGGGTTTGTAAGGCCTTTTGATGGCCAGTTAAAATCACTTGGCTGACCCGCCTTGCCGTATTTTCCCACCCTTGCGGCCTGCCGCTTTATCCGCTGACCTCGATGAGCGGATATAGAGGGAAAACTTACTCTAATACAAGGCAGCAAGCCGCAAACAGTACAGATAGTACGGCCAGGTGCAGCAACGCTGTATCAAACTAACGGAACGACTATAGGAATTAAGTTTTCTCTCTATATAACACTCAAGGCCGTCTGAATCCGACCTTGGAAATCTTTCAGACGGCCTTATATACAGCCGGACAACACATTTTTCATACAAGCAAGCCGCAAACAGTATGGAAAATACGGCTGCTTATCCCGAGCTCACGTTATTTATATAGTCGGAGAAATTATAGTCGTTTCAATTTAGATTGAGACAAGGCAGCAAGCCGCAGACAGTACAGATAGTAAGGCTAGGCGCAGCAACGCTGTATCAAACTAAATTGAAATGACTATATATAAACACAATCCACATCACCGGGCTTATTACCCAACAACCCCATCCCGCGCAAGGAGCCACCCATGCCCACCCGCCTTCCTTTTTTCAGTATCGTACGCGCAAGCGGCAATGACGCCGCCGCCTTCCTGCACGGCCAGCTTTCCAACGACATCGAGAATTTGCAGCCCGGCGAAGCCTGCTACGCCACCTACAACACCCCCAAAGGCCGCGTCATCGCCAACATGCTGGTGCTCAACCGCGGCGAAGACCTGCTGTTGGCAATGGCCGCCGATGTGGCAGAAAAAGTAACCAAACGCCTGCGCATGTTTGTCTTGCGCGCCAAAGTGGTGTTCGAGCCGCTGGCCGATTACGCCGCAGCCGCCGCTTTGACTGAAAACGCCGCGCCGCAAGCCGCCGCTGCGCCTGCGCTTTCCTTTGCCGCCGCGCAGACAGACGGGGTATGGACGGCCGCGCTGCCGCACGGCGGCTCGTTCAGCATCGGCCCCGCCGCTGCCTTGCCCGAATACGACGCCGCCGTCGAAAATGCCTGGAATATTCACGAAATCCTCAGCGGCTACCCGTGGATTTCCGCCGCCACCAGCGAAACCGCCGTGGCACAGATGCTCAACCAACACACCATCGGCGGCGTGCATTTCAAAAAAGGCTGCTATCCCGGCCAGGAAATCATCGCCCGCGCCCAATACCGCGGCCAGGTAAAACGCGGCCTGGCCGTACTTTCCGCCACCTCGCTCGAAGCCGCCGGTATTGCCGTGCGGCAAAACAATGAAGACGCCGGCATCATCATCAACAGCGCCCCTACGGCGGAAGGCAGCATCAATCTGGCGGTGATCAAATTCTCTGCTGCCGAAGGCGGGCTCGCCGATGCAGACGGCAATGTGCTGACACAGCAAAAACTGTTTTTCAGCAACGATGCGGCAGACTGAAGAGCCAGCCTGCCCAATCTGCTCCGATATGGCCAAACAATTTGAAGCATTTGCAAAATTCCCCGCTCGTCGCACCCGCCTGCGCGGGCGCGACGTTTTTTTTTTGCAAAGGTCTCAAAACGTGTTGCCCGACTCTAGTCGGAGAGTAAGTTTTAATACAAGGCGGCAAGCCTCAGACAGTATAAATATAGTCGGAGAAATTAG
Source organism: Neisseria sp. (assembly GCA_030538415.1). Taxonomy (GTDB): domain Bacteria; phylum Pseudomonadota; class Gammaproteobacteria; order Burkholderiales; family Neisseriaceae; genus Neisseria. The sequence goes on along the minus strand of JAUNTY010000018.1, from coordinate 7,482 downwards.
ATTCTGATACAAGGCGGCGAGCCGCAGACAGTACAGATAGTATGACAAGGCGAGCCAATGCCGTAGTAAAGCTTACTCTCCGACTATATAGCTTGCGCCCGATAAAAAAGCAGCCTGAGGCTGCTTTTTTATCGGGCGGTTTGTTTGTTTTATTGATCCACAAACGCGCGTTCAATCAGATAATCGCCGCGCTGACCCATTTTCGGCGACACTTGCAAACCGAAGTGGTTCAACACGCCGGCGGTGTCTTTCAGCATGGCCGGGCTGCCGCAGAGCATGGCGCGGTCGTCTTGCGGGTTGATCGGCGGCAGGCCGATGTCTGCAAACATTTTGCCGCTCATCATCAAATCGGTAATGTGGCCGCGATGCGGAAATTCTTCACGGGAAACAACGGGATAATAAATCAGCTTTTCTTTCACCAATTCGCCGAGGTATTCGTGTTCGGGCAACTCTTGGGTGAAGCGGTCGTAATAGGCGAGGTCGTTTTTATAGCGCACGCCGTGTACGAGGATGATTTTTTCAAATTGCTCGTATACTTCCGGATCTTTGGTGATGCTCAAGAAAGGCGCAATACCGGTGCCGGTGCTCAACAGATAAAGATGCTTGCCGGGATTGAGGTCGCCGCAAATCAGCGTGCCGGTAGGCTTTTTGCTGACCAAGACTTCATCGCCCTCTTTCAGGTGTTGCAAACGGCTGGTGAGCGGGCCGTCTTGCACTTTGATGCTGAAAAATTCGAGGTGTTCTTCCCAGTTGGCGCTGGCGACGCTGTAGGCGCGCATCAGCGGTTTGCCGTCCACCATCAGGCCGACCATCACGAATTGGCCGTTTTCAAAACGCAGCGATTCGTCGCGGGTACAGGTGAAAGTGAAGTAGGCGTCGGTCCAGTGGTGGACTGACAAGACTTTCTGGGTATTAAAGGCTGCCATTGCGGTTTCCTATTTTCAAAGTATTCAAGAGGCCGTCTGAACGCTTTCAGACGGCGTGTCGTCAAATTGCAGATTGTGCAGGTCGGCATAGCGGCCGCCGCGCGCCAACAGTTCGCCATGCGTGCCCTGCTCGACGATGCGGCCTTCGTGCATCACCACGATATTATCGGCTTTCTCAATGGTAGAGAGGCGATGAGCAATCACAATGGTGGTGCGGTTTTGCATCAAGTTTTCTAATGCGGCCTGAACGAGGCGTTCGGATTCGTTGTCGAGCGCGCTGGTGGCTTCGTCGAGAATCAGAATCGGCGCGTTTTTCAGCAGCGCACGGGCAATCGCCAAACGCTGGCGCTGGCCGCCGGAGAGCTTGAGGCCGTTTTCACCGATTTCGGTTTGCAGCCCTTGCGGCATCGCCTGGATAAACGACCAGGCATTGGCGGCTTTGGCGGCCTGGATAATCTCAGCTTCGGTCACCTTGCTCAGCTGGCCGTAGGCGATGTTGCCCGCCACGGTGTCGTTGAACAGCACCACATCCTGGCTCACCAACGCCATTTGGCTGCGCAGGCTTTCCAAGGTGTATTCGCGGATGTCGTTACCGCCGATGCGCACTTCGCCCTCGGTGGGGTTGAAGAAGCGCGGAATCAGGTTGGCAAGCGTGGTTTTGCCGCAACCCGATGCACCCACCAAAGCAATGACCTTACCTTGCGGCACGGTCAAATCAATGCCGTTGAGGCTGTTTTTCTCGGCATCGGGATAGCGGTGCACCACGTTTGCAAACTCAATCGCACCGGGCTTGTTGCCCAGCTGCAACACGCCGCCGTCGGTTTCTTCGGCTTCATCGAGAAAGCCGAACACGCTTTCCGCCGCCGCCAGGCCGCGTTGCAGCGACTGCATCACACCGGTCATGCGCTTGATGGGGTCGAACATCATGATCATGCTCGACAGAAACGACATGAAATCACCGGCGCTGAAGCCGTCGCTGTGCGCTTCGCGTGCCGCCATATACAGAATGCCCGCCAACGCCACCGAAGCCATGATTTGGGTGATGCTGCTGCCGACCGAGCTGGCCGCCGCCTGTTTCACATTATTGCGGCGCACCCCGCCCGCAGCATGGCCGAAACGACCGGTTTCGCGCACCTGGCCGCCGTAAACTTTGATGACGCGCGCGCCGTCGATGCTTTCGTTCAACACCTGCGTCATCTGCCCCATCTGCTGCTGATTGGTATGAGACAGGCGGCGCAGGCGTTTGCTGACCGCGCGCACGCTGACGGCAACCACCGGCAGGATAACAAAGGTAATCAGCGTCAGCCGCCAGTTGAGATACATCAGCAAGCCGAGCAGGCCGACCACGCTCACACCATCTTTCGCCAGCACGGTAATCACGTTGAAACCGGCATCGGCAATCTGGTTGGCATCGTTGAGCACGCGCGACATCACGCGGCCGCTGGCATGGCTGCTGAAATACGACGACGGCAGCTTCATCAGCTTGCCGAACATCTCTTCGCGCATCTGCTGCACCAAATGGCTGGAAAGGTAGCTGGTGCAGTATTCGTTGATGAAGTTGAACGCGCCGCGCACGATAAACAGGCCGACGATAGCCAGCGGCAGCCAGCTCATCTTCTGCATATTTTTATCGACAAAGCCTTCGTTAATCAAAGGCTTGAGCAGATAACCAAACAAAGGCATGGTCGCCGCCACCACCAGCATCGACACCACGGCGACGGCAAAAACCTTCCAATAGCCTTTGAGGTAAACAGCCAGCCGTTTATACAGCTGCCAGCCCGACTGTTGTTGAGATGGGCGCATACATTCTTCGCTGTTAGAGCAAACATACGATTTTAAACAAAAGCGTTTCTCAAATCAATGTTTGCTGTTTTAAAAACAGATTAATGCCGTCTGAAAAACCGACAGGCTTTCAGACGGCCTCATGACTGCTTATTTTGCCAAGGTTTCGCGGATGATGGTTTTCACCACATCGGCGTTGTTCGGCACCACCTGCACGCGCTGCGGCAAATCTTCCAAGCCCGCCAGATGCGCCGGGCGCGGAATCGCCACCTCGCCGACCGCTTCGCGGATGGTGGCATCGAATTTCGCCGCCAATGCGGTTTCGAGGCAAACGACGGTTTCGCCCGCCTCGCGCACTTCACGCGCCACTTTCACACCGTCGGCGGTGTGCGGATCGAGCAATTCTCCGTCGGTTTGATAAACTTCGGCGATGGTGTCGAGGCGGTTGCGGTGCAGGCTTTTACCCGACACGAAACCGTATTTTTCGTGGATTTTTTCCAGTTGCAGGCTCAAATCAAAGCCTTTGCCCGCGCCCACTTCCGCCCACAGCGCCTGAATCTGCACCGCATCGCGATCCATCAAATCGAAAATAAAGCGTTCGAAATTGGAAGCTTTGGAAATATCCATCGACGGGCTGGACGTTACCTGCGTATCTTCCGGCAAACGCGGGCGATATTCGCCGGTTTTGAAAAATTCATCCAATACGTCGTTTTCATTGGTGGCGACAATCAGGCGGTGAATCGGCAAGCCCATCTGGCGGGCGATATGACCGGCGCAGACATTACCGAAATTGCCGCTGGGCACGCAAAAACTCACTTTTTGCTCGTTGCTGGAAGTGGCATTGAAATAGCCGGCGAAGTAATACACCACTTGCGCGACGATGCGCCCCCAGTTGATCGAATTCACCGTACCGATTTGGTATTGCTCTTTAAAATGAGCATCGTTTTGCACCGCTTTGACAATATCCTGACAGTCGTCAAACATACCGTGCACAGCGATATTGTGGATATTTTCGTCTTGCAGGCTGAACATCTGCGCACGCTGGAAGGCGCTCATTTTGCCTTCGGGCGACAGCATAAACACGTTGACGCCTTTTTTCCCACGCAAGGCGTATTCCGCCGCCGAGCCGGTGTCACCACTGGTCGCACCGAGAATGTTCAGCGTTTTGCCTTCTTTGGCGAGCACATATTCAAACGCATTGCCGAGAAACTGCATCGCCATGTCTTTAAACGCCAGCGTCGGGCCGTTGGACAAGGCTTGAATCTTGATGCCGTCTGAAAGTGTGCGCACAGGGGTGATTTCTTTGCTGCCAAACGCTGCTTCGGTGTAGGTGCGATTGATAATATCGCGCAAATCGGCAGCGGGAATATCGGTAATAAACAGGCTCATCACTTCAAACGCCAGCGCCGGATAGCTCAGGTCGCGCCATTGTTGCAAGGTTTGCTCGCTGATTTGCGGATAATGCTCCGGCAGCATCAGGCCGCCGTCGGGCGCAAGACCCATCAATAACACTTCGCTAAACGGTTTGTGGGCGGTATCGCCGCGGGTGCTGATGTATTTCATGTTTTCGTTTCTTCAAGTTTAAATCGACACAATAAAACCACTGTTCAGACGGCCTTTATCTACATCAAAGAGGCCGTCTGAAACTTTTTATCGGAATTATTTGGTATACAAACGTTTCACGCAGGCAGTAACGGTTTTGGCGGTTACGCTCGCCACGGCTTGTGTTCGGGTAGCCGGATTCACCACCTGCATCAACTCGGTGGCGCTCATCTGGTTCGGCGCTTCTTCGCTGGCGCAGCCGCAGATTTTGTCTTCCCACGCGCGTTGTTGCTCGGCGCTTTGTACCAACATCGCCAAACGCCATTCGTTGCGGTTGTTCAGCTCGGTGCGGCATTGGTTGTCGATGGCGGTTTTCACCAAAGAATTGCCCATGCCCATGCCGGTATCAAAACCGCCTGTGCCGTCTGTACCGCACGCGCCCAAAGCCAAAACGGCAGCCGCCGCCAACAGAATTTTTTTCATGATACGTCTCACTTGATTGAAGAATAAAAAGAATCCGCCGCATCAATGCGCGCCTGATAAGCGGCACGATCGGCTTCGGTAATCTTGCGCACCGCTTTGCAGGGTGCGCCCATCGCCAACGAATCGGCGGGAATGCTTTTGGTGACTACGCTGCCCGCGGCAATCACGCTGTTGTCGCCGATGGTGACGCCGCCGACCACGATACAGCCCGCGCCGATCCAAACATTGTCGCCGATGACAATCGACTTGGCATCTTCCCAGGCGGCGTTGCGCAAATTCTTGTCGAGCGGGTGGCCGACGGTGTAGAGGCCGACGTTCGGCGCCAGCAGCACATTATCGCCGATAAACACCCCGCCCGCATCCAAAATCGTGCAATTGAAATTGGCAAAAAAGTTGTCGCCCACTTCGATATAACGGCCGTAATCGCAATAAAACGGCTGCACCACATACGCGTCCTCGCCGCCTTTGCCCAGCAATTCGCCCATCAGGCGGCGGCGGGTCGCCATATCGCCCGGACGGGTGCAGACATTATAGTCGTGCAGCAATTCCTTGGCGCGGTCGCGCTCGGCGGTCAAATCCGCATCGAGCGGGTTGTGCGGCACACCGGCCAGCATTTTGTCGCGTTCGTTTGTCATGGAGGTTTAGATGCCGTCTGAAAACATATTGCCGCGTATTGTACCCGAAGCGGCTTATTCAGGCGAATGCTTGCATGATTATTGAGGCCGTCTGAAAAACCATTTCCTTTCAGACGGCCTCCGCGTAAAAAACCACACGCCCTATTCCAAACACACTTACTGAGATTTTGCAAAACGCCCCGGCCCGTCGCACCCGCGCAGGCCGGTGCCCAGTCTGAAGCCACGCTTCAGCTCAAACTTGCCCGCTCTGAAAATACGCAACCTTGTAATTCGAGACCTTTGCAAAATACCTTTTGCTGCATCGCAAAAGCACCCGCTCCGTCATTCCGGCGCAGGCCGGAATCCATAGCTCGCCATGAAAACCCATTTGAAATCAAATAACTGAATTTTGGAGAAATGGATTCCGGCCTGCGCCGGAATGACAGATGGAATGGATATTTCCAAGAAAAAAGTATTTTGCAAAGGTCTCAATCCATACTGTTTTTTTTGGAATTGGAAAAAATAGATAAACAAGCAAAGCTGAGCTTTGCACTAGGCACCCACCTGCGCGGGTGCGACAATGTGCTTTTTTTGCAAAGGTCTCTTGCTATAATAAAGGCCGTCTGAAACTAGGATTGCCGCCATGCCGGATTTATTTTCCCGCCAACCCGATGCGCCGCTTGCCGAGCGGCTGCGCCCGCATTCGCTCGATGACGTTATCGGCCAACAGCACTTAATCGGCGCGGGCAAACCGCTGCGGGTGGCGGTGGAAGGCGGCAAACCGCATTCTATGCTGTTGTGGGGGCCGCCGGGCGTGGGCAAAACCACGCTGGCGCGGATTTTGGCGCAGAGTTTCAACGCCCAGTTTCTGCCCGTTTCCGCCGTCTTTTCCGGCGTAAAAGACATCCGCGAGGCAATTGAAAAAGCCGAAATCGCGCTGCAACAAGACCAGGCAACGATTTTGTTTGTCGATGAGGTGCACCGTTTCAACAAAGCCCAACAAGATGCCTTCCTGCCGCACGTCGAAAGCGGCCTGCTCACCTTTATCGGCGCAACCACCGAAAACCCTTCGTTTGAAGTCAATCCCGCCCTGCTCTCCCGCGCCCAGGTCTATACCCTGCAATCGCTCAAGGCCGAAGAGTTGCAACAGCTCGCCGCCAAAGTGTTCGCCCTGCCCGAATATCAGGGGATGCACATTGCCGACGATGCGTTGGAGCTGCTACTCGCCACCGCTGACGGCGACGCACGGCGTTTGCTCAATTTACTGGAACAACTCCTGCGCGCCGCGCAAACGCAAAACATCGCCGAATTGAGCGCCGAATTTCTCGCCAACAGCCTCGGCACGCAAATCCGCCGTTTCGACAAAGGCGGCGAAAGTTTCTACAACCAAATCTCCGCGCTGCACAAATCCGTGCGCGGCTCGCATCCGAATGCCGCGCTGTATTGGTTTTGCCGCATGCTCGACGGCGGCGCCGACCCGCGCTATCTCGCCCGCCGCATCGTGCGCATGGCCTGGGAAGACATCGGCCTCGCCGACCCGCGCGCCTTCCAAATCGCCAACGATGCCGCCACCACCTTCGAGCGGCTGGGCAGCCCCGAAGGCGAACTCGCGCTGGCGCAGGCGGTGCTTTATCTGGCCGCCGCCGCCAAATCCAACGCGGGCTACAATGCCTATAACGAAATGCGCGCGTTTGTGAAACAAAACCCCAGCGACGAAGTGCCCGTACACCTGCGCAACGCCCCGACCAAATTGATGAAAGAGCTCGGCTACGGCCGCGAATACCGCTACGCCCACGACGAACCGCACGCCTACGCCGCCGGCGAAAGCTATATGCCTGACGGCGTGGCCGAACCCGATTTCTACCAACCCGTACCGCGCGGTTTGGAAATCAAAATCGGCGAAAAACTGGCGTGGTTGAAATCGCTGGACGATGCAGCGGAAAAAGATGCCGAATAATGGCGGGAAGCGGATTGATTGCGCATTATCCGCAGGCCGTCTGAACATTCAGACGGCTTTTGCAACTTTCACGGGCCGAGACCTTTGCAAAATACTTTTTTCTTGGAAATATCCATTACATCCGTCATTAGCTTCGCAAGTCCGCTACGCTACCCCGGCGCAGGCCGGAATCCATTTC
>JAUNTY010000082.1 GCA_030538415.1 Neisseria sp. | reverse complement strand
TGTACTGTCTGCGGCTTGCTGCCTTGTCTCAATCTAAATTGAAACGACTATAATACGGCTAGACGCAGCAACGCAGTAGTAGGAATTAAGGTTTTCCTCTATAGCAGTGGATAAGGTGGCTTACGGCATGCAGCAACAGGTTTTCAGAGTATATCGTGCAAAATAATGATGGATGTAATAGTTGTTTTTGATGATTTTTTGATCACTGAAATTTTCCATTGGGTTTTCAAACCCGGTGCAGCCTTATTGACAGCTTTTCCACAACTTTACCCACAGCATGTGTAGATAAAGGCGGCAATCAGAAAAGGCCGTCTGAAACATGTTTCAGACGGCCTTTTTTGTTATCCAAACAAAGTCATATCACAAAATCAAGCAGATAAAATTCATCCTTGCCGACATTGCATTCGGGGCAGCGCCAGTCGTCGGGAATGTCTTCAAACTTGGTGCCGGGGGCGAGGCCGTGTTCGGGGTCGCCCAAATCTTCATCGTAAATCCAGCCGCAGGGGCCGCACATGTATTGTGCCATATTGTCTGTATCCTTTTGTTTTCAGACGGCCTTTTTTTGAAAATCAGGCCGTCTGAAGCGTTCTCAAGCAGCTTCCAATGCCGCGATTTCTTTGCGCAGATGTTTGGTAGCAGGGGTGACAATCGCCACAAACATCGCTTCGCGCATGCGGCGCTGGGCGGGGCTGCGCATCAGGTAGCCTTTGGCGCCGGCGTGCAGCGCGGCCGATTGCGCGGCGGCCAGGCTCAATTCGCCGCCCGCCAGGCGCAGTTTCAGCGTCGGCAGCAGCTCGGGTTGGTTGTTCCAGGCCGCATCGGCGAGGCGTTCGGTTTCCGCCCAAGCCTGGTTCAGAGCCGTCTGAATATCGTCGAAGCTGTGGTCGAGATAGGTGTTCACTTCGCCCGCACTCACGTTTGCCAGGCGGATAACGCCGAGGCAGCCGTCGATGATGCCGCCGCCGATGCCCATTTGCAGCAGGATAAAGCCGGATTTGATACGGCCGATGTAGTCGGCGAATTCATCGGCGTCGGCGAGCAGGTCTTCGTTGGGCACGAACACGTTTTCAAAGCGCACGCTGAAGGTGCGCGTGCCTTCGAGGGCGCAGAATTCGGGGCAGGCATGCAGCGATACGCCGTCAACATGGCCGCCGGTGATGAACATCACGTAGCTGTCGCCGATTTGCGCGGTGGAAGCCCACAAATGGTCTTCGCCGATGTTCGACACCCACGGCAACGTGCCGTTGACGATGTAGCCGCCGTCGGTTTTTTCGGCCTGCAACAGGTGTTTTTCGATGCCCGCCAGATGCTTGACGGTATTCGACATGCCTGTGCCCGCCAGTTTTTTGCCTTGCAACACGTCGCGCTGGTAGCGTTCGCGCACGGTCGGGTTGCTGCTTTGGTGCAGATACCAGCCGCAGGCGGTCTGGCACCACACGGAAAACGCGGTGGCGCCGCATTCGCCGCCGACTGCACGGATGACGTCAATCTGCGCCGCCAGCCCCAGGCCGTTGCCGCCTTCTGCTTCGCTGCCGACGCAGGCGAAAGCGCCGGTATTGCCCAGCTTGTGCATAAAATCTTGCGGATACAGGCCTTTGCGGTCGATGTCGTCAACCAGCGGGCGCAAATCGGTTTTCGCCAGGTCGCGCACGGCTTGCAGAAGTTCGGCTCGGTTTGTCATGGTGTTCTCCGGAGGATGGTGTTTCTGGATGCTTGTCCAAAAAATCTGTTCAAAAAACAAGCGTGCAGCGGGATGGATTGTTCGGGTGCTTCGGCGCATGAGTGGGCAAATCGCCCGTTTCGAACCAAGGCGCACCAAAACAGGCGGCATCATTTTATCGAATGGCATTTATAGTCGGAGAAATGAGATTCTGATACAAGGCGGGCCAACGCCGTAGCAGAAACTCATTTCTTCGACTACAGACGGCATCGGATGCCGTCTGAAACATGGCTGCCAATCAAGCGTAGGGCTGCAATTGGGGGTTGATTTCGTTGTGTGCGAGGTTGTTGGCATAGTTGCACAAGGTAGCCAAAGCCACGCCCAATACCACTTCCAGCGCCTGTTGTTGGTTGTAGCCGGCGGCAAAGAAGGCTTGTAGTTCGTCGTCGCTGACATTGCCTTTGTTGGCCATCACCGATTGGGTGAACAAGGCCAGTTGGTTGAGTTTGGCATCGTCTAGCGCGGTGGTGTTGCGCAGCGCTTCGATGGCTTGCGGCTCCAACAGGTTTTTCTTGGTGGAAAGCGCGGTGTGGCCGGCCTTGCAGAAGCCGCACTGGTTGATAACGGCAGCGGTAATCTGCACCACTTCGCGCTCGCCCGCAGTCAGGCTGGTGGTGGCGTTGATAGCGCCCACATCCTGATACATCGCCAAAGCAGCGGGCGAATTGGCCAATACGCCGATCAGGTTGGGCAAAAAGCCGTTGTTTTTCTGGGCGGTTTCCACGCGCGCTTTGGCAGCTTCGGGTGCGGTGTCTACGCTGTGTACGGTTAAACGTGCCATGATTTTTTCCTTTTATAGTATGTGATGAATATGCTGAGGCATGGTAGCCGTGTATTCTAATGCAGGCCGTCTGAAAAGAGAAAGAACCAGAATCCATGTTGTTAGAACCAGAAGTTATATATAGTCGGAGAAATGAGATTTTGATACAAGGCAAGCCAACGCCGTAGCAGCAACTCATTTCTTCGACTATAAGCTGCCTTTGAGCCGCGCCAACAATGCCTTGCACGCTTTGGAAGCGCCCGATGTGCTTTCAGACGGCCTTGGCGCCCGAATTATGCTACACTCTTTCCTCATTCCAACCACAACCGACGCGCAAAATCATGGCAGGCAATACATTCGGACAACTCTTCACCGTGACCACTTTCGGCGAAAGCCACGGCCCCGCATTGGGCTGCATCATCGACGGCTGCCCGCCCGGGCTTTCGCTCGCCGAAGCCGATATTCAGGCCGATCTCGACCGCCGCAAACCCGGTACCAGCCGCCATGTGACCCAACGCCGCGAAGCCGACGAAGTGGAAATCCTCTCCGGCGTATTCGAAGGCAAAACCACCGGCACGCCCATCGCGCTGCTGATCCGCAACACCGACCAGCGCAGCAAAGACTACGGCAACATCGCCCGCCAATTCCGCCCCGGCCACGCCGACTACACCTATTGGCACAAATACGGCACGCGCGACTACCGCGGCGGCGGCCGTTCGTCTGCCCGCGAAACCGCCGCCCGTGTGGCTGCCGGTGCAGTGGCCAAAAAATGGCTGAACGAAAAATTCGGCACCGAAATCACCGGCTACGTTACCCAGGTCGGCGAGCAGGAAATCGCCTTTGAAGGCTACGAACACATCAACCAAAATCCTTTCTTCGCCGCCAACCAAAGCCAAATCGAATCGCTCGAGCAATACATGGACAGCATCCGCAAATCGCTGGATTCGGTCGGCGCGAAACTGCGCGTCGAAGCCCGTAATGTACCCGTCGGCCTCGGCGAGCCGGTATTCGACCGCCTCGATGCCGACATCGCTTATGCTTTAATGAGCATCAACGCCGTCAAAGGCGTGGAAATCGGCGCGGGCTTCGACTGCGTTGCCCAACGCGGCAGCGAGCACGGCGACGAGCTCACTCCCGACGGCTTTTTGAGCAACCACGCCGGCGGTGTCCTCGGCGGCATTTCCACCGGCCAAACCATCAGCGCCAATTTCGCCATCAAGCCCACCAGCAGCATCGCCACCCCGCGCCGCTCCATCGACATCGACGGCAACCCCGTCGAAATCGCCACCCACGGCCGCCACGACCCCTGCGTCGGCCTGCGCGCCGCGCCGATTGCCGAAGCCATGCTGGCCCTGGTGTTGATGGATCACGCCCTACGCCAACGCGCGCAAAACGCCGACGTACGCGTGGATACGCCCGACATCGCCCGCCGCTGAAAAACCAATGGCCGTCTGAACGCTGCAAGGCTGCAATCTTTGTAAAAAACAACCGTCGCACCCGCGCAGGCGGGTGCCCAGTCTGAAGCCGCGCTTCAGCTCAAACTTGCCAGCCCTGTAAATTCACAACCTAATGATTAATATTGGATTTTTAGAATCAGAGGAATGGGCGGGCAAACAAAGCTGCGCTTCGCACCAAGCACCCGTCTGCGCGGGTGTGACGGTTGTTTCAGGGGCGACGGATATCATTTTTTTGCAAAGGCCTCAGGCTGTCAAAACCAGGGTTTACATGCAGGCAACAGAAGAAAAACCTTAGCCAAAACATTCGGTTTGTACTACAATGCCGCCTAGTTTTAAAAGTGCGGCACATTAAAAAAGATACGCGCAGTTGTTATTCACAGGAATTTAATACAATGACACAAGAAACCGCTTTGGGCGCGGCGCTGAAATCCGCCGTGCAAACCATGAGCAAGAAAAAACAAACCGATATGATTGCGGATCACATCTACAACAAATACGATGTGTTCAAGCGCTTCAAGCCGCTGGCCGTCGGCATTGACCAAGATTTGGTGGCCGCCTTGCCGCAATTCGATGCCACGCTGATTGCGCGCGTATTGGCTAACCACTGCCGCCGCCCGCGCTACCTGAAAGCCCTGGCTCGCGGCGGCAAACGCTTTGACCTCAACAACCGCTTCAAGGGCGAAGTGACCGCCGAAGAGCAGGCGATTGCCCAACAGCATCCGGCGGTGCAGCAAGCCCTTGCCGCCCAGGCCGAACGGAAGGCCGCGGCAGCAGCCAAAGCACCGCAGGCAGAAGCCGCCGCAGCAAGTGTGCAAACCGAAGAAACCACTGCAGAAGCCGTGCAAGCCGAAGAATAAGGCTGGTATGCAGACTGGAAACAGATAAATAAAACGACCTGTTTTGCGACAGGTCGTTTTGTTTATCTCGCGAGTAAAATTTCCGCTGTAGATCGGGCAGTGATGGCCGACCTGCAGCCAAAATGGCAGGGTTGGGGTTTGATGCCGATTCAAACAGATAAACCGGTTGCGCGGCACGAAAAAAGCGGTTTCTTTTCTTTAAGATGGTGAAGTAAGCAATAAATCAATCCCACTTTTTCGGCCTGCTTTTTTGACCGGGTATCCAAATGCATTTCAAGATTCTATTTTCAGCGCTAGCATGTTTTTCACCCGGTCATGCCATTCGTGGCGCAGGATGCTGAGTACGGCGGTGTTGCGGCGGCGGCCGTTGGCCAGCACAATGTCGCTGCGCAGCACGCCTTCGAGCGTGCAGCCGATATTGAGCAGGGCGCTGATGCTGGTGGTGTTGTTGACATCGGCGGTGAAGTTGACGCGGCACATGTCCCAATTTTCAAACGCGTGTTGCAGCATCAGGAATTTGGCGCGCCGGTTGATGCCTTTGCCGCGCATCTTGGTATGCAGCCAGCTGTAGCCGATGCTGACGGTTTTGTGATGTTCGTTGATGTCGTAAAAGCGCGTGCTGCCGACAATCTCGCCGCTCGCTTTTAATTGGACGACAAACGGCAGATGGCTGCCCGCCGCGCGTTTGACCAGTGCTTTCTGGATGTAGCTGTGCATGTTTTCGGCACCCAGCGCCGTATTGGGGGTGTATTGCCAGGTGTTGGGGCATTCGTCGGCAATTTTCAGCAGCGCATCAAAGTGTTCGATGGCCAGCGGCATCAGGCAAATGGTTGAATCTTGCAAGGTCAGCATGTTCGTCTCCTTGGCTGGGCGTGGTTGGGGACGGCAGGGCGGATACGTATGCAACCATACGGTGCAAATGTGACAAATGATAGAGTGAAATGGTCGATAGCGGATGCGAGGTTGCCGTCCTGCGGCAGGTGTCGGCTTGTCCACTATAACTATAACGGATTAAGCCGATACGCGCCATGCCGCTGCCCATCCCGACCCGGCGCTGAAGCGGCAGGCCGGGCAGGTGGCTACAGGCCGAAAATCAGCTGTTCGGTAAATTTCTGGCGCGCGGCAGGCAGGCTGTCGAGCAGGCTCATCACGCCGCCGCGGCCGAGTTTTAAGATTGCATCGGGATGGTCAAAGAGAGTCACGAGGCTGTGGGTGAAGCCGACGATGGCTTGCGCATCGAGGCGGCGGCGGGCGGCGTATTGTTGCGCCAAATCATTGTTTTGCAAACTCATCGGCGCATCGAAGCAGGCCGCTAATGCCAAAGCGTCGCGCACGCCGAGATTCAGCCCTTGCGCGGCAACGGGGTGCATGGTTTGGGCTGCATTGCCGATGCAGACCACGCGGCCGCTGTAAACCTTGTTGAGCTGTTTCAATTGCAGGGGAAACACCGCTGCTTCGCCGCGCGTTTTCAGACGGCCTAAACGCTGGCCGAATGCCTGCTCGAAGGCTTGGGCAAAGTCGGCAAACGGCATGTCTTTCAAGGCTTGTGCATCGGCGGGCGAACGCGTCCACACGAGGCGGTAGGCGTTGCCGTAGGGCAGGAGTGCAAACGGCCCGGCATCGGAAAAACGCTCGTAGGCCGTGCCGTCGTTGCCATGTTCGAATTCGAGCGTGGTCACCAGCGCGGATTGTTGATAATCGTAGCTGTGGCGGTAAAGCCCGGGCAGGTCGTCGGTGAGGTGGCCGCCTTCGGCCAACACCACCCAATCGGCGGTGATGCTGTGCGACTGGCCGTTGTACAGGATATCGAGTTCGGCAAAGCGGCTTAAGGTGCGCACGTTTTGCACTTGCGTCTGCCACAAGACCGGTACGTTTTGCTTGGCCAGCGCGGCTTCGCATTGGCGCATAATCAGCGCGTAATCGACGGTGCGCCCGAGCGCGGTCACGCCCATGTCGGTGGCGCGCAATAAGGTACGCCCGAATACGCCCTGTTGGGAAATGTGCACGTTTTCAATCGCGGTGGTGTCGGCAGGCGGCAAATCCACGCCCGCCGCTTCAAACGCCGCCACGCTGTTGAACGACAAAGCCAAAGTGCGGCGGTCGCGAATCTCGGCGTGTTGCGGCCGCGCTTCGATCAGCAATACCTGCTTGCCCTGGCGGTGCAGCGACAAAGCCGCCAACACGCCGACCGGGCCTGCGCCGATAACGGCAATCTGGGTGTGGGCAGGAATGGTATGCATGCGGCGGCTTTCGATAATGGATTCGGACGGCTTTTATTTTAGCGGATTTGCGCTTGAGGTTAAACCGTTTGGCCGTCTGAAACAAATAGGCCGTCTGAAATGAACTGCACCCCAAAAGTTGGACACTCCAGCCAACTTTAAAAAGGTGCAGTTTTCTTATGAGCAAATATATAGTCGTTTCAATTTAGTTTGATACAGCGTTGCTGCACTTTGTCGTACTATACTCGGAGAAATGAGATTCTGGTACAAGGCGGCGAGCCGCAGGCAGCATAGATAGTACGACAAGGCGAGCCAACACCGTAGCAGAAACTAATTTCTTCGACTATATCTGTACTGTCTTCGGCTTGCTTCCTTGTCTCAATCTAAATTGAAACGACTAT